>CAIPFY010000025.1 GCA_903864435.1 uncultured Chloroflexota bacterium | reverse complement strand
CGGCGCAAGTGCAGACGTTTACCCTGCGCGAGTCGTTGTATCACGGCATATATACCGAGTTCTTCAGCCAGCAAAGCGTGACCTTTAGCGGCGAGACAACCCTGACGCTGCCCGCGTGGGATTACCGCGTGTACGTGAAATAAGAAGCCCTCACCTCCTGCGCCTTTCAGGGGGTGGTATTTGAAGAACCTCACCCCTCAGTCCCTTCTCCGTAACGCGGAGTACCGCTGGAGAGGGGAAGCAGACGAAGGCAGAAATTCGTAGGGACACGGCTCGCGCCTGTCTCCCGTAAAAACAGGATATGACGTGCGTTGTGTCTCTACGAAGATAGGCCGCCACCGACGTGAATATTTCCCCCGACCTGATTTAAGCTAAATTTAAGGTAATGTTGAGTGGGCGTTTAACCAAGACACGGCGGGTTGTCGTATCCTGATGACCAGTAAGATGTTTTTGTGGAGATACTCAACATGGCAAATACAGATCGCGCACGGAAGCTCCTCGTCCGCAGCGCATTAGTGACCAGCACAACGATTGCAACCTTCGTCGGCGCGCAAAATCTGGCGATGCTCGATACCCGTCTGATTTCACTCACGGCGACCCCTTTCGCCGAGTCCGCCGCAGAGGTGCCGGCTTTGGTGGTGCCGACTTCAGAGGTGATGGCTTCGGTCACATCCATGCCGCAAGCGGTAGCGCCCACGCTGATGATCCAGAAGGCCGCGCCTAGCATTATCGTCCTGCGCCAGTCCCAACAGCAGGCCGCCAGCCCGATCGTCAGCAGTCATTCGCCCGCACAGGGTAACGCGATGGTGATCCAACCGCCGGTTCCGGCGCAGATGGCCGCACCCGCGCCAGTGATTGTGCAGCAGCAGAGTTCCCCTCAGATGTCTGCGCCGGCACAGGTGGTGGTGCAGCAGCCGGTACAGCAGCCCGGTCAGTCGAGCCGATAATGACAATCACGATGCTGTCGTTCCGGGCGATGGGCTGCGGCATCACCGTTCAACTGGAAACAGATATGGACGGGGACGCTCTGTTGAGTGACATCCCCGCGCAGGTCGAAGCGGTGGAAGCGCGGCTGTCACGCTTTCGTCCTCAGAGCGAGTTGATGCTGTTGAACGCGCAGGCCGGGACATGGGTCGAAACCAGTCCGGTGTTGTTCGAGAACATCAGCGCGGCTAAACATGCCGCCCGCCTGACCGAAGGACGTTATAACCCGCTGGTGCTGCCTGCGCTCCTCGCCAGTGGTTACACCCGCAGTTTTGACCACATCGAGCAACCGGACGCCACACAACCGGTTCCGGTTGCCGATTGGCACGGAATTGAACTGATGCAGACGATACAGGCAGTGCGTATTCCGGCAGGCAGCGCCCTCGATTTGGGCGGGATCGCCAAAGGTTGGATGGCGGCGCGGTTGGCAGATACGCTTGCTCCGTATGGCGCGTGTCTGGTGAATATGGGCGGTGATATGGTGGCGCGGGGTGCGCCGCAAGGATACCCCGGTTGGGATGTGCGCCTCGATGACCCCGCGAATCAGCAGCCGTTGGTAACGCTGTGGCTGCGCGATGCTTGCCTTGTGACGAGTGGTGTGGACTACCGGCGCTGGACGACTGCCGATGGGATGCAGCGTCACCACATCATTGACCCGCGCAGCGGCGCACCCGCCGAAACCGATGTGCTGACCGTGACGGTACAGCACCCGCATGCGCCAACGGCGGAGGCTTATGCCAAAGCGGTGTTGCTGCGCGGCGCGGAAGCCGGTTTGAACTGGTTGCAAACACAATGGAATGCTGCCGGACTGGTGGTTCGGCAGGATGGCGCGGTGCTTGCGACCCCCTATTTTGCAAACTTGGTTCAGGAAAGGACTCTTGTATGAAGCGCCTAGCTCTCTTGGTCGTGGTTCTGCTGGCACTGGTGTCGGCACTGCCCGCAATGGCTCAAAATGCCAATGATCTGATTACGCTCAACGATGCGTCTCCGGTGATTGATGTGGTTATCACCCTGCCGCCGGATACCACCGGCACGATTGCGCTGGATTTCAGCGGCGCGGCGATTACGCTAACCGATGGTAGCGGTAGTGCGGTGTTTACGGCGGCTGACCCGCGTTTGCACGGGCTTCAACTGAACATTGCCCCCAACAGCGGCTCCCATACGCTGCGTGTGGAACGCCTGCTAGGGGTGACGAATGCCAGCGTGCGTGTGGTGTCGCTGCCCGAACTGACGCAAAGCGGACTGACGCAACTGGTCACGGCTCCCGCGCTTCAGTTGAATCAGGAAGTGTCGCTCCCGCTGAGTACCGATCGCCCCGGCGACATGGTGGCGGTCAGCATTCCGGCGGAAACAACCGGCGTGATTACCGCTACGTTCCCCGGCGTGTCGGCTATCACTCAACTGGTGGATGAGGGCGGTCTGGTCATGGCGCAGTCCAACGGTGCGCATGTGGACGGGCTGAACTTCGTGATCGACTCCGGTAACTATCAGTTCACGCTGCTCGGCAGCAACCTGACCACCCCGATGGTGGCTGGCGTGCGGGCTGTGTCCGCCGCTGAAGCCGGTTTCATCGTGCTGGCCTCGCCCGTTAGCGCGGCGGCTGTGGCGGATACGACTGCGCCTGCCGCGCCTTCGGCAGCAACCTGCACCGCGACAGTGAGCGCCAGTTCGCTCAACCTGCGCAGCGGCCCCGGCACTGGCTACACCATCCTCGGCTACGGGTATCGTGGTCAGGTGTACACGGTGGGCGGTCAGAACCCGGAGAACAACTGGATGGTGGTGGGCACGGACTTCGGTTCAGCATGGGTGTCGCGGAGTTTCCTTCAGACGCAGGGCGAATGTACGCAGTTGACCGTGTTCAACATCCCGCTGAAGGATGCGGTTCCGGCGCAGATTGTGTTCGCAGCGCCAGCCCAGTCCGCGCAGCAGGTGATTGTAGCGCCTGCTCAGTCCGCCGGTGGGACTTTCAACGGCGAGTATGAAGGGGGCGAGCATGAAGGGGGCGATGATGACGGCGGCGAGCATGAAGATGGCGATGATTAGCTAACGTTCCACCGCCCCCGGTTGCAAAGCAGGGGGGTGGCGTGAGGATGACGGGGGCGGGGGAGGTGCAGCGGCACACCCCCGCCCTTGAACAGAGTCAGGAGCAGCGTGTTGAAAGAGGGGTCATGAAAATGGATAACGAGAAATCAACCAAGAAAACCGATTTGCTGGTGATTGCCGCCAGTGTGGTCGTCCTACTGGTGTCGGCGGGGCTGCTGGTGAGCAACGGTTTGTTCAGCATGAATTTGACGGAAGATGCTAAATTGGCGTGGCATCTGGTACGTTCGTCCGGCATCGTCGCTTACGTGTTGCTGCTGGCTTCGACGGTGTGGGGGCTGTTCATCAGCGTGCAGTTTGTGAAAGACTGGTCGCCGGGGCCGGTGTCACTGACCATGCACAGCACGATTTCGTGGCTGTCGCTGCTGCTAGGACTGATCCACGCGCTGCTGCTGCTGTTCGATGACTATTTCAAGTACACGATTGGCGATTTGCTCATCCCGTTTGCTGGCCCGTATCGTCCAGAAGTGGTGGGATTGGGGACGCTGGCCTTCTGGGTGATCGTGATCGTCACGCTCAGTTTCCCACTCAAGAAGCGGCTGGGACACGCCAACTGGAAGCGCGTGCATTACGCCAGCTATGCCGCCTTCGGGCTGGTGTCGCTGCACGGGTTGTTCGCCGGTACAGAAGGCAGCCATCTAGGACTTCAACTGCTGGTCGGCGTGGGCGTGCTGCTGGTTGTTTTGCTGCTGGGGATACGGATGGGCAAAGACCGCGTACAGGCGACGCCTGCACGGGCCGCAGGAGCCGCCGCCCGCAAACCCCCCGCCGCTTGAATCGTTATGGCGCGGGCGTGAGCCGCAAGGTGAACACCGCGCCCTGACCGATGCCCGCGCTGTGCGCTTCGATGCGCCCGCCGTAATGGTTAAGAATAGACTGGACTATCGAAAGCCCCAGCCCGTTCCCCGCATATTGTCCCCGCACCTGTTCGGATCGGTAGAAACGGTCGAACAGGTGCGTTCCCTGTTCTGGCAGAAACCCCACCCCTGTATCGCTCACTTCCAGCGTGAATGCATCTTTGCGGTGCGAAACGGACAACCGAACCTCGCCCCGCGTGGTGTATTTGATCGCGTTGGAAAGCAGGTTATCCAGCACCACGCGCAGATCATTCGGACTCATCGGCAGGTCGGGTAGGTCGGGGTCAATTTGCGCCGTGAAGCGCAGTCCTTTGGTTTCGGCTTCGATGCGCCAATGCCGCATGATGTCGTGCAGCGTGGCAACGGTATCGGTGACGGTGCCGTTGGGCTGGTGTCGTCCTTCGTCAATGCGTGCCAGCATCAACAACGACGATACCAGTTCCGCCATGTGGTCTACTTCCTGCCGGATTTCGCGCAGGTAGGTTTCCTGCTCATCGGCGGGGAGGGCTTCTTCCGACAGGGCTTCCGCACGCAGTTTGAGCGTCATCAACGGCGTTCGCAGTTCGTGCGCCGCGTTGCTCACGAAACTGCGCTGGGTGTGCATGAGGGTTTCGATCTGCCCCGCCATGTAGTTGAAGGTGTTGGCGAGTTCGCCAATCTCATCCTGCGAATGAACCTGAATGCGCGTATCTAACGCGCCGTGTGCCATGCGCATCGCGGAGTTCCGCAGGCTTTGGATCGGGCGCGAGATTGTCCCTGCGATCCACAGGCTGGCGGCGATCACCAGTGCCAGCACCGGCACTGTCGCGCCGGCCAGCTCCAGATAACGGCGGGTGACTTCATCATAAGCCGGTTGCATCGGCTCGGAGAGGACGAACGTGCCTAGCGGATTGTTCTCGTAGCTCACGGTGATCGCCACGTATAACGTAGCTTCTCCCTGATTGTTCGGGCGGATGTCCGCGCCAATATGCTCCGAACGCGCCTGTATAAGTTCGGGGGTATCGGGAACGCGATCTACCTGCTCGTAGCCGGTGTTGGCGGTGTAGCCCATCACGCGGTTATTACGATCTACAATCAGGTAATTGTGACCGACTTCCTGTTGTAGCGTCCCCATAACTTGGCTAATGCTGCTGCTGTCCTCCCCATCGAGGTACTCGACCAGCGGTTCGGCAAAGGCCGTTGAAACCAGTAGCGCATCGGTTTCGAGGTGGTGCTGGTAGAACTCCAGCGTTGCTAGTTGCAGATATCGCCCGGCGACGATGAATTGCACCACGCCGCCCGTAATCGCCACCATCAAGAAAATGATCAGAATACGCTTGCGAATGGTCAGCCGGTGGAGTATCACGGGTCGTTCCGTTCCGGGTCATTGAAGCGGTAGCCCACGCCGCGTATGGTTTGCAGATAGACCGGGTTGGTGGGGTCGGTTTCCAGTTTGGCGCGTAGCCAGCTCATGTGAACATCCAGCGTGCGCGTGTCCCCTAGCCAGTCGGTTCCCCACACTTCGTCAAACATGCGTTCGCGGGTGACGACTTTGCCGGGGTTGGACATGAGCAACGACAGGATTTCGTACTCTTTCTGACGCATCGCCAGTTCTTTGCCAGCGCGGGTGACGGTGTGCGCTTGCAGGTCGAGCGTGATCTCGCCAAGTGTGATCTGGGTGGTGGCGTGCTGCGCCTGATCAATTTTCACACGGCGTAACATGGCGCGGACGTGGGCTTCCAGCGCCTTGTAGCCGAAGGGCTTTACCAGATAATCGTCCGCGCCCAGTTCCAGCCCTTTAATGCGATCCATCGTGTCGTCCAGCGCGGTGAGCATGATGATGGGGACGGTGCTATGTTCGCGCACCGCACGGCATACCTGCCAGCCGTCCAACCCCGGCATCATCACGTCCAGTATGATGACATCCGGCTTTTCGACCAGCGCCAGCCCCAGCCCGCTGTGGCCGTCGCTCGCAACGGTGATCTGGTAGCCCGCCCGTTCAAACGAGGCACGCAGCGGGTCGGTGAGTTTTCGTTCGTCGTCTATGAGGAGAATATGCGCCATGTTTGTGCCCCCCGCATCAGCGGGGTGGCCTCCAAGATGTATGCGTGAATCCAGCCTGTGTTGGTGAGCGCGTCGGGGTGATGGGTCGCCAGAAATCAGCCACGATGTCTGCGCGACGCTTCACCAAGCCGTCTTTCTATCATAACCGTATTTAGGCCGGGGCGTGATTAAGGTGGGCATAAACAAGCGTTATGCCCGGCCTGCGCGGTTCAGGGGATTTGATTCGTAATGGGCAGAGTAATCCGCAGCCGTGTTCCATGATTGAGGCGGCTTTCGATGTCCAGTTGGCCGCCGTGACTCTGAATAATGCGGTTGGTGATAGGCAGCCCTAAGCCTAGCCCGGATGTGGTGTGTTCGTGATCGTGCCGCCAGAACGTTTTGAAAATGTGCGGTAAGTCATTCTCTGGAATGCCAAGTCCGGTATCGGCCACTTCCACCCACAGGTGTTCAACGGACGTACCCGCCATTACGGTTACGCTTCCAGTTGGCGGGGTGAAGCGGCAGGCATTATCCAGTATTTGCTGGAAAGCGTCTGCAAGGAAGTTGGAATCGCCTGAGACGGCGGGTAAGGCGGCGGGGACGTGACAAGTAATCACCGGCGCGGTGCCGTAGGTTTCGACCGCGTTGCGGCAGGCTGTTTGGAGAATGGCGCTGATGTCTACAGGCACAGGCATGATCGGGTCGTCGCTTTCCAGTTTGACCAGAATCAGCAGCATATCCACCAATCGCGTGATGCGCTTGATCTGCGTTTCGATCTGAAAAATGCGCCGTTCGCGTTGTTCACGGTTGCTGCTGCGCGACAGCAGGTAGGTGCTGGAACCGATGATGGACAGCGGCGTGCGGAACTCGTGCGCTGCATCGCGGATGAAGCGCGAGAGCATGCCGGTGCGCTCCCGTTCCAGCATTAGTTCGATCTGGCGCTCCTCCATGCGTTTGCGCTCGGTGATATCGCGGGAGACTACGTTGGCGTTCAAGAGCGAGCCATCCGGCGCATAGTGAAAGCGGGCGTGATCTTCTCGCCAAAAATAATGCCCCTGCTTGTGCTGGGAGCGATAGCTGTAAATCAGCGTGGGCTGATGGCGTTCAATCGCTGCGAAAATTTGTGCAAAAACCGCTTCCCGATCGTCGGGATGAATGATTTCCCAGATACTTTCCGTGTTTCGACCCATTGTTTCGCCGATTTCACGCCCATATTGCAGGTCGTAGGACGGCGAAGCGTAGGTGATATGCTGGGTCGCCCCGTCCACGATAATCAGGCCATCGGAGGTGTTTTCGGTAATCAGACGGTATTTTTCTTCGCTCTGACGCAGCGCGTCTTCAATCTGCTTGCGTTCGGTGATGTCACGCACGACAGCGATGATCTCTACCGGTGCGCCTGTGGCGGGATCGGCGATGGCTGTCACCGTCGCTTCGACCCAGACGTAATGCCCGTCTTTGTGCTGCAAGCGTTGAATGACACTGGTGCCGCTGCGAGTTGACAGTGCTTGCCGGAGCGCCATGCCTGAAGCCAACCGATCATCCGGGTGTACCAGTTCGACTGCCGACCCACCGACCAGTTCTTCGGGGTGGTATCCCAGCAGACCATAAATCGAAGGCGTGACATAGGTGCGGATGGATTTCAGGGAGAACTTGATGATGACATCTTTGACGTTTTCGGTCAGCAACCGGTAATTGGTTTCGCTCTGACGCAGCGCGTCTTCCATCTGCTGACGTTCGGTGATATCGCGGAAGATGCTGCCGATGCGGTAGCCGGTGGCGGTTTGGATGCTGAACATGACCGATTGCGCGACCAGCAGGCTTCCATCCGAGTGCTGGAGGGTGGTTTGCACCGGGTGGTTCAACCAGTCGGCTTCCCCGGTTTGCAGCACGTTCAGCATGGCGGTTTTCAGGTGCTCATACTGTTCTTCCGTCCGGTGCTTTTCGATCAACAATTCATACTGACAATCCCACACGGGGCGGCCTAGTGCGCGCTCTTTGGGAATGCCCGTCATCGCCTCCATGCCGGGGTTCCATTCGATGACCAACCCGTTTTCGTTGACGAGCGTCACGCCATCTTTGGACTGCTGGATGAGCGAGCGAAACCGCTGCTCATTCTCGCGCAGGCTGTTCTGCATGTGGACGCGGTCGCTGATGTCCCGCATAACGCTTTGCAGATGGATCGGGTTGCCATCCACATCGCGCACCAGTTCAATATTGATTTCGGTGATGATCGGATGCCCGTCGCGGTGCCGGAAAATGCGTTCATAGGGAGGGATATGTTCGCCTTGCAGCAGGCGTTGGAAAATCGCGTCGGCGTGGTGTTGTTGTTCCGGCACGATCAGGTCATAGATGGACAGGCGCACCAATTCCTCGCGGGAGTAGCCGAAAAGGTTTGCGGCGCGTTGATTGACCTGAAGATATTTTCCTTGCAGGCTGATGATGAATACCCCGTCGTTCGACTGCTCAAACAGGGATTGGTCGCGCAGGTCGGTGCTGCGTTCGTCCGCTGTGTCTGTGACGATGGCGTTGTGGCTCTCGATAAGTTGCTGGTAACGAGCTTCGCTCTGTGCCAGCGCAAGTTCGGCTTCTTTGCGGGCGCTGATGTCGTTGAAGGTACAGGCAAAATGGGTGATCGCCCCGGATGGGTTCCGAAGGGGCGAAATGTGCAGTTCGTTCCAGAACAGGCTGCCATCTTTGCGGCGGCTTTGGCGGACGGTTGTGACGGATTCGCCGTTTGCCAGCGCCCGCCGGATCGTATCCCGTTCGGCCTCTGTGCCACTGTCCCCCTGTAAGAGACCGAAGTCCTTACCGATGCACTCGTGCGCGGTATATCCGGTCAGGCGTTCAAAAGCCGGATTCACATTGGTGATAGGTCTATTCGGTTGCCCCGCATTTACCAGCAGTATCCCGTAAGGGCTGTTCTCGATGATTTGTTGGTGCAGCCAATCTGGATTATCGGTGAGGTGTGTGAATGACGGTGATTGAGAATCTTCGGTCAGCGAACGCATAGTAACCATAAATAGTCTCTAATGAACGAGCTAATTGTGGAGGTGAGAGATAGCGGTTTACGTGCTAAAGCGGCTCATGACCGATTTGGTAATAACCGTTGTCACTTACCATAACTTACAAGTCGCATTAAATCAAATAATTCATGAGTTCTTAAAAGAGCATAACGATTTTGTGACATAGGCATCACGTTCAGCCTGTAAAGAGGGGGATGTGAACTTCTTTGAGGGGGAAATGACCCATCACGGAATTTGAGGATGTTGTTCTGCAGTCTGTAGCGCACAAAATTCATTGTACGCCATCACGCAGCGTTAGCCCAATCACTCTGAAGGCGGGCGATTATACTGCTTGCGCGTGCTGGGGCGGCGCATCGGT
>CAIPFY010000024.1 GCA_903864435.1 uncultured Chloroflexota bacterium | reverse complement strand
CAGCTTGTTCAGCATGTTCTGCTGTTCCTGTTTCCACAGGGCGGAAGACCGGAATTTGTATTTTTTCGGCGCGTCAGCGAATATGGCCTGTGCCTTCTCGCGCATCAACTCGATAGCCGCATCGGTGTGTTCCCGGCTGATCGTCCAACCCTTTTGCTGGATGGCTTTGTAGGTGTGTTCGAGGATGGCGTGGTAGATGTTGCCCATCTGAAGGATGTCCATGCCGATTTCGGGGTCTTTCCACGCTTCCAGCCCCAGTATGCGCTTGGCGAAGAAGCGGAAGCCGCACGTCCCCTGTTCGGTCAGTTGGCTGGCGCTCCACGTATGCTTTGCGCCCAGATGCTCACCGATGGCTGCAATCAGAGCGTCGTCCGTCAATTTGCCGCTGTAGACGCTGCTTTCGCGGCTGGTCATGCGCTGCGATTCGAACCGCTGGCCTAAGCGCACCCGTTCCCACAGGTCGGGTTGTGTGCCGATCAACCAGTTGTATAGCGGTACGAGGTCGGCGGACAGGGTTTGCTTTTGCAGCGTGGCGGCCAGTGCGATAGCGGTTTCGGCGGGCAGGACGGTTTCGGCGGCGGGTAGCGCCTCGCCGGAGGACAGTGAACGGGTTTGCTCTTTTGCATCGCTAAAGACGCTCGTCACCGCCCGCCACAGGTGGCTGGGCGGCCACTCTGCGCCGTCCTGCACGGTGGTGCGGCTGAGGGTGAGCGTTTGCCGTGCCTGACAGATCAGTTCGTAGAACACGCCTTCTTCGCCTGTGCGCTCGGCGGTGGTTTCCAGATAGATGTCTTTTGCCTGTAGTTGCAGGCGTTCGCTATCCAAGTACAGCGGGTCTTCGGGCGCGGGGGCGGGAAAGACCGATTCGCACAGCCCCGGAATCAGCACATGCGGATGGGGCAGGCCACGCGCATCGTTCACAGAGGTGACGAGGACGCGCCCGGAACGGTTGAAGGTGCGGCTGGTTTCGGCGGCCATGAGCGCGGTTTTGAGTTCACCGAAGAAACTGCGCCAGTCGCGGGCGGGCGGCGGCTGCGAACGGAGCGTGAGCGTGGTTAGCAACCGTTGGGCGGTATACAGGCCACGCAGCACGCGCTTGAAATCGCGCAGGGCGCTCAGGTCGCGGTTGACGAGAGCGGGGTCTTGACCGTCTTTCTCGTCGCGCAGGCGGCTCAACATGCCCAGCGTGAGGGGCGGCGGTGGCGCGTCTTCGCCATCTTCGGCCTCGTCGGGGTTGTGTTGGTCGTCCGCCCCGATCAGGTTTTCAATCCACTCGATGTAGCCGCTGGTGGTGGCTTCGAGGGGCGGTGTGACCTGATCGAAGAAGGCGCTGAGTGCAGCGTGGGCGGCGCTGGCATCCAGATACTCACACTCACCGGATTCATCGTCGTCGCGGTTGTTTTCTTTTTCGACTAGCTCCCCTCGACTCAACTCCTCCAGCCACAATGCACGTCCGCCGGGGATGATGTTCCGACGGCTGATGCGATCAATCTGGTTCACGATGTCCGGGGGCATGTTGGGGATAGTGAAGTAGTCGGAACGCAGCGCATTCAGCAGGGTGCGGCGCGGGAAGTCCGTCTCCGATAGTTCGAGCAGGTTGATGAGCGCCGAGATGGCGGGGTTCTTGAGCAGTGTGTCGCCATGCGCCAGCGCGACAGGAACGCCGTAGCGCCGCGCTGCATCGCTGAGCGCCCCGCCGTAGCGCCCCCAATCGCGAACCGCGATCAGGATGTCGTCCGGTTGTGCGCCGTTGAGCAGCAGCCGTTTGGCGTGGCGGATGATCGCGCCGACTTCGTTCACCGGATCGGGCATTTCGATCAGATTCAGGCAACCTTCAGTGGAGCATTGTTTCTTTTCGGGCAGGAAGATGCGGCTGGTGAGGTGGTATAGCGCGTTGTCGGGCGTTTCT
>CAIPFY010000023.1 GCA_903864435.1 uncultured Chloroflexota bacterium | reverse complement strand
GTATTCAATCTGCCCAATATCGTTCATGACGAGGATGATGTCGCGGATATTTTCGGCCAGCAGCCGATACCGGGCTTCGGACTGCTCGATTTTTTGGGCTTGTTGATGGGCTTCGGTCATATCAGACGATACGCCCACGACTTGCTGCACCGTACCATCTTCCGCACGGCTAAAGATGGTGGCACGGGTGTGCAGCCAGCGCCAAGTGCCGTCGGCAGCTTTATAGCGCCATTCTTGTTCGAGGATCTGCCCATCGCGGAACGTATTATACTGGTTGAGCAAATCGGGCAACTGGGCTAGATCATTCGGGTGAAGCACGTCCGTCAGGAAATTTGCGCCGAACGCGGCCATCTGTTCGGGTGTATAGCCCAGTGTGACCCCGATTCCCCGGCTGTCGTAAATCGTCTTATTTTCAATCAGATCATAGACATAGACCGAGTCCGGCATGAGTGCGAGAATCCGGTTGGTGAAGCGTTGTGCTTCGCGCAGAGAGTCGGTGATGTCGTGCTGGGCGGTCACATCTTTCACCACGCCAATGAGCTTGGTGGGCTTGCCGTTCTCATCCCGGCGAATTTCTACCGCGCCAGTGACGTAGCGAATTTGGCCGGAAGGCTGCACCATTCGGTGTTCCAGATGATAGAACGTCTTGCCGGACTCCATTGCATTGTAAAAGTGTTTCAGTTCCTCAGTGATGTCGTCCGGGTGAATCAGGCTGCGGAACAATTCACCCGTGGGCGGTGTGCCGGGTGGCACGCCATATATCGCGTACAGGCTTTCACTCCACCATTCGGTATCATTGACCATATCCGTAATGAACGTGCCCAGCTTGGCGAGCAGTTGCGCTTCATGGAACTGCGTTTCACGCTCTAACAGGCGTTCTTCCTGTGCCCGCAGTTTGCTGATGTCGCGGTTGATACCGATCATGCCTTCTACCGCGCCCGTTTCATCCCGCACGACGGACTTCGTGACCATGTGGGTGACGGGTTGTTGCTGGTCGGGCGGGGTGAAGGAAAATTCAAAATGGAGCGGGCCTTCGCCTGTTTCCATCATGCGGGTTTCGGGAACCATGTGGAACGAGGCTTTATCTCCCCATAGTTCGAGATCGGTGAGTCCCAGAATCTGGTCAAGCCGTTGCAGGCCGAACATTTTCAGCAGCGCGTGGTTGCCGTAGGTGAAACGCTGCTCACGGTCTTTGGCGTAAATTGCGTCTGGCGCGGTATCTAACAGGCGGCGCAGTCGTGCCGTTTCCGCTTCGGCGCTGCGCTGCGCGGTCAGGTCGCGCAGGGTGAACAACAGTGCTGGCGACTGTCCGAATTCTACTGCCGTGATGATGTATTCCAGCCACAACGGGGTAAGATCGAACGTGTGCCAGCGTGCTTCGTGGGGCGTTTCGGCGGGTGTCAGGTCGGCTTCTGCTGGAAGAAAATCGGTCAGGGGGCGCTGAAGCAGATGCGAAGGTTCACCCCCCATCAGCCGCGCCGCCGCCGGGTTTGCATAATTCAGTAATCCCCCCTGTATGAGCAACAAGGGCGATGAAACTAAATCAAATGAGACGAGACTCTCTAGCGTAAGAACCTTCATCGAAGCATTCAATCAATTTAGACCTCTTGTCCGAATTATAACATCTTGTTCGGAATTCGTTTATGCGAAATGTGATATTGGTAAAGGAGTTTTCGTATGGGAGATTTGGGCGCGAACGCGATCTATTTCACGCCCATCTTCCAGAGCGCGTGTAATCACCGCTACCACGCCCACGATGGCTATCAGGTAGACCCGCTGCTAGGCGGCAGGGCGACGACAAGGTGGGTGTGGCTGAAAAGGCGCAGAAACGAGGAAGCCAACGTGGGCGATCTGTACGCGGAGGGCACGGTGCTGAAGGCGCTGTACGGCAAGGGCGAGGTGACGGTCGAAGGCGGGCAGGTCAAATGGTCGCTGCCCGCCCGCGACGGCATGATCTTGAGCGCGGGGTAGGCTAGAGCGCAGTCATGCCGAACTGCCCCCGGTAGTAATCGTAGATCGCCCGCAGCATCACCCCGCGTAACTGACGGCGGTTTTGCCACTTGGGTTTGAGCGACCAGCTCAGGAAGGTGCGGGTGTATTCCATCCACACCTTCATCCATGTGCTTAAACTGGCGTGGGTCTTTTTCAGGAACAGGAAGCGGTTGCGCGTCATGTAGTAGTAGGTGCGTGGTGAAACCGCCCGATCCTGTATCGAGATTTTGTGCCAGATCATCGCGTCGGGGATGAGGACGGCGCGGTTGCCGCCGGTTTGTGCGCGGACGCACCACTCGGTTTCTTCGTAGTACATGAAGAACTGGTCATCCAGCAGCCCCGATTTTTCCCACAGTGACCGCCGCGCCAGCAGGGCACACCCGCTGACGAAATCCACCTGAAACGGCGTGGAACCGAATTGGCTTTTGTCCATCTCGTTCAAGCCGATCATGCGGGTGGTGCCGCTGCGCCAGTCAATCGCGCCGCCGGCTGACCAGATTTGGTCGGGGTTGGCGTAGTAGTAGATCATCGGGCCGGCGATTCCAATGGTCGGGTCAGCATCCATGACGCGAATCATTTCGTTCAGGAAGTCCGGCGCGACGATGGTATCGTTGTTCAGCAGTAGGATGTAGTCCGCGCCCCGTTCCAGCGCCTTGCGGATGCCGATGTTATTCCCGCCCGTGAACCCCAGATTGGCGCCGGTCTGGATGAAATCCACCTGCGGATAATCGGCGCGGACGGCTTCTTCCAGCCCATCGCCGGAGTGATTGTCCAGCACGATAATGTGGACATCGGCATAGGTGAGATGGCTCAGCGATGCGAGGCAGTCCAGCGTATCCTGTCGGGCTTTGTAGTTGAGCAAAATGGTACTGACCAGTGGCGGCATAAGTGTTCCTTGATACGTG
>CAIPFY010000022.1 GCA_903864435.1 uncultured Chloroflexota bacterium | reverse complement strand
GTCATCAAGAGCGTGCTGGATATGTTCGCAAGCATGGCCTTCGCCGCCAGTTTTGGCGTGGGCGTGCTGTTTAGCATTATCAGCATCCTGCTTATTCAGGGCGGTCTGTCGCTGCTGGGTATGGTGCTAGGGGATTTTATGTCTACCCCCATGATTAACGAAATGACAGGCACCGGCGGCCTGCTGCTGCTGGGGCTTTCGCTCATCCTGCTGGATGTGAAGAAGCCGCGCATGGCAAACTTCCTGCCCGCGCTGGTGCTGGCTCCGCTGCTGGTGTCGCTGGCCGGGGCGCTAGGAATCAACATTTATCCGCTGTAATCTCCTGCTCACGGGTGGCTGGCGGCGCTGTCCAGCCATCCTTTCAATACATTAAGAATGTATCTAAATTTCCTCGTCAAACACTTAAAGTCTTAATTCTTTGATGAATTGAAGTGGTGCTACGATCAAAATCATAACTTCATCCCCTTTCGCAGTTTCAGCGGGTGGTTCGTGGTATGGATCGCGGCGATACCCTGCTGACTTTTAGCTCAACGGAAGCCGCCTTCCGTATAGAGAGGAACACCATGCAGACCGTCGCAGCCCCAAAGAAGCTACCTATCTACCGTTCCATTCAGGGACAGTTAATCATCTCGTTCCTCATTCTGGGAATCCTTCCGTTATTGATTATCGGCGGCGTGGCGTTCTCCAACGCCAACACCTCACTACGAGATAGCATCGGGAATACGCTGGATGGCGTGGCGACTGCTAAAGCGGTTCGGTTGGCGGCATGGATGCAGGATACGGCACGCGCCGCGATTGCGCTTTCCAAAACGGCAGGACTGCGGGGCAGCGCGGAACTGGACAATTTCGGCGTGCAGGTCATCTCGCAGACGCGCCAGAACAGCGAACAGGCCGAAGCCTACCGACAGGCCTACAGCGCCGCCCTCGCCGCCATGAGCGCATTTAAGGAAACCTACGTTCGCATTGATGAAATCTTCCTTTTTGATCGCAATGGCCTTCTGGTGGTTTCGACCAATAACAACTTCATCAAAGAAGGCACGCTCGCCAAAGACATCCCAACGATTGATTTCAATGCCGGCCTCAAAGAGACGACCATTAGCGACATCACCACCAGCATTGATGGAGTCACCCGCATTTTTTCGGTGCTAACCCCTGTGACCGCGCCGGATGGCAGCATCATTGGCGTGGTGGGAACCCGCAACAATCTGGATACGATCAATAGTATCATGACCGATTACACCGGTTTGGGCGAAACCGGCGAAACCTATCTGGCGGATAGTGTAAGCCATGTGGTACGAACCGCCCTCCGGCACGAAGGTACTGATCTGCTGGACAAGCCGATTGAGACTTACCCGCTGCAAATGGTGGATCAGGGTATGGTTGATGGCATCGCCGAATACACGAACTATCTCGGCCTCACGGTACTGGGAAGCTGGGCACCGGTTGAAAACACCCGTTGGATGCTGCTGGCGGAGATTGATACCAATGAGGCTTTCGCGCCCATCAATGCGTTGATGAACGCCACCCTCATCCTCATCGTCGTCGCGGTGATCGTTATTCTGGTGGCAAGTACGTGGATCGCCCGTAGTTTCTCGCGCCCGATCACCCGCATCACCGATGCTGCCGTGCAGGTGGCGGACGGCGCACTGGAGGCGCAGGCGGATGTGAAAAGCTCGAATGAACTGGGGATACTCGCCAGCGCATTCAACCGCATGACGGCTAATTTGCGCCGCATGGTCGAAAGTGAACGCGATAGCAAGCAATATCTGGAAAGCACGCTTTCGCGCTATGCCGCCTTCATTGAGTCGGTCGCGCACGGCAATCTGAAGGATAGGCTGC
The DNA here is from genome assembly GCA_903864435.1 of uncultured Chloroflexota bacterium. Classification (GTDB taxonomy): domain Bacteria; phylum Chloroflexota; class Anaerolineae; order Aggregatilineales; family Phototrophicaceae; genus CFX2. Next base: position 601 of record CAIPFY010000022.1, on the reverse strand, counting down.
ACATGAACGGCAGCAGCAGCGAAACGGACGATCTGATCCGGCTCGGTCACAACCTGAACACAATGGTCGAGAACCTGAATCAGATGACCTCGCAGATTCAGGAAACGGTCGCGGTGCTGTCGTCTACGGTGATGGAAATTCAGGCCTCCACCACTCAGCAAACCGCCGCCGCCACCGAACAGGATGCCGCCGTGACGCAGACGGTAGCCACCGTCGAGGAAGTGCGCGTGACGGTGCAGCAAACCTCGGAACGCGCCAAGTCGGTTGCACAGGCTTCGCAACAGTCGGTGGGTGTGTCGCGCAGCGGGCAGGATACCGTCACCGACACGGTGCGCCGCATGGATACGCTGCGTAAACAGGTGGACAATATCGCCGAGAACATCCTGATGCTTTCGGAACGCACGCAGCAAATCGGTGAGATTATTGATACGGTGAACGGGCTGGCGGAACAGTCGAAGCTACTGGCGCTGAATGCCAGCATCGAGGCCGCCCGCGCTGGCGAAGAAGGCAAGGGGTTCGCGGTGGTGGCGATGGAAGTGCGCCAACTGGCGGAACAATCCCGCGAGGCGACCAGCCGTGTGCGGCAAATCCTGAGCGAAAT
>CAIPFY010000021.1 GCA_903864435.1 uncultured Chloroflexota bacterium | reverse complement strand
GCTCGACCCGGTTCTCGATCAACTGGATATGGTGACGATCATGGGGACGTATATGGGGGTGAAGGGTGTTTCGATGGATTCCTCCGTCCCCGGCAAGATTCGCCAGCTCCGGCAGACGATCACGCAGCGCGGCCTGTCCACCGAGATTGAAGCTGATGGCGGGATTCGCTACGAGAGCGTGCCGCTGATTCATCAGGCCGGAGCCGATTGGATCGTCCCCGGTTCGCTGATCTTCAACGGCGACCCCGCCCGGCTGATGCAGTTCCTATCCGGCCTATAACTACAACTGGAACGCGCCATCCGGCAGCAGGGCATGAACGCCACGCACGCCGTTCACCACCTGCGTCACGCGCAAATCCACCGTCAGGCTGGCGAGCGACAGCGCCTCCAAGCGTTCGAGGCCGTGCAACCGCTTCATCAGCGTCAGCATCGAGTCCACCGCCTGCGCCGCTGCTTCGTTCAAATTGGCGTGGAAGCCGAGCGCAATCCATCCGGCAGGCGTGTAGGCAACGGGCGTGGTCAGCGGCATGTCGTCCAGCAGCGTGAACGTCAAGTCTACGCGATCCATCGGTGCTTCAATCGCCGTCACCGAGATTTCGCCGTCACCCTGTACCGCGTGACCGTCGCCCACGCTGAACAGGCCGCCCTCCACTTCAATCGGCAGATAGAGCGTGCTACCGGCCACCAGTTCTTTGCAGTCCATATTGCCTCCGGTGCGGCGCGGCGGCGCGGTGGGATGGACACCGCGTTCGGCGGGCGGCATCCCCATCACGCCCATGAACGGGCGCGTTTTGACGGTATGCCCGTGCTGGTTGCGGGCTGTCCCGGCGGCATAGTCGAATGTCCACGTTTGCATAATTCCCGGCGTGCCTTTGCCGATTCCGAGTTGATCGTTCCAGTCGTTGGCGAAGCCGCCGGCCATTGACCAGCCCCAACCGCCCAGTTCCAGCGCGTTGATCTGCACCGCCAGCGTCATCCCCGGTTTTGCGCCACGCAGCGCCACCGGCCCGGTCAGGCAGTGACCGCTATCCAGCGCCGGGTCGCGGGGTTCGATCTGGCGGTACGGTTTGTGTAGCTCGGTGTACGGCTCCAGACTCCAGTAGGCATCCAAGCACTGAAAGCGCACCGAATCACCGGAGTCAATCGTCAGCACGGGCGGCAAATCCGCCGAGAAATGCCCGTGCAGCGTCCGGTGTTCGGCAGAGAGGGTGTGTTGAACGGACATGGTGTACCCCTTTTTGAGATGGTTGCTAGGTTCGATTGTTTTTAGCGCGGCAGCCGCAGCAGCGCCAGCGCCACCGCTGTCGCCCACGGCAGCACTTTGAATGTTCCCGCCGCCAGCGCGTCCTCGATTTCGGCGCGGCTGAGGTGCAGTAGTTCCTGTTCTTCCAGATCGTCGGCATGGATGGCGGTCACTTCGCGGGCGTTCGTCGCTAGATACAGATGTGCCAGCCCCGCGCCCCGGTTGCCATCCACCACGAATTGCCCCAGCGTCACCCATTCCGGCGCTTCATAGCCCGTTTCCTCGCGCAGTTCACGCTGCGCCGCCAGCAGCGGGTCTTCGCCGTGTTCCAGATACCCGCCCACCGGCGCTAACGTCACGCCTTCGACGGCGTATTTGGTCTGCCGGAACAACAGGAACGCGCCGCCTTCGGTGACAACGATCACGATGGCATACGAGGGCATCTCCAGCCATAGCCAATCGGGAATGACTTGCCCGTTCGGGAGTTCCAGTTCGCGGCGTTCCAGCGTCAGCCAGCGCCCGCCGTCGTATACCGTTTCACGGGAGCGCGTAATCCACGATTGCATACCCACCTCACCGGAATGTTTTCTTATGAGCATGAGTGTAGCGCGGGCGGGCAGCGGCGGCGACAGGTGAGGCCAACTTTGTAATTAAAATTAATAAGTTTTTAGGTAGTGACATATGTCACTATACAACTCTTGGTTTATCGGCTACTGTTTTATTACAAATAAAATTCGCTTATAGGATTGTGCGGGTGTTCAAGCTGTTGTGTCACCGGCACCTATCCTCAACACAAAGCAGGTCACAGGCGTTTCCACACAATAGCCGGGAACGCCTGTTTGTTTTTAGGGAGAGTGTGCACATGAAACATCGGTTGATTTTGTGGACAGTTCTCGCGTTGTTCTTCGTTCTATCATTTCCGATCGTACTGGATGCACAGGATCAGAACATCCCCGCCCCGGTGGGGTTGCGCCCGGATGCACCCACCTATGCCCTGCACGGGCCGTACTGGGTAGGGACGCAGGATTTTGTGATTGATCCCGAAGCCGATGATCCGCTCGAAGTCACGGTTTGGTATCCGGCACTCAATCCAGAAGGGTTGGCTGAGGAAATAACCTACCCGGCAACGTTGAAATTCGATGTCCCCGAAGGAACAGTTGGGGTTGTTCACGGTCATGCCCTCAAGGATGCCGCGTTCGATATGGCTGCTGCGCCTTATCCACTGGTGATATTTTCTCCGGGTTTTGGGGCAGCACGCACCAACTATGCCCACCTTACCGAGCATCTGGCTTCGTATGGTTTTGTGGTGATCGCACCGGATCATCATGAGTTCTTTGAATCGACCTGGGCCGACATCCCAAAGAGTACGATTTACCGTCCTCAGGATGTATTGAAGACCATTGCTTTTGCCGATGATCTGGCAGCGGCTGGCGGGGTGATGGCAGGTGTCATCAATACTGATCTGATCGCGGTCGCCGGTCATTCGTATGGGGGATATACCGCGCTGGCCGCCGCCGGTGGACGCTTCGATCTCGTTGGATTTAATGCGCGTTGTGAGGCTGCTTACGCCGCGAGTGATCCAAATGCTTGGTTGTGCGATCCTCTGGTGCCACTTGAAAATGAAATGGCAACGATGGCCGGGCTGGACTCGATGCCCGAGGGCTTATGGCCAGCGTGGGCTGACCCACGTGTTGATGCCATTATCCCGATGGCAGGCGATTCTTATATATTCGATCAGGCGGGACTAGCCGAGATCACAATCCCGGTCATGGCGATAGGTGGAACGCTCGATACGTCAACACCGTATGAATGGGGCGCGCACCCAACTTATGAGTACATCTCAAGTGAACAGAAAGCACTGGTCACTTTCCAGAATGCTGAGCATATGATCTTCGGCAGTACCTGTGCTGACATTCCCTGGGCTGTTGATCTGGGCGTCACTTTCTTCTGCTCCGATCCGGTGTGGGATATGCAACGCACACAGGATATTACCCATCACTTTGCTACTGCGTTCTTGCTGGACGTGCTGAAGGGCGATGCAGACGCGCACGCCGCGCTGGCACCGGATGCAGTGAGCTTCTCCGGCATCACCTACGAAGCGCAGGGCTTCTGATCTGAACGAGTGAGTATACAGGGGAGCTTCGGCTCCCCTCTTGAGAAGAGAAAGGAAGTGTGGCATGTCTCGTCGAATTCGTACAGGAGCGCACTTTGCACTCATCCTCTTGGTCGTCTTTTTGAGTTTGTCGGTTGTCTCCGCGCAAGATCAGCCGAAACCGGAGGCGGTAGGAGTGCGCCCGGATGCGCCCACTTATGCCCTGCATGGGCCATACTGGGTAGGGACGCAAACCCTTGAGATGGATGCCGGTACGGATAATGCGCTGCGCTTTACCATCTGGTATCCGGCGCTGAACCCGGACGGATTGGAAGAATCCGTCACTTACCAGATGGGGCCGAATCATGTACTGGTGAGCATATACGGTTTCCCACCGGATGCCCCGTTCACGGTATTCGGTCACGCGCTGGAAGGCGCTGCGCCGGATTTGTCCGGTGGGCCGTACCCGCTGGTGATTAATTCACACGGCTTTACGGCTCAGATGTGGCAGATGTTTCTGGGGGAACATCTCGCCTCTTACGGGTTCGTGGTGATCGCGCCCGAACATATTCACGACTCATGGGACAATGTGGCGACAAGTACCATCATTCGGATGCTGGAAGTGAATCGCGTCATTGACGATGCCGCCACCATGACCGCACCGGATGGCCTGCTCCCCGGCATGATTAATATGGACAAGATCGCGGTGGGCGGGCATTCGAGCGGCGGTATGACTGCCTATGGTGCGGCGGGTGCGCCTGTGCTGTGGACAGGGGTACAGGAATATTGCCAAACTGCTCCCGACGATGCGGAATGCACGAATCTGGAGGGTCAGTTTCAGGAGATTAATCAACTACTGGGCGCAAATGCCGCCGCTGATGAACTGCTGCCGGTAATCGTGGATTCACGGGTGGATGCGATTTTCCCGATGGCCGGGACGATGGAACTGCATGGGCAGGCAGGCTTAGCCGCCATTACCATCCCCATGATGGCGCTGTTTGGCTCCGCCGATCCAGTGGCAGATTTCATGTCTCCGGCTTACGAGTACGTTGCAAGCACCCAAAAGGCACAGGTGCTTTTTGAAAATGCCGGACATGGCATTTTCTATCCCCAGTGCGATGTGTTCCCGTATGTAGAGGAATTCGGCTTCTACTGGGCTTGCTCGGATGCGGTATGGGATTTGGATCGTGCCAACGACCTGACCAATCACTTCGTCACCGCGTTCCTGCTGGACGTGCTGAAGGGCGATGCAGACGCGCACGCCGCGCTGTCACCCGCTGCGGTCAGCTTCACCGGAATCACCTACAAAGCGCAGGGCTTCTAACCCTCACAACCAGCGGGGGAACGCCTCACACGTTCCCCCGCTGGTTAATTCAATGGTGTGCCGCAGTCAGCCTTAGCGGATTGGCACCAGATTGATGTCCCCGCGCACGCCCACGAACGGCGCGTAAATCCAACCCACTTTGCCATCATAGCGCACCTGATACCAGTAGTCTTTGCCGTACTGGATGGTGCGGTTCAGCAGCGGTAGTTCTGCCCCCCAAGGGATTTGTACCAGCGTTTCGGTACGGTCACTGGGGCGGCGGCGCAGGTTCATAATCGAACGCGGCACGGCGATCACGCCCGTATCCGGCGCGTCATCCAACTGCTCGAAGATGGTACTTTGCACCGAAATGAGAGAGGCGTCGCCCGCGCCCGTCAGGTAGCGACCGGACGCCCAGCCCACTTTGCCATCCACATTGATCTGATACCAGTCGTATTGGCCTTCGTCGCGGTTGCGGGCGGTGGGCGAATAAGCCGTGCCGGGGCGCACCACGCCAACCAGCGACGCGCCCAGATACGGGCCGCTGCGCAGCGACAGCCCCTTCGCGCCGTTCACGGTGACGGTCAGCGGCGGGACAGCGGTGGCGATCGGAGTGGGGGTGACGCCGGGGGCGGTGGTACCCGCTGCGGGCGTGGTTGACCCCACGAGGAACCACTGGAACTGCACCGAAGACTGATCCAGCCCCTCAAAGTATTCGACGGTGATGCTCACTGTTGGGGTGGTGATGGTCTGGGTGAAGGTGTCGGTGGTCAGCACGCGCCCGACGTACTTTTCCAGCACGAGTGTGTTGTTGATAGATACCCGTATGCCATCATCCGAGGTGACGACGAAGTTATACGTGCCGGGGGTGATGGTCTGCGTGGACGTGAATCGCACCGAGAAGAAGTTCGAGCAATCGGCAGAGGTGCCGGTGTCCACAATCGGCGGATTGGT
>CAIPFY010000020.1 GCA_903864435.1 uncultured Chloroflexota bacterium | reverse complement strand
CCTTGTCCCAGCGCAGCAGTCCGCGATCTTCGAGATCGCTCAGCAAGCCGTCGAACTGCGCCAGCGCCTTGCGATGTTCAGCAGACTTCAGGTAGTGTTCATAGTCAGCCTGCGCCGTCAGATAGGCTGGATCGGGCGCGTTGACCACGTCAATCCGCGCCTGCCACGCCTGACGTTCTTCGCCTGTATCGGTGTCATCACGCATTGCCTCCAACTTCTCGCCTCTTTCCGGTGCGGGGAGGGCATACGGGTTGAACAGGCTCAGTGTAGCGTAGGGCAGCGCGTCACCGAAGGCCGCGATCTGGCTCAGGAACAGCCGTTCCTCGGCACTCATGTCGTCGAAAGCATATTTCAGGATGTGCGTCTGGTTCTGCTTCAGATCGTCTTGCAGATCGCTCAGTTTCAGGTCTTTGCCGGTGAAAGCGTACCAGTGGTCGAAGTCGCCGCGCCGCTGGCGGTGGTGGTTCACCCGCCCCGCCACCAGCTTGACCAGCAAACTATGGCGGCCAAAGCGCCCGGTGAACTGCTCGAAAATACGCTCGTCATGGACGGTCACGCCGGAGTCGCGCACCAGCGCCAGCGCATCCTGCGGCGCGAGGCCGTTCAGATGGATGTGGCGCACGCCTTTACAGGGTTGACCTGTTTTGTCTTCCAGCGTCAGCGGCAGCAGGCGCGAAGTGATGAGGATTTTGCTCGCCCCGCAGTCCAGCAGACCGCGCAGGATTTCGTCGTCGCGGGGGTCGGTGCAGGCGCGGATGTCGCGCTGCTTGATGATGGACTCGGCGGTTTCCACGCTGTCGTCGCGCATCTGCGCCGCGTTCCAGCGGTGATAGGCCACCAGCGCCCGTTCCAGCCCGTCCAGCGCCAGCAAATAGCGGCCTTTCGCCAGTTCGCGCTGAAGCTGCTTGAAGTGTTCTTTCGGGTCGCCGTCTTTGAGCGCGTCCGGCGGCTGGCGGGTGAGGTAGGCCAGCGCGTGCCGCACGAAGGCGCTCATGGTCGCGCCGCGTTCGTAGAAGCTCCACCACATGAGGCCGTCCGGCTTCAGCGCCGCCCGCGCCCGCTGGTTCACCCATTCCCACGTCAGGGCGCTCTTGCCCATCCCGCCGATGGCCTCTACCACCATCAGCGAGTCGGCAGAGGCCGCCCAGTCGTCCAGCAGGCCGAGTTCGTGGGAACGCCCGACAAAGGTGCTAATCAGGGTGTATTTCGGCTCAGCGTACAGGTCGGGCGGCAGCGGCAACGGCGTGATAAGTACGAGAGCAGGCGGTGTGGGGGCGGCGGCGATTCCGGCGGCTCTGGCACGCACTTCGGGGTCAAAGAGCGCCTGAAGGGTGTAGGCACGCAAATCTTCGGGGGATTTGAAGAAGCCCACCACATGCGTTGTTTTTAGTTCATCTTTGAGTGCTGCTAACTTCTTTTTGCTCTCCTCAGACGGCTCGAAGAAATTCTCGCTCTCCGAGAGTTTGTCCGGCAGGGGGTGATCGTCCGCCATGATAAAAATTAGCACCGGAATCTTGCGCTGCGTGGCGTGGCGGTATTCGAGTTCGGTGATTGAAACTTTGTTGGGGTTGCGAACGGGATCATCCGGGATGTT
>CAIPFY010000019.1 GCA_903864435.1 uncultured Chloroflexota bacterium | reverse complement strand
TTTGTGGTGCTGTTCAATCTCAAGTGGGGTAATCAGTCCGCCGAGATGGCGATAGGCATCGGTGCGCCAGATTATCGGGGTAAAGGATACGGTCAGGATGCGCTGCGGTTGATCCTGAATTACGCCTTTAACGAACTCAACCTGTATCGCGTGGGGTTGAGTGTGATGACCTATAACCATGCCGCCATCAAAGCCTACGAACGGGCGGGCTTTGTGCGGGAAGGGGTGCGGCGGGGAGCCGTTCAGCGCGAAGGCGCACGGCACGATCTGGCGCTGTATGGAATCTTGCGCGAGGAATGGCTGAACCGTCCGAACGCCTGATGCAGCGGGGCGATTCTGGCACATTCGGGAATGGGGGCAATAACCCTCATCCCCCGTCCCCTTACACGGGTAGGTTTTTTAAGAACCTCACCCCCGTCCCCTTGTATCTTGAGAATACCGTACAATAACGGTGAAGGGAAGGAGGGGGGTGAGAGCTTGGCGTCCCCGGAGGCGAGAAGCCTGTTGGAGAGATGAAGCCCACCTCCCGACTCACAGCGCGAAGAGGCTGAACGGTATCCGAAGCGTAAGAGCTTGCAACGACAAGGGAAGCCGAGGCGCAGTGGGGACGAGTGAAGGAGTGAAGGCAAATGTTGTACATCGGCATAGATGTGGCAAAAGCGACGCTGCAAGTGTGTGTGTTGAGCGAACCGAAAGCACAGCAGCGGCAGTTCGAGAACACGCGCAAAGGGATCAAGGCGCTGGTGAAGTGGCTGAAAAGTTTTCGGAGTGAAGTGTGGGTGACGCTGGAAGCAACGGGGACGTATGGAGATGAGGTGAGCGGGTGGCTGCACCGGGAAGGGCATCGGGTGAGCGTGGTCAATCCGGCTCGCATCAAGGCATATGCCGAGAGTCAACTGACGCGCCACAAGACGGATGCGCTGGATGCACAGGTGATTGCTGATTTCTGCCGGACGCAGCAGCCGCCGTTGTGGACACCACCGAGCGCCGCCGAGCGCGAACTGCGGGCGTTGGTGCGCCATTTGGATGACCTGAAAGCGTTGCGGCAGGCGGAGAAAAACCGCTTGGAAGCGAAACCGGACAGCGTGGCAGTGGTGCGCCAGATTGAACAGCTTATCGTCGTACTCGATAACCAGATCGCCGATACCATACAGCGCATCCGCGACCACATCGACCGCCATCCCGACCTGAAGGCACAGCATGACCTGCTGACTAGTATTCCCGGTCTGGGTGACTTGACCAGTTTTCACCTGCTGGCGGAACTGGGCGATCTGCGCCGCTTTACGGATGTCCGCCAAGTTGTAGCACTGGTCGGGCTGAATCCCCAACAGCGGCAGTCGGGACGTTCCGTGCATTACACCGCCGGGATTGCACGCATGGGGCACAGCGACTTACGCGCCGCGCTTTACATGCCCGCCATCGTCGCCAAACACCATAACCCTGTGCTCAAGGTGTTTGCCGAGCGCTTGGCAAACAACGGCTTGAAAAAGAAGGAAGTCATTGTCGCCGTCATGCGCAAACTGCTTCATCTGGCGTATGGCGTGATTAAATCCGGTCGCCCGTTTGATCTGAACTATGCTCAAGGGGAAACAATTTTGGTTGCCACCCCTTGACTTTCAAGACGGTATCTCTCCATTACGCTGAGCACAGCTATAGAGAGGGGAAGTGCTGCATTTCCTCCCCTCGCCCTTCCGCTGCACGTCATGGCGGGGATGAGGGTTATCCCTTTACGGCACGCCGCCGATCAGTTCACCGTCCCGCAGTTCCACCGTCCGGTCTACAATGCGTTCCAGAAAATAGCGATCGTGCGAGATGGTCAGGATCGCCCCTTCAACCTCCTCCAGCGCCCCCTCCAACACTTCCACCGAAGGGATGTCGAGGTTGTTGGTCGGCTCGTCCAGCAGCAGCAGGTTCGGGTTTTGCAGCATCAGGCA
>CAIPFY010000018.1 GCA_903864435.1 uncultured Chloroflexota bacterium | reverse complement strand
GCGCACCACGAAGCAACCGCTGCGGGGTGCAGACCACGAAATCATCGGCGTGTTAGGCGTTTATGTAGACATCACGCTGCTCAAGCGTGCGGAAGAAAACCTGCGGCGGGCGCTGGAGAAAGAAATGGAACTGAGCGAACTCAAAACACGCTTTGTTTCGATAGCCTCGCATGAATTCCGCACCCCGCTGGCAGCCATCATGGCGATCACCGATACCCTGACGATCTACCGCGACAAGATGCTCCCCGAACAAGTCAGCGCCCGCTTGGACAAAATCCGCCAGCAGGTCAACCACATGAAAGTGATCATGGAGGATGTGCTGCAACTCTCCAGCATTCAAACAGGCAAATTGAAATATCAGCCCGTACCGGGCAACATGAACATGCTGTGCCGCGACATTGTGGAAGAATTTGACAGCCAACCGCAGCACCACGAGCGCCTTCGGTTCAAGAGTGTGACCAATCTGGAACTGATGATGTTCGACCCGCACCTGATGCGACAGGTGGTGAACAACTTGCTCTCCAACGCGCTCAAATATTCACCCATCGAAAAACAAATTCGGTTTGAACTCGACCAGAATCATGAGCGTTTGACCTTGAAAGTCAGCGACGAGGGCATTGGCATCCCGCCGGACGATCTCAATCGCCTGTTCGAGCCGTTCCACCGCGCCGCCAATGTGGGCGAAATCTCTGGAACCGGTCTGGGGTTGAGCATCACGAAGCAGGTGGTTGAGCTACATGGGGGTTCCATCCTCGCGGAAAGCGAAGTGGGCAAAGGCACCACCATCACCATCGTCATTCCCGTGAAAACGCTGGATAATATCGTAGGCAGCAAATTCAAGTGAGTTTGTTCACGGATGTAATGGTGGGTGTCTCCAAGACAGAAAAGGGTGTGAACTATGCGTGAAGCGGTCATCGTGGCGGGCGGCAGAACCGCCGTCGGGAAATCCCACAAGGGGCTGCTGCGGCAGGTGCGTTCGGACGAAATGGCGGCGCACGTCATCCGCCACCTTTTGCAGCAGCACCACGACCAGCTTGATCCCGAACAGGTGGAAGATGTCGTGCTGGGTTGTGCCTACCCCGAAGGTTCGCAAGGCAACAACATAGGGCGCATCGTGGCGCTGCGCAGCGGCTTACCGTCCTCGGTGGCGGGGATGACGGTCAACCGCCTGTGCGCCAGCGGCTTGCAGGCCATCGCCATCGCCGCGCAGCGCATTATGACCGGCGAGGCCGATATTCTGTTCGCGGGCGGCGCGGAAAGTATGTCGCTCATCAAGCGCGGCGGCTTCACATGGGAGCCGAACCCGACCGTGCTGGACGCCTACCCCGGCACATATATGAACATGGGACTCACTGCCGAAGTTCTGGCTGCCGAACGGGGAGTCAGCCGCGACGCGATGGATGCGTTCGCCTATCACAGCCACCGCAAAGCAGCGGCGGCGCTGGATGCAGGCTTTTTCGCGCAGGAAATTGTGCCGTTCGAGGTCGAAGAAGAAGTGACCGCCGAAGATGGCACACGCAGCATCCGGCGGCATGTGGTGGATAAGGACGAACACCTGCGCCGCGACACTACCCTGACCGGATTGGCGCAACTCAAACCGGCCTTCAAAGAGGATGGCCTCGTCACCGCTGGCACATCCAGCCCGTTGAGCGATGGCGCTGCCGCCCTGCTGTTGATGGAAGCCGGTACTGCCGCGAGGCTGGGCTTTCAGCCCCTCGCACGTTTCGTGGGTTTCGCGGCGGCGGGCGTCCGACCGGAGATTATGGGCATCGGGCCAGTGGCAGCAGTCCCGCGTGTGCTGGAACGCAGCGGCCTAAACCTATCGCAAATGGATTTGATCGAGTTGAATGAAGCCTTCGCAGCGCAGGCCGTGCCGGTCATGGACGAGTTGGCGCTCGATCCCGAACGGGTGAACGTGAACGGCGGCGCGATTGCCCTCGGTCATCCGTTAGGCGGCACCGGAGCCATCCTCACGCTGCGCCTGCTGCTCGAACTGCGCCGCCGTCACAACCGCTTCGGCATGGTGACAATGTGCATCGGCGGCGGCATGGGCGCGGCGGGAATTTTCGAGAATTTGCAGTGAATCACCCGCAGCGATACGCTCTTGTAGCGCGGTCTGTATGGGGGCGGGGTGTAAGGATATGACAGACATCCCTGATTAATGGGCTGTCTGGCACTAGCAAGGTAAGAAAAACCTGCTTAACTTGTCTCAAATGCAGAGTCAAAATTGTTCAATTTGTTATAGAGGCAAACTATGTCTACAGCAAAGCTCATCCTAGAAGGTCAGGAGTACGAGTTTCCGGTCATTGTCGGGTCGGAAAACGAAGCGGGCATTGATTTCGCCTCGCTCCGCGCCAAGACGAAGGCCATCGGTTTCGATCCGGGTTACGGGAACACCGGCGCTTGCCAGAGTGCGATTACTTATATTGATGGCGATCAGGGCATCCTGCGCTATCGTGGCTACCCGATCGAGCAAGTTGCGGCGAAAGCCAGCTTTGTCGAAACCGCCTACCTGCTGATCTACGGTCAACTGCCCACACAGGCCGAACTGGACAAATTCCAGCGCGAACTGACTTACCACACCCTGATTCATGAAGATATGAAAAAGTTCTTTGAAGGGTATCCGGCCAAAGCGCACCCGATGGCGATTCTGGCGGCGATGGCGGTTTCGCTCTCGACCTATTACCCCGACTCGGATGAGCCGGATGTCGTCAACCTCAACATCATTCGGATGATGGCGAAGATGAAGACCATCGCGGCCTTCTCGTACAAGAAATCCATCGGACAGCCCTACGTCTACCCGCGTAATGATCTGAGCTACATCGGCGATTTCCTGCACATGATGTTCGCCGTGCCGTCCGAGTCCTATCAGAACTCGGATGTGCTGGAACGCGCACTGAATCTGCTGCTGATTCTGCACGCCGACCACGAACAAAATTGCAGCACTTCGACAGTGCGTATGGTCGGCAGCAGCCGCGCCAGCCTGTTCGCCTCGATTGGCGCGGGCATCTGCGCCCTGTGGGGGCCGCTGCACGGCGGCGCGAATCAGGAAGTGATCGAGATGCTGGACATGATTCAGGCGGACGGCGGCAACTACCGCAAGTACATGGACATGGCGAAGGACAAGAATTCCAATTTCCGCCTGATGGGATTTGGTCATCGCGTCTACAAGAACTTCGACCCCCGCGCCAAGATTCTGAAGCAGTCGGCGGACGAAGTGCTGAACGCGCTGGGCGTGAGTGACCCGCTGCTGGACATCGCCCGCAATCTGGAAGAGATCGCGCTCAAGGATGATTTCTTCATCCAGCGCAAACTGTACCCGAACGTGGACTTCTACAGCGGCATCATCTACCGTGCGATGGGCATCCCCACCAATATGTTCACTGTGCTGTTCGCGCTGGGGCGACTGCCCGGTTGGATCGGTCACTGGAAGGAAATGCACGACGATCCCAGCACCCGCATCAACCGCCCGCGCCAGATTTACACCGGCGCAACCGAACGCCAGTTTGTTCCGCTGGCTGAACGCTAGAGACGGTTCGACTCGCCTGTAAAAGCAACCTCACCCCTCTGGAAGCTAACCAGCAGGGGTGAGGTTTTTCATTCCAGCAGCGCCGCCAACGACGGAAAGCGCCCGCTGAGTTCGGTCAGGAAGGCGCGACCAATCGGCGAGAAATGCACGCTGGAATCCCAGATCAGCTTCAGTGTGCGCGTGAAAGGCTGCTCGTCCACGCGAATCATGTGCAGCAACCGTTGTTCGGCCTCGGTTTGCACCACATACGGCGGCAGAATGGCGAAGCACAGCCCCATCCCCACCGCCCGCTTGATCGACTCCAGATTGTCGAACTCTGCGCCGATCAACGGTTGAATGTGCAACCGGCTCAGGGTGCGCTCCAGCCAGATGCGCGACTGGCTGTTGGCCTCGCGCACGATCATGGACTGCCCCTGCAAATCTTCGGCCTGCACCCGTTCCCGCGCCCAGAACGGATGCTTGCTGCCCACCACCACCCACTGTTCGACGGATTCCAGCACCAGTGACGCCAGATGCGGATGGGCATGGCCTTCTAACTCGCCTTCGATCAAGCCGAACTCCAGACGATGCGCCAGCACATCATGGACAATCTGCGCGGTCACGCCGGTTTGCAGCGCCACCGTCAAACGCGGATAACGTGACCGGAAGTGCTGCACCCAATCCGGCGCAAGGTACACGCCGATCCCCGGCGTCGCCCCGATGCTCACCCGCCCGCCAGAAAGCTGTTGAATGTCGGTCAGGGCATTTTCGGCCTGCGCCACCAGCGCGAAAATCTCGCCGGTATAGCGATAGAGCGTTTCGCCGTGCGGTGTCCACTGCACGCCGCGCCGCCCCCGCTGGAACAACTGCCGTCCCAACCCCTGTTCTAGCTCCTTGATGTGCTGGCTGACGGCGGATTGCGTCATATACAGGCGTTCGGCGGCGGCGCTGAAGCTGCCTTCCTGCACCACTGCCGCGAAAATCTGGAGTTTGTAGAGATCGAGCATAGCGCCCCACAAGCTATAAGCGGAAACTTATGGCTCATTATAAGGGGATTGCCGTACCTGCACACCCCGAATCGGCGCTATTGTAAAGAGAGCCTGTCAAATCAGCGGTTGGAGAGCGTATGTCTAAGAGCAAAAAGAACACCCGTCCGGCAAAGATGAACCCCCGTATGCTGTGGATGGGCGCGGCTGCTGTGGTGGTGGTCATCGCTGCGCTTGTGGTGATTATCGCCAGCCAACCCGCCGCTGCGACAACCGCCGCTGGACTCAAGATCACGCCCGCCGACTATCAGACGCAGTTCGTTTCGACGGGTGCGCCGCACCTGCTGCTGGATGTGCGCACGCCGGAAGAATTCGTCAGCGGACATATTCGCGGTTCGGTGAATATCGCGGTCGAAGAACTGGAACAACGCCTGTCCGAAATCCCGCGTGACCAGATGGTGATCGTCTACTGCCGCAGCGGACGGCGCAGCGAGATCGCCAGCGGCATCCTGTCCACAGCCGGTTACACGCAAATCCGCGATCTGGGCGGAATCAACGCATGGATAGATGCCGGTCTGCCGGTGGAATAACAGCCTTCCCTACGACGAATGGAAAAGCCTGAATGAATATCTTCAAAGCCTTGTTTAGCGGCGGCACCAACGCGGTGACGAGCGAAGAAGCCAAAACCCGCGTGGATAGCAAAGAACCGCTGTTCATCCTCGATGTGCGCCAGCCGGACGAATTTCGCGCCGCACACATCTCCGGCGCGAAGCTCATCCCCCTGAGTGAACTGGGGAAGCGCATCGGCGAACTGCCCAAAGACCAGCCGATCCTGTGCGTGTGCGCTTCCGGTTCGCGCAGCAGCGTGGCCGCCAGCCAGCTCAGCGGCGCGGGCTATGACGTGCTTAACCTGCGCGGCGGCATGGCGGGCTGGATGCGTGCCGGCTACCCGGTCAAAAAAGGCAAATGAATCTCGCAGAATGACCCTCATCCCCCGTCCCCTTCCGCTATGCGTCATGGCGAAGGGGAGTCTGAAATCCCTCGCTCTGAGGGAGAGGGAAAAAGGGTGAGGGTTTTGTGAAACCGTTCTTTCGATGAGGAGCATGACACTATGAGCGATGCAACGTCTACCAACACGGGCATGAATTGTGTGGTGAATGTAGATTATGAAACCACCCTCCAGCGGGTGACGGACGCGCTGAAAGCCGAAGGCTTCGGCGTACTGACCGAAATTGATGTGCAGGCCACGCTGAAGAAGAAGCTGGATGTGGATTTCCGTCCGTATAAGATTCTTGGCGCATGCAACCCGCCGCTGGCCTACCGCGCCCTGACGGCTGCGCCGGAAGTCGGCCTGCTGCTGCCCTGTAACGTCACCGTCTCGCAGGTGGACGAAACGCACACCCTGATTTCGATCATTGACCCGCTGGCGATGATGAGTTTTGTCCCCAACGAAGACCTCAAGCCGATTGCGGACGAAGCCGCCGAACGTTTGAACCGTGTGATAAAAGCTCTGGAGGCGAACTAATGGCGTTATATGCTTACGATTGCCCCGGCTGCGGACGCGCTTTTGAGAAGCGTGTGCCGATGGCGGAAGCGGACAACACGACCTGCCCGCACTGCGGCAACCATCACCCCAAGCGCCAGTTGTCGCGCATCAGCGTCAAAGGGCAGTCCAGCCAGAACGATGGCGGGCGGGCCACCGCACCCGTCGGTGGTGGCTGAGGGTTCGGACGACGTTGCTAACCGTGTGTTAGCACCAACCCGCAGATGATTACACCAGCACAGTTTGAACACATCCGGCAGGCGCTTCCCATTCTACAGGGAGCGCCTGTTGACGTTGTACAGGAGTTTCAGCGGACGGCTTTTCTGGCGCGGTTGCCTGCTGGTAAAGATGTGTTCGTAGAAGGCGACCGGGTGGACGCCATCGCGTTGCTCATCTCCGGCGCGGTGCGGGTGTACAAGGTGGGCGAAACAGGCCGCGAAATCACCCTGTACCGCTTCGGGCTGGGCGAATCGTGCATCTTAACCGCCAATGCCATTCTTGCCGAACAATCCTTCTCAGCCATCGCCACTGTTGAGCAGGATGTGGAAGCCGTCATGATCCCCGCCAGCACCTTCCGTTCGTGGGTGCAACGTTACGAGTTGTGGCGCACGTTCGTTTATGGACTACTTGCCCAGCGATTGGCGAGCGTGATGGAACTGGTGGAAGAAGTCACGTTCCGCCGGATGGATATTCGGGTGGCCGCGCTGCTACTGGAACGCAGTCAGACGCAAAACCCCCTCAGCATCACCCATCAGGAAATCGCCGCCGAACTGGGGAGTTCCCGCGAGGTCATCAGCCGTATCCTCGAAAATTTTGCGGCACAGGGGATAGTACGGGTGCTGCGTGGTTCCATCGTCATCCTCGACCGCAGCCGTTTGGAAACTCAGAATCAACGGTGACTTTGTCACAGACAGCAAAAACGAAATCGCTTATCGTAAAGCTATCAAATCGAAATGGATGAGGAGAGCATACGATGAATGGGTTCGTGAACTTTATGGCTTCCACCACAGGTCGCATTATCCGTATTGTGGCCGGCCTCGTGCTGATCGCGCTCGGTCTGTTCGGAATTACTGGCAGCACCGGCATCGTGGTCGCCATCATCGGCGCACTGCCGCTGGTGGCTGGCGTATTCGATTTCTGCGTGTTCGCACCTCTATTTGGCCGTCCGTTAAGTGGCCCGAAAATCCGCGCCGGCTAACCCCACTCACGCCGCCAATAATCACAACCGCCCCTGACGATGCAGGGGCGGTTGTGATTCATTGCGTATCTAGGCCGGACATGCCGGCTGTAAGCGCGGGGTGTTCGCCCGAAGCCTACTGAGCGCCGGCAGAAGCCAGCCACCACAACCGCGAACGGTTGAGCGCATATTCGCTGGCCGGGAAGTAGCCGACATTGGTGATTTCATCCTGCACGGTGGTCAGGAAGAAGTTGATGAAGGCGGCAACCTGCGGCTTTTCCTGCATGATCTGGGCGGTGGTGTAGATGTACAGCGGGCGGGCATAGCGGTAGGTCGCGGCTTCCACGCTCTCGAAATTGGGAACCACACCGTTAACGGCGAGGGTCTTCAGGCTGGCGGCATTCGCCACATAGTAGGCGTAGCCGAAGAAGCCGACGGCGTAGGGGCTGCTTTCCACACCCTGCACCAGCACATTGTCGCTCTCGCTCATGTTCAGGTTGCTGGCGGCCAGGATTTCACCAGTTTCGCCCGCGGCCCATGTGCGTTCGACGAAGTAGTCGAAGGTGCCGCTGTCGGTGCCGGGGATGTAACGGATGATGTCTTCGGCGGGCCAGCTGGGGTCTACATCCGACCACTTGACGGCAGTGCCGAAAATCAACTTGATCTGGTCAGCGGACACATCAGTCAGGAAGCTGTTTTCAGCACTGACGACAATCGCCAGACCATCGGTGCCGACGCGGAAGGCCACCGGTTGGCGGTTATTAGCTTGGCACTTCTGGAGTTCTTCGGGCTTGGCGGCATCGTCGCTGCTCTTGATGGCGCGGCTGGCATTGGCGATGTCGGTGGTCATTTCTTCGCAGAACGCCTTGAAGCCGCCGCCGGTACCGCTTTCGCCGATGCTAATGCTGCTACCGAAACCTTCTTCGGTGAAACGGGTGGCAATCGCGTTCGCCAGAGGTTCAACCGTCGAGCTGCCATCGGCAACAATGTCACCGGTGACGGTGGCGGGAACCACTTCCGGCAGGGCGAAGGCGGGGAGCAGAACGGTATCAATAACATGGATCACGCCATTGGAGGCTTCAATGTCGGCAGTCACCACGCTGGCATCGTTCACCTTCACGGTGGTGCCATCGGACACAGCCTGAACGGTTCCGCCCTGAACAGTGGCGACATCCGCCGCTTCAGCGGTCACATCGGTCGAGGCAACCTTGCCAGCGACGACATGATAGGTCAGAACCTGCGTCAACGCTTCGGGATTGGCGCTCAGATAGTCCACCACGAACGCGGGCAACTTGGCGAAGGCTTCGTTGGTCGGCGCGAACACGGTGAAAGGGCCTTCACCATTCAGGGTGTCCACCAAACCGGCGGCCTGAACCAGCGAAACCAGCGTCGAGAAATCGGCGTTGCCAGCGGCCACGTCCACAATGGTGCCTGCCTGCGCAGCAATGCGCGCGAAGGGCATAACCATAATCACAGCCAGTACCAATACCAGAATACGCTTCTTCATATCTGTACATTCTCCCTAAAACCGTTAAATGATGGGCAGTCTCTTTGGACTACCTTTCACGTTGAATACTAGCGCCGCTTTATTAACGCGCCGCTTGGGACAGGTTATGAAATATTCTTAAACTGGTTAAACGTTGTTTAAGCCAATTGGGAACTTTGTTAATGTAAGAGTGGTGCGACAGCGCGGGTTAAACGCGCCCATTCGTCCAGCGTCAGGGTTTCGGCGCGGCGGCGCGAATCGACCTCGGCGGTGGCGAATACGGCGGCGGCATCCCCGGCGTTCAGGTTCAATCCGTTGCTCAGGGAGTTTTTCAGCTGCTTGCGTTTCTGGCTGAATCCGGCACGCACCACCCGGAAGAAAGTGCGATCATCCGGCACATCCAGCGGTTGCTGCGGGTACACATCAATCCGCACGACGGCGCTTTCCACATCTGGCCTCGGCCAGAACAGCGCCGGATTCAGGCGGGTGACGATCTGCGGCTTGCCATAATATTGCACGCTCACGCTGAGGACGCTCATATCGTCCGGCGTGGCGATCAGCCGTTCAGCCACTTCGTTCTGCACGGTGATAATCAGGCGGCGCGGCGGGTGGGGGCTTTCCAGCAGATGCCGCAAAATGGCGCTGGTGATGTAGTAGGGCAGATTGGCAACCACCACATACGGGCGATCAGGGAACAGCGCGGGCACATTCACGCTCAGGATATCCTGATAGATCACCCGCGCCTGCGGAAAAGCCGCCAACCGTTCGGTCAGGATCGGCTGCAAGCGGTCATCCAGTTCCACCGCCACCAGTTCCGGCGCGACGGCGGCCAGCCGTTCGGTCAGCACGCCCGTTCCCGGCCCCACTTCCAGCACCGCCTCGTCCGGTTGGAGCGCGGCGCTGCTCACAATTTTGTCCAGCATATTCGGGTCGTGCAGGAAGTTCTGCCCCAAACTGCGCTTGGGGGCGATGCCGTGACTTTCGAGCAAGGTACGGGGATTGATCGTCATGAGGAAACGGCTCCGGGAAAACAAACAGGGGGACAACCGCCCCCTGTAGCCTGCACACGAACGACGCTGCGCTAGGAGGGGAACTCGGCTTTAACGCCTTCGTCCTTAAAGAACATATACAGTACGAAAGCGCCCACCACTATCCAGATGAGGTTCAGGATACCAGCCCCGGTGAGCAATCCCAAGAGTGAACTGCCGATGCTGACCGCTGAGGCACTTACGCGGGACACCAAACCCGAATGCACGCGGATAAGAGACGCGAATTTGATCGTTCCCAATCGCATAATTTGAGAATACTTTTTAAGGTTTTACGTAATTGTGGTGTGGTAAATTTTATGATCTCAGTGTTTTTATTGAAGAAACTATCGTGGATAAGATTTCATGGCAGACCTCACCCGGCTAACTGAGGAATTGACTTCGTTCGGCATCACTGATCTCAACACGCCGCCCACCCCCGAAGCGTGGCAGTCCTGCCTGCACTGGATGGCAAAATGCCTTGATGACCGCCACCTCGCCCATACCCTGTTCGAGCAAACGAATGACGCCATTATTCATATTGGTCTGGATGGACAAATACTGCGGGCAAATGCAGTCGCCATCCGCATGATGGGCGCCAGCAACCGCGAACAGATTGTCGGTCATTCGGGGTATGAATTCTACCTACCTTCGGAACTACCGGCGGTCAAAGAACGTCAGCGCAGGGTGCGGGCGGGTGAAAAGATGGCGCCTTATCACCGCTTGATCCAGCGCAAAGATGGCACCGTCGTCGTTGCAGAGGTCAATATTCAGCTTGTCCGGGACGAAATTGGCAACCCGCTGTATGTACAGAGCCTCGTGCGCGACATTACCGAGCAACAAAATATGCAAGACGCGCTCGCGGCCAGCGAAGAACAGGCCATTCGCTTCCGCAACCGCCTGAAAGAACTGAATGAAATCAGTCTGGTGCTGGCGAGTGCCGACACGTTGGATGATCTGCTGCGGCAGGCGGTGGTGCTGGGGCGCGAACGGCTGGAACTGGATCGGGTGGGGATTTGGCTGACCACCGACGAACCGGGGAAACTGGCGGGGGCGTATGGAACGGATGAAGCTGGAAATTTGCGCGACGAGCGATTCGGTTTCATTTACACCGATCCGGCATTTCTCGACAATCAGGATAATCCGATCCGCTACTTGGTGGACACCGATCTGTATGACCACCAGCAAAATCCGGTCGGGCGGGGCTGGTCAATGGATGTGCTCATCCGCGATGTGAGCAAGCCGGTAGGTCTATTTTGTGTGGACAATTTGCTCAGGCAGGAACCGTTTTCCCCTGAACTGCTGGAACTGCTCAACCTGTACTGTGCCACACTGGGGCATCTCATCACCCGCAAGAAGGCGGAACTCGCCCTGCGTGCCAGCGAAACGCGCTACCGCCAGATGTTTGAACAGCATCAGCTACCCAAGTTGATTGTCAATCCTCGCAGTGGGCACATTGTGGATGCCAACCCATCTGCCGCCGACTATTACGGGTATCCGATTCCGGTGATGCGGACTATGAACATCATGGATATTAGCCTGTCGCCGCTGGAAGAAGTGCAATTCAAGATGGCGAAGGCGCAGGTTTCTAAAATGCTCACCTGCCGCTTTGTTCACCGGGACGCGCACCATCAGCCGCGTGAAGTGGAAATATTCACCGGCCCGATTGAGTGGAATGGCGAAGAACTTCTGTATTCCGTTGTGACCGATGTGACGGAGAAAGAACAGGTCAAAGCGGCGCTGGTCGAATCCATCAACCAGCTTGGGCAGCGCGTCCGTGAGCGAACGGCTGAACTAGAAGAAGAGCGCAGCCTGTTGCGCACGGTCATGGACTCGCTGCCCGCCTTTATCTACGTCAAAGATTTGCAACACCGAACAGTGTTGAGCAATGCCTCGCATTTGCGTTTGATGAAAGCCGAATTCCCGCAGGATGTGTACGGCAAGACCGATTTTGAACTGTTCCCGCCTGCAATCGCGGAACGATTCCAAGCCGAGGATGATGCGCTGTTTGCGGCTCAAATGCCAATCACCAACCGCGAAGAATGCTTCACGCGCAGCAACGGCAGCCTGCGCTGGTTGAGTACGACCAAAGTGCCGCTGTATAACACCCATCAAGAACTGATCGGTCTGGTGGGCATTTCCCACGACATCACCGAACGCAAGCGTACCGAAGCCGAACACATGGCACTCTCGGAGCGTTTGCAACTCGCCACCGAAACCGCCCAGATTGGCATCTGGGATTGGGATTTGAATACCGACAAGCTGGACTGGGATGATCGGATGCTGGCGATATATGGCCTGACACGGGAGGAAGTAAACGGGAAAGGGGCGGACATCTGGCAAGCGGCACGCATCCACCCACAGGATCAAGAACGCTTGATGGGGGAATGGATGGATGCGGTGATGGGCAAACACCCGCTGGATGCCGAATACCGCATCCTGCGCAAAGATGGCAGCGTGCGCCATTCCAAACTGCGTGCAGCCATTTTCCACAATGCTAACGGCGTCCCGGCGCGGATGATGGGCGTGAACTGGGATATTACGCTGTTGAAGCAAGCATCTGAAGAAATGCAGCAGGCTCTCAAACGGGAGAGCGAACTGAGCGAACTGAAATCGCGCTTTGTCTCGATGGCCTCGCACGAGTTCCGCACCCCGCTGGCCGCCATTCTGGCAACAACCGAAACGCTCACGATATACCGCGACAAAATGCAACCGGCACAGGTGGATGAACGGCTGGATCGCATTCGCCAGCATGTCCTGCACATGACCAGCATCATCACCGATGTACTCAATCTGGCGCAAATTCAGGCCGGGCGCATGAAATTTGAACCCGCACCGGGCGATGTGAATGGCCTGTGTCAGATCATCATCGAAGAACTGGAAAGCCACGCCGAATATCGCGGACGAATCGTGTATGACGCTCCGAAAATGCCCGTTCAGGCGGAGTTCGACAAGCGACTGTTGCGTCACATCATCAGCAATCTGGGGAACAACGCGCTCAAATATTCCCCGAACGGTAAGCCCGTCACCATCCGTCTGATGCAGACCGACTATAACTTTACGCTGGAAGTGCAGGACGCAGGAATCGGCATCCCGCCGCAAGACCTTGCGCGGTTGTATGAACCTTTCCACCGCGCCAGCAACGTCGGCGTCATTTCCGGCACAGGCTTAGGCTTGAGCATCAGCAAGCAGGCGGTGGAACTGCACGGCGGAATCATCAATGTGAAAAGCCAGCCGGAAGCCGGAACCACCTTCACCATCACACTACCCAAATATGCCTGGCAGCAGGCGGTTGTGGGGTAGGCGCTCAGACTATATTGGGGACAAATTTGCGCAGGCGTTCGAGCAGTTTTTCACGGTTGTGGGTGAGCATTTTGGCATAGACGCTGTGAGTGCGGTGGCGCACGTTGGATAGGCTGGTTCCCGTCTGTTCCATAATATCGGTGGCGTTGAAGCCCTGAACGGTGAGTTTCGCCACACTTTCCTCGGCAGGCGTGAACGGCGACAGCGGCAGCGACGGCGCTTCTTCGTGCAGCAGGTGAATCGCCCGCCGCAGATGATCGGCGCGGGCATCGTCGCCCGCCTTCCAGAACTCCACGATGCGCTTTCGCAGCAACGGGAACAAACCCGCCAGCGACAACGCATACACATTACCGCATTCCAGCGTCCGTTCCAGCGTCTCATCCAGCGCGGCGCAGGCAGCCGATTCATTACCCTGTATAGAGTACGCCAACGCCCGCAGCGCCTGCACCTGCGTCACTTCGGTTTGCATATTCCATTTCGTGTACTCCGTTTGCACACGCTCTAATTCCGTCAGCGCGGCGGGAATATCACCGAGGACGATGTAAGCCTGCGCGGTGACATGGGCGGATTGCATCACAATCGGCGCTTCTTCGAGCAAAAAGAATTTTTGGACGCTCTCGTGTGCATAAATAGCCAACCAGCGACGGGCCGCAGCGGCATCGTGCCAGCGCAGCAGAATACGCGCCCGCAGGGATTCCATCAACACATCCATCTCTTGACGATTGTTGGTGTAAATCTTGATCTTGTTGATCGTCCCATGCAAAATCTGCGCGGATTCCAGCATGCGTTCCATACCGGCGAAATCGTTCTGAAGGGCTTTAATCTCCGCCATCTGGTTATACATGCGCCACACCAGATGCGGGTTGCCCTGTTCCGGCGGGTAGCTGAGTGTGGTTTTGATCGTCTCGTCCGCTTCGGCAATCTCGCCCCGATGAATCAGCACCTTCGTCCGCTGCCGGCAAATCGCCCGTTCCGCATCCAGCGCAAGCTGCCCCAGAGGGCCTTCATGGGTCACAATCAGCCGACACGCTTGCATACTCAAGGTCATCACGTCATCGAACTGTCCCTTGTTGTAACGCATGTAGATCAGGCTATTGAGTGCTTGTAACGCGGCGGATGGGCTGTCAATTTCATTGGCGATTCGATACTGTTCTTCCAGCACGGCCTCGGCCTCAACCGGTTGATAAAGGGATTCGCATTGCATGGATTTCAGATGCAGCGCATGAATGTATAAACTGTCATGCGGCAAACAATCCAGCGCGGCGTTCAGATAGCCGATACAAGCCAGCTCATCCTTATCAAATTTCCACACGATGTAGGCGTGGGCCATGGCGATTTCGCCCTGCCAGCGTTCTACATCGGGCAAGGCCAGCAGTTTTTGCAGATGTGCGTCCACCGCCGGCCTATCCCAATTCATCGCATCGGCCATCAGCAAAAACAGGCGCAGACGGGGCTGCTCATCCACCAGACCGGGCGGGTACTGCGCCAGCCATTCGCGGAACTTGAATAAATCACTGAACAGAATGATTTGCTTCCATGTTTCCAGCGCATAGCGGGCGGTGAGCGCCAGATCGCCGCTGGCATGGGC
>CAIPFY010000017.1 GCA_903864435.1 uncultured Chloroflexota bacterium | reverse complement strand
TAGGGACACGGCGCGAGCCGTGTCCTGTTTTCCCCTGAAAAACCGGAGAGGACACGACATGCGTCGTGTCCCTACGAATGCACATCTTTGTCCTAATCCCTTCGCCATGAGGGAGAAGGGGCAGGGGATGAGGGTTGGTGCGGGTCGCTTACCCCGCGCTGCTCTCGAACAGGTAGATCGAACCGGGGGGCAGGGTGAACGTGTAGCCGTTCAGCGCCGCCAGCGATTCGCTCTGCACGCCGATGGTTTGCGCGTCCACGTTGCTGCTGCGCGGGTCGCCCGTCAGCTTGTACAGCATCGCCGCCCCGCCAGGGACATCCGCCACATTCAGGCTGACCGGAATCGCTTGGTCGAGGCTGCGCGACAGCACAAAGACGCAGGTGCGGCTGGCATCTTGAAAGGCGTAGCTGGCGACCAGCGGCAGATCGTTCACCGCCGGGAAGGGCGAGTCGCCGGTGATGGCGGGCAGGTCTACGGTGGGCGCGCCGCTGACCTGCGCCGTGACCATTGCGCCGGAGCAGTGCTGGTTGCGGAGTTGCAGCGCCAGCCACGGCACATGGGCGCGATAGCCGTTCGAGAACGTGGTGTGCGATGTCCAGTTCGCGCCGGGGGCGAACGAGAAGAACGACTGCGGCCCGTAGCCGAGCGAGGTGTTGTACAGGAAGGCTTCGAGCGTGGTGGTGGCGCTGGCGAGCGATTTGCCCAGCCGTTCGGCGGCAGCATCGAAGGGGAATTGCGGGTCGGGCAGGGCATAGCCGGGGCCGCCCTCATAGGTCGCCAGCGTGTAGGCGATCCCCTGCTGCGCCAGTTGAGCGCGGGTGGCGGATTGGTTGGCGCTCAACACGCCGAAAATCTGCGGGGTGAAGGTCAGCAGGTTGCGATATTTCGCCTCCACATCCCCGCCGCTGACATCCACACTGTCCCAGCCGCCCACGTAGGCCGTCACGCCCATGTACGCGCTCTGACGGGCACTGTGGAGCGCCTGCTGCCCGTAGCCGTATTCCGCATCGGGGGTCATCACAAAGCCGCCGATCACGAAGTTTATCACCTCGGCGTTGAAGTCCGGCGCGGCCTGCGCTGCGCTGTAGAAATGGTTGGCGAAGCGCCCTAGCGAACCGTCCCAGCCATAAGTCCACACGAAAATGCCGTTCCACGTCTCGTTGCCCAGTTCGATGCGGATATGGTCGAACACGTCCGTCCAGGGCATCGGTTGACCGCGTGCCGCCCGCAGCGCCCCATACGGGGTATCCACCGAACCGGAGAGGTACTCGATCAGGTTTTGCCACTCCTGTTCGCTGAAGGCCGGACTGACGATCAACCACGGTGTCCCGCCCACTTCTTGCGTCAGCTTCAGGGCTTCCGGCAGGCTGAAGGGCGTGCTGCTGATGATGCCGATGCCCACATCGTAGTGGTTGAGCGCCGCGCCCGGTTCTGCCAGCCACGAGTCCAGCGTTTGACCGAGCGCCACATTGGTATGCCCGCTCCAGATGCGGATCGTCCCCGGATGGTAGTCCATGAGCGCCTGTTTCGCGGCGGGCATGAGCGCGTAAGGGGCGGCGCTGCTGTCGTAGATGCGCGGGTTATCCACCCACAGCGTCCCTTTTCCGCTGAAGCTGATGCTGACCGTGTTGGTGGACGACTCCGCCGGAAGCGGCTGCAAGCCGCTGAAGGTGAACGAATATTGCGCCCAATCGCCGTTCACCGTGAACTGCTGCGACACCTGCGGGTACTGCCCGAACCAGACATGCACCTTGCCGTCCGGGATGCCCGTTTGCTTCAGCCACACATCCACCGTGTAGGTGGCGTTCGGGTCGAAGACAGTGGTGGATTCGTCCAGCGGGTACACGTTGTACTGCTGGATTCCGGCTTCGATGCTCTCCTGCGAAACCACCTTCAGGCTGCCCAGCCCGACGACGGCATCTGTGTCGCGGGTGACGGTCACGTTAGCGGGAACGCCCGTCCATTCGGCGGTGAAGGGTATCCATAGCTCATTTCGTTTCACGAAGTCCATGCGCGGGTTGGCGAGGGCGTTGGGCGCGTCCTGATGCAGGCGCTCCACGATGTAGCTGTCGCCGGCCTGCACCGCTTCGCCGTTGTCCGCCAGTTCGATGCGATAGCCCGCCGCGCCGCCCGTGTGGTAGGCGCTGATCGCGCTGTCACGCACGAGGCGCACCGTGTCGCCCTCGGCGCGGTACACGCGCACCCGCCCGCCGTTGAAGAAGCCTTCGCCCAGCGTCTCCCAGTAGTCGGTTTTGGGGTCGGCCTCGTTCAGGATGAAGTTTGCGCCGCCGCCCGTCGCCGTGCCGGGTAAGCGCGTGATGGTCGGTTCGGTGCCGTCCTGCACCCACATATTCATGTCCACGAGGGGCGTGGGGTAGACGTTCGCGCCGAAGCGTTCGGGCGCGGCGTTCAGCATGTCGGCGGTGATGGTGACGGTGGCGGCCTCCTGCGCGAAGGCCGGGGCGATCAGCAGCAGCAGGCCGAACAGGATGCAGCAGCAGCGGATTTTCATGGCGACTCCTGTGATAGTGATCGGATAAAACAAGGCGTAAGTAATGTAATATAATAATGGATGCGATGGGTTGATGCAATTCGGGACGGACAACCCTCATCCCCCGTCCCCTTTCTCCCTCAGGGCGAAGGGTGTAAGCAAGTTACACGATTATTAAGTCCCTCGCCCTGAGGGAGAGGGATTTAGGGTGAGGGTTATTTTCCATGCGGATTTAGGAGGCAAAACGACGATGACCCCTTTGCAGGCACAAGCGGCGGCTTGGTTACAGCAGACTCTAGGTGAGCAGGCGCAGTTCCGGGATGGACAGTGGGAGGCGATTGCGGCGCTGGTGGAACGGCGGGAGCGCGTGCTGGTCGTGCAGCGCACCGGCTGGGGCAAGAGCCTTGTCTATTTCATGGCGACCCGTTTGCTCCGTCAGCAAGGGGCTGGCCCGACGATTCTGGTGAGTCCGCTGCTGTCGTTGATGCGTAACCAGATCGCCTCCGCCGCGCAATGGGGCGTGAAGGCGCAAACCCTGAACAGCACCAACAGCGAGGAACACGCGCAGATCGAGGCGGCGCTGCTGGCGGGCGAACTTGATCTGCTGCTCATTTCGCCGGAACGCTTGGCGAACGAACGGTTTCAGGATGATGTGTGGTTGGAACTGCGAGGCCGGGTGGGGATGCTGGTGGTGGATGAAGCGCATTGCATCTCCGACTGGGGGCACGATTTTCGCCCGAATTACCGCCGGATTATGGGGCTGCTGGAAGAAATCCCGCCGCACACCCCGATCATCGGCACGACGGCTACTGCGAATGACCGTGTGGTGGCGGATGTCGCGGCGATTCTGGGGGCGGGGATGAACATCCAGCGCGGTTCGCTGACGCGGGAAAGCCTGCGCCTGTATGCTTACCCCGAAGCGATGGACGCGGCTCAACGGCTGACGCTGCTTTCGCACCTGCTTGCGCGGCTCCCCGGCAGCGGCATTATCTACTGCACCACCACCCGCGACTGCCGACTGGTGGCCGATTGGCTGCAAAGTGAAGGGTTCGCGGCGAAGGCTTATTATGCGGATGTCGAGGAAGTTTCGGCGGATGATCGGGTCGCGCTGGAAGACCAGTTGATGCGGAACGAGATCAAGGCACTGGTGGCGAGTGTCGCGCTGGGGATGGGATTCGATAAGAGCGATCTTCATTTCGTCATTCA
This sequence comes from uncultured Chloroflexota bacterium, assembly GCA_903864435.1. Lineage (GTDB taxonomy): Bacteria > Chloroflexota > Anaerolineae > Aggregatilineales > Phototrophicaceae > CFX2. Next base: position 13,461 of record CAIPFY010000017.1, on the reverse strand, counting down.
CTACCAGTTGCCGGGGAACATCATCAGCTACTATCAGCAGATTGGTCGTGCTGGGCGCGGCATTGATAACGCGCATATCGTCCTGATGCACGGCTCGGAGGATGAAACCATCCAGCGTTATTTCATCGAAACCGCTTTCCCCAAGCCGGAACGGGTGCGGGAAGTGGTGCAGGTGCTACGTGAGAAGCCCCACAGCCGTAGCGAACTTCAGCAGCGCGTGAATGTGCGCGTCTCCACGCTGGAGAAAATCCTGACGCATCTGGAAGTGGAGCATATCATCCAGCGGCAAAAGAGCGATTATGTGTTGATGCACACAGATCGAACGCCGGATTTCGGGCGCTGGGATGCCGTCACCGCCACCCGTTATCGTGAGTTGGATGCCATGAAAGCCTATTTGCACGAGCCGGGGTGCATGATGCGCTATCTGGCCGCCGCGCTGGACGACCCCTCCCCGGAGATGCGTTGTGGTCGCTGCAAAACTTGCACCGGGGCGGTCAGTGCGTTTGCGCCACAGGCGGCGGTCATCGAACGGGCGCAAACTTTCCTGCGGCAGGGCAAGCCCATTTTGTTCGAGCCGCGCCGCCGCTGGCCGGGGCGCAGCGTACAGTTCCCCAAGACCACCGATATTCGGTTGAACGAGACCGGAATCGCGCTGTGCAATTACTATGATGAGGGGTGGGGGGCGCTCTGCCGCAAAGGGCGGGATGCCAACGGGTACGGGGATGATCTGGTGGAGGCCGCCGCCGCTGCCTTGCGCCGCTACTGGCAAGAGGCGGATATTCAAATTGGCGGCGTGGTCTGTGTGCCTTCGTTGCGGCGGCCTGCGCTGGTACCGGATTTCGCCAAACGTTTAGCCGCCGCGCTCGGACTGCCTTTCGCCGCTGTGATCGAACATGAGCAGCAGCATTCCCCGCAGTCCGACATGCGAAACAGCTTTCAACAGGCGGTCAATGTCTGGGGGCGATATACGCTGCGCCAACGCTTGAAGGGCAAACCCGTGCTGCTGGTGGATGACATCGCCGACTCGAAATGGACGCTGACGGTGGTGGGCGATCTGTTGCAGCGGCATGGCAGCGGGAAGGTGTACCCGTTCGTGCTGGCCGCCACCAACACAGCAGAATGAGGCTATTCAGAACCGCACCCTGCGTTGCTCTCGAACAGGTAGATCGAACCGGGGGGCAGGGTGAACGTGTAGCCGTTCAGCGCCGCCCGCGTTCACCGCTGTTCCAGTGATGGCATCCTGTGCGATGGTCATGGTTTAGATGTGAAACGCGGTTTCAGACAGAGAATGCGAAACCCGCTTGCCTTCATCCTCTTCACTCAACGATGTGAGATGGAGGATGAAGGCAAACGCGATAGGATGACAGTGAGCAGGTGCTTGTCAGGGCGCAATTGTGAAGGTGCAGCTATCGGTTCCACCGTGCGAAGTCCAATAGCCGGCTACCGTGTGTGTGCCGGGTGTGGCTACCCAGTCGGCGCGTGCCCGATCACCGTATCCGTCCGGCCCGCCGTCGCCGACATGCAGCGTGGTTCCTTCGTAATACACGGACAATGACATGCCGTCCACCGTGATGACAGCCGAATGTCCGGCTAGAGCCGCATCTTTTTCCGCCGGAGTGGGCCAACGTCCGATTCCATCTTGAAAAGTAATCGTTTGACCGGGGCGAACCGCGTTCAAATCCGCGCAGCGATGTTGAATTTCAAATATGCCGCCTACAGATGGGCTGCCCGATGAGGGCGGTGGGGGCGGGGCGGAGGTTGCAGGGGGATCGGGCGGCGTGATCGGTGGTAGCCCGCCACACGCGCCGGCCTGATTGACCAGATCACTGCGTACCCACAAACCGTTCGACAGGTGCCACCATGTCTGGCCGCCGCTGTCGGTCGCAAATCCATCCGGTGTGGCCTGTTCACCGGCCTGTAATTGACCATTCCACGCATAATTTGTTCCCGGCCCACCGCGTAAATTAACCATCTTATCGGGTGCGATGGTACAGGTATCTCCTGTCCCGATGTTGCTGAGATCACCACTCCCACCCGCAGGGGGTTGCACATCATAATCGAGCGAAAAATCACAGGTGGGGGGTGAAACGGGCAGCAGCGGATTGTTCATCAGACTCAGACACCCGTTATGGATGATCCCGTCCACTTCCGAATTGCTGCTCAAATCAACCAGTTGAGAATCCTCATCTACCTGACCGTCCGCGTTGAGTGTCACCGCGAATGTTTGACCCGGTTGGGTCATTTCGGCAGCGAACGCGAGGTAGTGTACCGTGAAATGCCCTTCGACGAGCGTGCCGACGAGTACAGGCGTACCGTCTGGCAACTGTGCTGAGGTAAACAGCAGGGTTGATCCCATACTAAACTCTAGGCTGTTGATTTTCAGCGTCACGGTAAGGTTATCCGGGCTTTGTACCGCCAGCATGTTCGGCGCTTCCCGGCATGCTGAACTGCTCAGACCATTTCGGAAATAGAAGGCTTGCATCGGTGCATAATTGGCTCCGATAGACTCATCGGTGGCCGGTAAACCCGCCAACTGATTGGCATCACTCACGCTGACCAGACTACTCTTTATCCATGTGCGTAGGCCAGTTTCCTGAGCGACTTCAAACCAATCGCCATCTTTATTGATCCCGATGATCTGGAGGATTTCTCCGATCTCTGCACTCCGCACCACATTGGATGCAGTCGTGGGTAAGCTGCGTAAATTGGCGTGAACGGATACTTGTGCCGGGATGGGTGTAACCGGGGCGCGTACCTGATCGGGTGTAACCGCATTTTCGAGGGTCGCATCACCCATGAGCAACAGCGTCACGGCCTGTCCGGGAAGCGTTTCGGGAATATTGGCCTGCACTTTCAAAGCTGCAACACCCCACTGATTGGCTTCAATGTCCAGTGGAGTCGTCGCCAGACTTCGGAGTTCAGCCAGAACGATGCGATCCGCCGGTTGACTGAAACGCGAATCGTCGGTTTCCTGCCAGAATTCCGCGATAATCTGGTTGTTTCCATAACAGGCTTGATTGCGTTCCAGATCGCCGCATGCACTGGCTACTGCCTCTAGCGCAGCGGCAACATAAGCCGGACACACAGCGTCATTCTGGGCAGAAACAGTGGATATTCCGAAAAAGATGAGTATTCCGAGGATAAGAATGGTGCGCCAATAATTCATCGGTTCCTCCTATAATTTTGTTCTTTATTGTACTGAATTTCACAAATAAATTCCATTTGAAATTACAGAGCATACTCGTCTGAATATTTGGGAACAGATCAAAATGGTTATGCACCATGATGGTTCTGGGTGAGAAGCATTGTTATAGTCATGGGTGATACCGATTACAGTGAGGAATGTCCCCATGATTTTATGCAGCCTGACCGATGCCGATCTGTACGCCGCTATTCACCCCCGCATCGCGCAAGGAATCGCCTATTTGCGGAGCGCCGCGTGGCAGGGGCTGCCTGACAGTGTGGTTGAACTGGAAAAAGATGGCCTGTACGCACACATCCAGCACTACCAGACCATCCCGCTGGCGGAAGCTCAGTGGGAGGCGCATCGCATCTACACCGATATTCAGTATGTGGTAGAAGGCGCGGAACGGATTGGCTGCGGGCCAATTGCCGACTTCACACCTGTGACCGAGTACGACGCGGAACGGGATGTGAGCTTCTTCACGGGCGTGGGCAACCTGCCGGAAGTGCGCGCCGGTATGCTGGCGATGCTGTCCCCGCACGATGTCCACCTGCCGCGTGTTCTCATCGCCCAACCGCAACCGGTGAGCAAGATCGTCCTCAAAGTGCGCGTGGATTAGGTGGCTCATGAGCAGTTTTTCGGAAAGCGTCGAACGCTCGTTGGGCTATGCCGTGCGCGAAATCATCACGCCCATTGATGATCTGGTGCTGTGGTCGGATGATCCGTTGATGCAGCAGGACGCGCTGCAAAACCGCTTCATCACCCATTTCCCCGTCCGGGTGGACGGCAAGATCACGGGCATGGTGCGCCGTGAAGGGGAGGCGGTGGGCGCGTTCATGCCCCTCACCGCCGAGTGGTTGATCGCCGCCGATACACCCATCCTGCACCTGATTGACCTGTTCGACCAGAACGCCGACCGCGTGTTTCTGGTGCTGCAATCCAGCCAGATTATCGGCCTCGTCGCGCCTGCCGACCTGAACAAAATCCCCGCCCGCGCCAGCATCTACCTGCTCACCGCCCAGTTCGAGGACAAACTCGCCAAGCTGGTGCGGCGCACCCTGAACGAGGATGAGGCGGTGCTGGAACACCTGCTCTCGGCGGAGAATATGCAGAAGGTGCGCGAGGAACATGCAAAGGCCAAAGCCAGTGACCTCGGCTTGAGCCTGTACTACTTTCTGTATCTGGCGGATTTGATGACGCTGGCCGCCAAGCATCCCGATCTGCGTGACCGCCTGAAACTGCGCTCCCGCAACCATGCCGATACCGAACTGCGTTTCACCGAGCTGCGTAATCGCGTCAGCCACCCCAGTGGGCTGCTCATCAAATCACGGGCGGAGCTGGGCGAGATCAATCTGGCGTGCAGCAAGATCATTCGTTTGAGTATGGCGATGAAGGAACACGGCCTGTAGCCGATTCGTAAAGGAGTATCCCGTATGGACACGTCTACCCGTTACGCGGTGGTGGTGGAACCGGTGCTGGAGGTGACGCTGGTGGGGACAGCCAGCCTCGCGGTGTGGCAACCGTATCTGGAAGCCGAAGGGCTGCGCTATGCCGCCGCTGGCGATACGCTGCCGGTGGTACTCAGCGCCACGCAAGCGCGGTACTGGGGCATGACTTTCCGCGAGTTCTCGCTCTCGCTGCTGCTGAACGATTCCGAGGCGCTCCTGTTCCATGCCTTCAACTCTAACCGCTTTTTCGCGTGGGTGGAACGGAGCATGTTTCACACGCCGTATTATCCGGCGGCTGTGAGCGTGGCGGAGCAGCGCATCGCGCTGCAAGAGCAGGGGGTATCGCAGTTTGAAGCGACGCTGCCCCCGTCCGTCGCAGTCGTGCAGAGCCGCGATGAACACTTGGAGCGCCGTCTGTGGCTGAAGCGGTTATCCGCTGCCGACCCCCGCGCCTATTTCGATGCCCGTCTGGAAGGGTTCACCCGCTATTTCGACGCGGCGGGTTGCCGGATTCAGTTCGCCCCCGCGCCGCGCCTGCATCCGGCGTTGGATTTGCTGGCGCGTTCCAGCTTTCAGGTGCAGCACTGGACGGTGCGCTCAACCGCACGGCACAGCAAAGGGCAGACGATTCATCCGGCATGAAGCGGCGGTGGCTGGATGAAATGCGATTCTTTACGCCGTTTGGTCATGATTTCACGTATGATAAGCCATAGGTTATGAGGCTGTCGGCGCAAATGGCAGCCCAGACAATCATAAGGAGTCATGATGAAACGCTGGAGTCTGGTGATCGTGGTCATGTTGCTGGCGTTGGCTACTACCGTTTCGGCGCAGGAGGATTCGGCATGGTCAACCGTTTCGGCGGACGGCGTGGCGCTGGCGTACCCGCACTCGCTCGGCCCGAACGTCAATATCGTGCATTACGCGGGTGATGACCCGTCGTTAGGGCAGCCCGGTGGCCCCCTCCCGCCGTATACCGAGTTCCAACTGTACGAAAAGACCGATGAGCCGGTGGATTATCTGGCGTGGAATGGCAAGGGCTATGTGACCGTATACCACACAGCGGACTTCGCCAATTACCCCCTCTATCAAGATCAGTTGACCGCGCTGCAAAAGCTGTTGACCGATGCGCCCGCGCTGGACTCGTTCATGGCTTACGACAGCAACCAGCCGATGCCGAACCTGCCATTCCTGCCCGTCTACCCCGCCGCACAGGTCATTCGGGCAGCGGCGCAGTATGCGGAGATCGGTTCGCTGAAGGGCATCATTTACCTGACTGTGTTCCGTCAGGATGCCTCGCCCTTTCTGAACAACGAGTTCTACTACACGTTTCAGGGTGTGACGGCGGACGGCGCAGTTTACGTGTCGGCGCGTTTCCCGGTGGTCGTCCCCGGCGTGCCGGCTGAACTGCCTGCCGATTTCGACTACGACGCATGGGTGACGGGCATTGACCAGTACATGAACGACACGATGGCGGCGCTGACGGCGGCAGACGCGGCGAGCTTCGCGCCTTCGCTGACGGAACTGAACGATGTGTTCAATTCGATTGTGGTGAACACGGCTGCGGGTTAATCCGCAGTTACCCTCATCCCCAACCCTTCCGCTGCGCGTCAAGGCGAAGAAACCTCACCCCCCGCACCCTCTCCGTAGCCACAGCGAGGGGGAGTAAAGCAAGAGGGTCTTCCGGCATCAGCAAAGGGCGTACCCGACAGGGTGCGCCCTTTGTGCTTTAATAGATGAAGTTCGGCAGCTTTTACAGGCACTTGGAAAAGGAAAAAGTACGATGTTTAACGGCTTAGGCATGGGTTTAGGCAATCTGGCGCAGGTGTCTAACGCGCAGACGCGCTCGATCAGCCCGGAGAACTTCACGGGCGCGAAGGGCGCTGGCGGCATGGCGACCGAGGGGACGGGCGCGATTCCTTCCCGCGAACTTGGGCAGGGCTGGAAGGTGTCGCCTAGCATTCACCTCGCGCCGCAGTCCACCGTCACGCTGGCGGACATCACCGGCCCCGGCGCGATTCAGCACATCTGGTTGACGGTGCATCCGACGGCGTGGCGGCGGTTGGTGCTGCGCTGCTACTGGGATGATGAACCTACGCCTTCTGTCGAAGTGCCGCTAGGGGATTTCTTCTGCAACGGTTGGTGCGAACGCTGCAACGTGGCCTCGCTGCCGATTGCGGTCAATCCGGCGGGCGGGTTCAATAGCTACTGGGAGATGCCCTTCCGCCAGCGGGCGCGAATCACGCTCGAAAATGTCGCGCCGGACGAGGTGCGCGGCTTCTACTATCAGATTACGTATACCCTGACCGATGTGCCACCAGACCGCGCCTACTTTCACGCGCAGTTCCGCCGCAGCAATCCGCTGCCCTATAAAGGCGTACATACCCTGCTGGATGGCGTGGCGGGGGTGGGACATTACGTGGGGACGTATCTGGCGTGGGGCGTGCATAACAACGGCTGGTGGGGCGAGGGCGAGATCAAGTTCTACATGGACGGCGATGCCGATTACCCCACCATCTGCGGGACGGGGACGGAGGACTACTTCGGCGGCGCGTGGAACTTCGAGCATCCCAAAGGGCAGTACGGCGTGTTCAGTTCCCCCTTCAGTGGGATGCCGCAGGCCATCCTGCCGGACGGGCTGTACCGCAGTCAGCAGCGGTTCGGCATGTACCGCTGGCATGTGATGGATCCGATTCGCTTTCATCAGGATTTGCGGGTGACGATACAGGCGCTAGGCTGGCGCAACACGCAAAGCGGTCAGCCGCTGTATGTGCCGCTGCAAGATGATATTGCCTCCACCGCCTTCTGGTATCAGCTCGAACCGCACGCGCCTTATCCGGCGTTGCCCGCCCTGAATGATCTGGAAGTGATCTGAGGGCGTTCAGCACTCCTGCAAAACATGAAAAGCGCATCCGAACGGGTGCGCTTTTTTGATTCGGTGTGCCGATCATGAAAAATCCGTAGCAGCACGGTATTGCTTTTTTAACCGGACTATAACGGCGCGTTTGTGAAAAAGGTGTAGTTGCAATTTTCAAACTATCAATAAATGCAATTAATTTTTTACCTAAAAACGTTCATAAACCAACCCAATAATAAATTTTTTAGTAGTAATAGAAATACTGAATATTTATCTTGTAAATTTTGTATATTTTGAAACATCAACCTCCTAATTTATATACTTTGCAGAATCAGATACTGGGTTATAATGGTAATTGTGAAAGTTAAGATATAGATGATAATCATCATTGAAATAATACATTACGTGTAAAGCGTGGATTTTTTGTTTGTGTTTTGGTATTTGTAAATTATCGGGGTTTCATGATGATCTGGATTAAAACCCGTTTGTCATTCGCTGTCGTCCTTGCGGCGATGATTGCGCTACTGGTGCTGCCCGGTTGGGTGCAGCAGGTCTTCGCGCAGTCCGGCACGCTGACGGTGACACCGCTGACGTGGAACGTGATCGGTCTGGATAGCAACCGGCCTGTGGGTGGCCCGTATTTGTTCCCGGTGGGGGCAAAGGTGTGTAACACCACCGCCTCGACACTGACCAACACCACCGTCACGCTGAATTGGACATCCGCCAACGCCTATATCAATATTGAAACTGGCTCTCTGAACCCCATCACAATCGCTTCGCTGACCGCAGGCGCTTGCTACGATGCCTACTTCAATGTGCAGGTCACTCAGGTTGCGGCGGCCTATGACACCACCCGCCGCTATACCATCACGGCAGTGAATGGCGCAATCACCGGAACCAGCCCTACGCCGCGTGAACTGTATGTGGAACATCTCGTATCGCAGAATCGTAATGCGACCGATCTGGTTGAATTTGGTCTTAGCCCTTCTACGCTCACGGCAGTTCCCCCCGGCGGTACGATGAGCCTGTTGATGGGCGAAACTTATGTCATTCGCCTGACGGGTTCGACGGCCACCAACGGCTACGAACAGTTGGAGTCGTTCATCACGCTGCCCAACAGCGTGTTTCAGGTGTTAGGCGTTTCATCCACCTACAATGTCGATTCGTCTGCGAATGTCCCCACTCCGAATCTCAGCCTGTATGCCGATGGTTGCTTGTGGGTGAATGATCCCAACAACCCCAACTATCGGAGTTGTACCGGGACGGGGAAGGCGGGCGGTTCGCCGATTGTGAACACCTATACCGTCAAGATCATCGGCGGCGCAGGTTCGACCAAGACGTTGAATACCCTGCTGTACGACTTTTCGGGGTCGAGCTATCATTACAATTCGGACTTCTCCAGCGCCCTGCGTTTCGCCACCATCCTCGATCCTGCGGCTTCAACCATTTCCAAAGCCTTCAAGCCTGCTTCGATTGCTTCGGGCGGCATTTCCACGCTGACATTCACGTTGAAAAACACCAGCACCACGTCGGCATCGGGCTATAACTTTACCGACCCGCTGCCGGCGAATGTGGTGGTGGCGAGTACCCCCAACGCCACGACCAGCGGTTGCGGTACGCCTAGCTTTGCTCCGGTTGCAGGGGCGACCAACCTCAGCTTTTCCAGCGGCACAATCCCGGCGGGCGGGACGTGTACCATTTCGGTGCAGGTGACTTCCACCTCTGTTGCCACCCATACCAATACCACCAGCCACCTGTTCATCAATTCGGTGGATACGGGCAGCTTTGCGACGGCGGATTTGGCGGTGACGGCTGCCCCGGCGACACCTTCTTGCGTGACCGGCACGATTGCCCAGTGGACATTCGCTACAGGGAGTGGTGTGACCAGCCCTGCACCTTCAGCCGGGTCTGGTACTGCGACGGCTGGTTCCGGTTTCTCCGGGGGTGATGTGCCAACCATCGGCAGCGATCGGTTAGGCACAGCGGGGAGCGGGTCGTGGCAAGCGGGTAATGTGACCACCGGCGCAACGCTGGTCACGGCCAATAACGAGTATTTCGAGTTTGCGATTGATACAACCGGGCAGTCCAGCATTAGTATGAGTTTCTACGCTTCCAGTAGCATGCGCGGGCCACGTAAATTGCAGTTGAATTATGGTTCAACCGCCCAGAATGTGTTTACACCGGCAACTGCATGGACGGACATGCTTGATGGTACCTATACAAACTACACCACATCAACGATCACTACGGGCTTGAATCCCAGTGGGGATACCCTGTTCCGTGTTTACATTTACAATGGTCAGGTGGGTGCGGGCGTCAACACCTTCAACTTTGATGATGTCACGTTTAGCGGTTGCGTGGTGCCTAAGCCGCCGAATATCGTCAAGGACTATGCGCCAGTCGGCGTTACCGATAATCCGATCGGCATCGGTGGCAGCACAACCCTGACTTTCACCATCACCAATCCGAACGCTTCAACAGCACTCAACGGGATCAGCTTCAGTGATACGCTGCCGACGGGGATGCAGGTGGCGGCTACGCCTGCTGCCAGTAAGACCTGTCCGGCGGGGACATGGGCGCCTGCGGCTGGCGATACCACGCTCACCTATACTGCCACCGCTTCTCTGGCAGCCAACACAAGCTGTACGCTGCAAGTGGATGTGACGGTGCCAACCGTATCCGGCTCATTCCAGAACGTCAGCAATGCCATCACCTCCACCGAAGGCGGGACGAACAGTACCAGTACCGGTATCGCTTCCGATACGCTGCTGGTACTCAAACCGCCGACCATTCAAAAAGTCTTTAACGCCAACCCGATTGTGGCGGGCGGCACGTCTACGCTGACCTTCACCATCACCAACCCGAATACGAACAACGCCATCGGCGGGGTGGCCTTCTCGGACACCTTCCCGACCACACCGGGGGCGATGGTGGTGGCGGCTACGCCGGGTGCGACCAATACCTGCGGCGGCACGTTCTCGCCTGTTGCGGATGCGGCCAGCGTGAGCCTGTCCGGCGGCACGATTACGGCGGATTCGTCGTGTACCCTGTCGGTGAAAGTGACCGCGCCCACCGCAGGGGATTATGCCAATACCACCGGCACGGTTTCTCATATTGTCAGCGGTCAAACCTACAACGGGCTGACGGCTTCTAATACGCTGACCGTGCTTGCGCCTAATCCGAGCATCGCCATCCTCAAGCAGATTTCTACCAGCTCCAGCGGCCCGTGGGTGAACTACACATCGCTAGTGCTTCCGGCGACGGTGTACTATAAATTCACGATTGAAAATACGGGCGATGTGGCGCTCAGTCCGCTGACGGTCACAGACCCGAATGTGAGTACCGCCAGTTGTACATGGCCGGCTTCGCTGCCAGTTGCGGTGGCAGCCAACGAAAACCATATTGCGACCTGCGTGGTGGGGCCGGTGTCTGCCGCTTCCGGCGTGCATACCAACACCGCTACCGCCAATGGCACGTACAGCAGCACGGTATACAGCAAAACCTCGAATGTGGCGACTTATGCCACCAAAGCCCTCACGCTGGATAAGACGGCGGACAAGACCACCTACACCGCTGCGGGCGAAGTCATCACCTACTCGTTCCTCGTGACCAACTCCGGCTCTGCTACGCTAAACGGGCCGGTGACGATTGCGGATGATAAGACCACCAATGAAAGTTGCCCGGCGCTGAGTACGGTGGGCGATAATGATGATTTCTTCGATCCGGGCGAGTCCATCACCTGTACCGCTTCTTACACGACGGTCGCCGGGGATGTGACGGCGACCAGCGTCGTCAATGTGGCAACGGCCAGCGCGGATGGCGCGACTTCGCCATCGGACACCGTGACGGTGCGGGCAACGCAGGCCGACCTGAGCCTGACCAAGACGGTAGACAATGCCACGCCGAACGTGGGCGACGATGTGGTGTTCACGATCACGGTGAGTAACGGGGGAACGGATAACGCCACCAACGTCACCGTGACCGACCAACTGCCCAGCGGCTACACCTACAAGAGCGACGATGGCGCGGGGGCGTATGTCAGCGGCACAGGCGTGTGGACGGTGGGGACGCTCAACGCCAACGCCAGCGCCACGTTGAACATCACGGCGACGGTGCTGGCGACGGGGACGTATGCCAACACCGCACAGGTGACGGCCTCCGACCAGCGCGACCTTGACTCGACACCGGGCAACAGTGTGGGGACGGAGGACGATCAGGCGACCAGTACCCCCGTTCCGAAGGTGATTGATCTGAGCCTGACCAAGACGGTTAGCACGCTCACGCCGAACGTGGGCGATACCATCACCTTCACGATCACGGTGAGCAACGCGGGGCCGGATGCGGCGACCAACGTTACGGTAGGGGACATTCTGCCGAACGGGTACACCTATGTCTCAAAATCGCCCGCTGCTGGCACGACCTACGATGAGACGACGGGTGTGTGGACAATCGGCACGATCAACGCCAGTGCCAACAAGGTGCTGACGGTGACGGTGACGGTGCTGGCGACGGGGACGTATGCCAACACCGCGCAGGTGACGGCGGCAACGGAATACGACAGCGACTCGACGCCGAACAACAGCGTGGGGACGGAAGACGATCAGGCGACGGTGACACCCGTTCCCAAACGTGCCGACTTGAGCCTGACCAAGACGGCCAGCACGCTCACGCCGAATGTGGGGGCGAACATCACCTTCACGATCACGGTGAGCAACGCGGGGCCGGATGCCGCGACCAATGTCACGGTGAGCGACCCGCTGCCGAACGGCTACACCTATGTCTCGAAAGTACCTGCCGCAGGCACGACCTACGATCAGACGACGGGCGTGTGGACGATTGGCACGATCAACAGTGGTGCCAGCAAGGTGCTGACGGTGACGGTGACGGTGAAGGATACGGGGACGTATGCCAACACCGCGCAGGTGCAGGCAGCAACAGAAAATGACACAGATTCGTCACCGGGCAACAGCGTGGCGAGCGAGGACGATCAGGCGACGGCGACTCCGGTTCCGAAACAGATTGACCTGAGCTTGACCAAAGTGGTAGATAATGCCACGCCGAACGTGGGCGACGATGTGGTGTTCACGCTCACGGTGAGCAACGCGGGGCCGGATGCCGCCACCACCGTCACCGTGAGCGACCTATTGCCGAGTGGCTATACCTACAAGAGCAACGACGGCGGTAGCGCGTATGTCAGCGGCACGGGCGTATGGACGATAGGCACGATTGCCAACGGCGGCAGCGCCACGCTGAACATCACGGCGACGGTGAAGGCGACGGGGACGTATGCCAATATCGCGCAGGTGCAGGCGGCGACGGAACACGACAGCGACTCGACACCGGGCAACAGCGTGGCGAGCGAAGACGATCAGGCGACGGTGACGCCCGTTCCCAAGCGAACCGACCTGAGCCTGACCAAGACCGTAGACAACACCACGCCGAACGTGGGCGATGATGTGGTGTTCACCGTCACGGTGAGCAACGCGGGGCCGGATGCGGCCACCAACGTCAGCGTGAGCGACCAGTTGCCGACGGGCTACACCTATAAGAGCGACGATAGTGGCGGCGCGTATGACGATACAACCGGCGTGTGGACGATTGGCACGATTGCCAACGGCGGTAGCGCCACGCTGAATATCACGGCGACAGTGCTGGCGACAGGGACGTATGCCAACACCGCGCAGGTGCAGGCAGCAACAGAAAATGACACGGACTCGACACCGGGCAACAGCGTGGTGAGCGAAGACGATCAGGCGACGGTGACACCCGTTCCCAAACGTGCCGATTTGAGCCTGACCAAGACGGCCAGCACACTCACGCCCAACGTGGGCGATAACATCACCTTCACGATCACGGTGAGCAACGCGGGGCCGGATGCGGCGACCAATGTCACGGTGGAGGACATCCTACCGAACGGGTACACCTATGTCTCGAAAGTGCCTGCCGCCGGTACAACTTATGATGAGACGACGGGC
>CAIPFY010000016.1 GCA_903864435.1 uncultured Chloroflexota bacterium | reverse complement strand
CTAATCCTTGCCAAGCGCGGCGGCCAGCGCCTCCGCCACGTTCCGCACCTCTAGCAGCTTGAGCGTGGGCGGCAGCCCTTCGATGGGGCGGCGCGACTTGGGCAGCAGCACCCGCTTGAAGCCCAGCTTGGCGGCTTCGTTCAGGCGGGCGGGCAGTTGCCCGACGGCGCGTAGTTCCCCGCTGAGGCCGATTTCGCCCACGATGGCGAGGTCGGCGGGGACGGGCTTATCGGTGTAGCTGGAGGCCATCGAAACTGCCATCGCCAGATCGCTGGCCGGTTCGGTCACTTTCAGGCCGCCGATGATGTTCACGAAGATGTCCTGCTCGTGCAGCTTCAGCCCCACGCGCTTGCTCAACACCGCGCTCACCAGCAGCAGCCGGTTCATATCCACGCCGTTCGGGGTGCGGCGCGGGTTGCCGAAGCTGGTCGGGCTGGTCAGCGCCTGCACTTCCACCAGCAGCGGGCGTGTGCCTTCCATCGTGATGGCAATCGAGGAGCCGGGGGCGTTCACCACGCGCTCCGCGAGGAACGCCTCGGACGGGTTGCGAACTTCCGCCATGCCGTCCCCCGCCATCTCGAACACGCCCACTTCGCTGGTCGCGCCGAAACGATTCTTCACGCTCCGCAGCAGCCGGTAAGCCTGAAACGGGTCGCCTTCCAGATACAGCACCGTATCCACGATATGCTCCAGCACACGCGGCCCGGCGATGCTGCCCTCTTTGGTGACATGCCCGACGAGGAACACGCCGATCCCGCTGGACTTGGCGAGGTGCTGCAAGCGGCTGGCACATTCGCGCACCTGCGTCACGCTCCCCGGTGAGGACTCGCTGGTGTCGGTGTACACAGTCTGGATCGAGTCGACCACGAGGATGGTGGGGTTCACCACGCTCACCTGTTCGAGGATGCTGGCGAGGTTGGTTTCCGTCAGCAGCAGCAGGTTATCGGTCTGGATGCCGAAGCGATCCGCCCGCATCTTGATCTGCCGCGCCGACTCTTCGCCGCTGACGTACAGCACCGTGCCGACGCTTTCTGCGATCAAGCCGCAGATTTGCAGCAGCAGCGACGACTTGCCGATGCCGGGGTCGCCGCCGAGCAAGATGATGCTGCCGGGGACGATGCCGCCGCCTAATACACGGTTGAACTCCTCCACCGGAACCGACAGCCGTTCGCCCGCGTCGCTGCTGATCTCGCTCAATCGTTGCGGCACCGAACGCAGGCCACCGGGCGAGGGGCGCGTGGCTTTGCCGGGGCGCGACGACTCGACCAGTTCCTCGAACATGGTGTTGAACTGACTACAGTTCGGGCAGCGCCCAAAGCCTTTGAGCGCCTGATAGCCGCAGTTCTGGCAGACGAAGCGGGTTTGCGGTTTGGGCATGGGGGACATCCTCGGCATACGAACATTTGTCTTCTATCCTACTGGCAAAGGGCGCACTCTGCCAGCCTTGCGCTACAATACGCTCACCGTTTTCGCCTTCACCTAACCGGAACAGGGACACCGCATGACCGATCAACTGGCCGCCCGCTGGCGCGGCGAATTTCCGACGCTGGAAACCTGCACCTACCTCATCAGCAATTCGCTGGGAGCCATGCCTCGCGCCGTGTATGACCGCCTGCGCGACTATGGCGACACATGGGTGACGCTCGGTGTGCGGGCGTGGGGCAGCCGCCGTGCCGATCAACCGACGTGGTGGGAACTCAAGGGCGCGGTGGGCGACAAAATCGCGCCGCTGATGGGCGCTCCGGCGGGGAGCGTGCTGGTACACGAGAACGCCAGCATCGCCAACAGCATCCTCATCAGCGCGTTGGACTGGAGCGACCCGCGCCGCAACAAAGTGGTCATCACCGATCAGGATTTCCCTTCGGACTCGTACACGCTCCGCGCCATGCTGCCCCCCGGCATCGAAGTGGTCACGGTACGCAGCCGCGACGGAATCACGGTGGATACGGACGATCTGCTGGCGGCGATTGATGAGCGCACTCGGCTGGTGAGCGTCAGCCATGTGCTGTTCCGTAGCGCCTACATCATGCCAGCGCGGGCGATTGTGGAGAAGGCGCACGCTGTCGGCGCACAGGTGCTGCTGAACGGCTATCACAGCGTCGGCATCATCCCGCTGGATGTGACCGCGCTGGAAGTGGATTACTACGTGGGCGGCACGCTGAAATGGATGTGCGGCGGCCCCGGCGGGGTGTTCATGTACGTGCGCCCGGATTTGCTGACCACGCTGCACCCCAAGATCACCGGCTGGTTCGCTCATCAGAAGCCGTTCGCCTTCGACAACGATCACTTCCTGCTGCGTGAGGACTCGTACCGGCTGGCGAACGGTACGCCGGCCATCGCCGCGTTGTACGCGATTCAGCCGGGGGTAGAGATCATCGCGCAGGTCGGGCTGGCGGCCATCCGCGAACAATCGCTGCGGCAAACGGCGCTCATCATCGAACTGGCGGACAAAGCCGGCTACACCGTGCATTCCCCGCGTGAAGCCGACACACGGGCGGGGACGGTGACGGTGCGCCCCGAACAGGCCTATGCCGTCTCCCGCGAATTACTGGCGCGCAACTTCGTGATTGATTACCGCGAAGGGGCGGGGATACGCATCGCGCCGCACTTCTACAACACGGACGACGAGGTGCGGGCGGTGATGGCGGCCACCGGGGACATCCTCGCGGAGGGGAGCTGGCAGCCGCACGCCGCCAACCGCACCTTCGTCACCTGAGCGCAACGTTAAGTTACGAGCAGGGTAACAACCATATATAATATAGGCGTGTACATGCACATTTCCCGAAAGAGGCACACGATGCTCATGTCTGTATCTCCGCATCCCGGAATCACCTTCGCGGTTGATCCGGTAGAACCCGCCACTGAACTGCTGCCTGAACTCAAAGAGGGTCACGCTATCGAGCAACAACTGGGAGCGGCTCTGGAGGCTTTTTGGCCGCGTGAGGGGCGGTTCATAGGTAGCGGCGATTTTGTGGGGGCTATCCACATGGCTTATGACCACCATTATCCGCTTGTGATCTCGCCAGATCATCTCTGGCTTTTTCTGCTGCAAGGATTCAGCATCCATGTTCATACCCATGCTGAAGAACTGCGAGAGTCCTTCGTCCCACACAGCGGGAGCGAAGCCCTGAATGTCCGGCGAGATGATTTTATTCCGGGCAACCCGGATAATGCGTGGCAGGAAGTGGTCGCGGAACTCTTTTCGCAGATCAAAGAGCGAGCCAAAGGTCATTTCGTGGAGTCTGCTGCCCAACCTTTTTCCACCACCGACCTGAACGAACAGACGGCCTTTCAGATTGCCATCTTGAGCATCTACGGAAAATACTTTCGCTACAACTTCCACTCCATGTGCGGTATCCCATCCATCCGTTTGGAAGGCACGGTCGCGGATTGGCAGGATTTGCGTCAGCGCGTAGACCTATTTTCGGGCTACGGGCTGGAGGACTGGCTGGCGGTGCTGCGCCCGATTCTGGACGAATTTGTGCAGGCGGCCTCGGGGAATGCGAATCGGGAGTTCTGGCGCAGCATCTATAAAGATGTCCACCTCGGCAGCGGCGGCCCGTATCTCACGGGTTGGATTGTCAAACTGATGCCTTATATCTTCTCCGGCGGTCAGATGGTGCTTAATCCCTATCTGGACTGGCAACCCGGCGACTCCCGCAAGCCGATGACGCTTTCCCAGCTTCCGCGACAAATTCTGAGCGTGCCTTTCACATGGATGCTTATGGAGCAATCGCATCAAATGCATTTCTATAGCGGCTTTATGGGCATCCAGCAAGACCCCGAAACGCTGGGACTGCGCCCCCAAATTGGGTGGGCAGTCCGTGATGTGGAGGCGTGGAAGCAAGTTGAGAAATCGTTCATGGATGCGTTTCAGAATGCCCCCAATCCTGAAGAACGTCATCGCATCCTCAATTCACCGGAATCGAGCGCCTATTTCCATAGTACGGAGTGGATGAAGGAATAACACCGTACTTCGGCGAGTTCTGAGCCGGTGTTTGCCCTGAATGCCCCGCAGAGATGGCCTTCCGTCGCCACCTCTGCGGGGCATTTTCGATTGTCGTGAGCATGAGGCGTGGGAAGCCGCCGATTTAGGGAATCACGCGGTTATGTGTGCGCGACCTCTGTATAATTATTTTAAACTACTTAAAAGTGAGCAAATGAATTACATTATGAGATAAATTTGAAATTCGTTTTCAAAACGTTTATTTAAGGTTTATTTTTGCTATTTTACCTCATTTTGAACAAGTCAGATTCTACCTATACAAACACTCTGCCCTGTAATACGCTCTTAGTGCTTGTAACAATATCTGTCCCATCATCAACTCACCGCGACACAAAATGCGTTCAAGAGTGGGTTGCATCCTGAACACGGTATTTCATCAAGTTTCATCTCATTTTCATCATACGGAGAACGATCATGGCGAACCAAGAACAACTGAATCTACTTTTGGCAGGTGTCGAGGGCTGGAATGCGTGGGTAGATCAAATCACAGAGGCATCTTATGAAGATGCCACAATTGTTTTAGCGATTGACCTGAGTGGCGCAGATTTGAGTGGTGCTAACCTGTATGAAGCCAACCTGGACAAGGCCAACCTGATAGGTGCGAACCTGAGCGGTGCCGAACTGGTCAGTGCTTGGCTGCGTGACGCGAACCTGACGGGTGCCAACCTGACGGGTGCTAACCTATGTGGATCTCACCTGAGTGATGCCAACTTTACCAACACCAACCTGAGCAATGCTAACTTGAGCGGTGCCCGGTTGCGCGGGAACTTGACCAATGTCAATCTGAGCTACCTTGACTTGAGCGATGCTGACTTGAGCTATGCTAACCTGACGAATGCGAATTTGCTGGGAGCCAATCTGAGTGGGGCTGACCTGAGCACCGCTAACCTGACTGCGGCTGACCTGTGCAACGCCAATCTGACCAACGCCGACCTAAGGAGCGCCGATGTGACCAAGACCATCTTCACCGGAGTTGATCTGAGCAGCGCAAACCTGACTAATGTTAATCTCAAAACGGCTTACCTGAACCGGCACAGCCCCAACCTTATGCGTGAATCCCACCGGAGCCTTAACGAACAACAACTCAATTTACTCAAAGCCGGGGTGGAAGGTTGGAATGCGTGGCGAGAAGCAAACCCGAACGAGCCTATTTCCCTGAGTGGGGCGGATATGAACCATACCAAGTTGGATGGGGTTAATCTGAGCGGAGCCGATTTGCGTAATGCCAACCTGACGAGTGCCCAGCTGATTAATGCCAATCTCAGCAATGCCGATTTGACAGGCGCTAACCTGAACTTCGCCTATCTGAATAGTTCCAACCTATCTGGAATCACCTTGAGCAGCGCCAACCTAGAGTATGCCGAACTGAAAAATTCCGACCTGAGCAACGCAGACTTGTTTCGGATTAATATGGAGCATACGGACTTTTCTAGTAGCAATATGACTAATGCCTGTGTGGCAGAATCTAGAATGTCCGTTACGGTGATGAGCGGTGTCAACCTAGAACGTGCCAACTTGAGTTACAGCTACGGTAGCGAATTGGAACTGACAGGCGTGGATACGAACAAAGCCAATATGACAGAAATGCGTGTAAAAAAGATTAACCTGAAGTTTGGATAGGTGGGATACCTTTCGAGAAGTGGTTAAGCTTCACGTTACCGCTAACGTGAAAGATATCCCATGATGACTCTACCGGAATTATTCTGCGCTGGCGATGATTTTTGCCAAGCAAGGGTGACGGAGCAACCGAAAAGGTTAACGGAGAAAACAGGGCAACGGCGAAGACAACCGGGATTGAGTAAAAGCGAAATCATGACCATCGTCATCCATTTTCATCAGAGTGGGTATCGGGGTTTCAAGGACTACTACACCAAACGTGTTCAAGCGCATTTACACAGCGAATTCCCTCGGTTGGTGAGCTACAGCCGCTTTGTCACGCTCATGCAGCGGGTGGTGCTGCTCGTATGGGCATATGCTCAAGTGTGCTGCGGGGAATGTAGATGACCTAGCGGGCTTGATTGCTTACATGTTCCAGCCCAAGAAACCCGCTATTTGTTGGTCAACTCGTGAGGCTAAATCGCTTGCTTTACTCCCTTAGCTATCCGAAACTCAGGTGAAGATTAGGTGAGTCTCCTCCCGTCCGCACGCGCTCACCGCTGAGTGCAGATGCCCCGCAGAGATGGCGATTGAGTGCCATCCTTGCGGGGCATTTTCGATTGTCGTGATGATGAGGGGCGGGGAGTCGCTGATCTAGGGAATTACGCGGCTGTTGAGCATATCGTTGATGGATTTCACCAGCCGCCGCAGTTCGGCTTCGAGGTCTTCGGTGATGCCATCCTGAATGGCCGCCTCGCGGAACAGATCACGCGCCTCGCGCAGGTCGGCCTGTCCGCGCCGCAGCCGCACCAATCCGGCGCGTAGTTGCGAACGCGCATCGCGGCTGGCGGGGCTGGTGTAGTGCTGCGGGAAGTCCCAGCCGTGCAGGGTGGCGACCTGCTGCAAGCCGGACATGAATGCTTCGATATTCTCAATTTGCTGCGCCGCGCCGCGCTGAAGCAGGTCTTTTAGACCGCTGCTCAAAGTGGGTTCAACGCCGAAATCTAGCGAGAGGATGTCGCGGTAGCGGCTCTCGGCCTCGGTGATGTTTCCCGGCTGCGGGCGCAGACTGGTCTTTTGCGGCGAGAGTCCGGTAAAGATCGGGTAGAGGATGCCCACGCACAGGTTATGAATATCCATGCGGTAAGCCTGTGCATCCCGCGCATCCACGCCTTCTAACTGGCGCGAGCTGTTCAGGTCAATAATCCGCAGTTGGGCGCCGTCCCAATACACATGCTCCAGCTTGTGATCGAGATACACGATGCCCTTCTGGTGCGCCAGCCGCAGCACTTCGCCAAACTGGATCGCCAGCGCCAGCCCTTCTTCACTGGGTAGCCGCCAGCGCACGCCGGTCTGATTGGTTTTCATCAGATAGAGCAGGTTGTTGGTGCGCGTCAGGTTTTGCAGCGCCAGATACGGACGCCAGCCGCGTTCGGCGAAGGTGGGCAGGGCGCGGATGAACCCTAGCACATCCATATTGAAAGACTCGATTTCGCCGCTGGACGGCACTTCGCCGGGGTCAGCCACAAAACCGCAGTCCAGCATATCCACAATATGCGGGTTGCCGGCCAGCTTCATCAGCAAATCGGCTTCGTTGGCGAAAGCGCGGTACTCCCAGCGCATCTCGCCATCCGGGTTCAGGTGTTCCGTGCGCAGCACCTTGAAGGCCACCGTATAACCGCTGCGGCGGTCAAGCGCATCCATAACGCGGGCATAGTGTCCCAGCGCGAAGGTGTCGTTAAAATGATCTAATCGGTACAGGTCAGTTAGGTTTGCCATCACATCTTGTCCCATGATTCAAATATCCCAAATTTGGGGTAAATTTGGGATATGCGCTGACTCTACCACGAGGTTAATCGCAGGAATAGGGTTGAATGTCCCCGGTTGCAGGTGCCTTCGATCACGGACTTTCGTTCCAATCCTGCAATTTTGCTTGCGCACAGTCCCACCTTCCATACAATAGGCATATAATAGGAAACATTTAAGCAAGCAGCAGGGAGTCCGGCGATGGCTCAACCGGAACACGGTATCCGTCTGCGCAGCAGCGCACGAACCAGTACAGGTCAGGTGCGAGAGAATAACGAAGATCACATCCACCTGTGGGCGCGTGACCAGTTTGTGCTGGCAGTGGTTGCGGACGGCATGGGCGGCGCAGCGGCGGGCGAAGAAGCCAGCCGGATTGCCGTCGAAGCCATCAAAGCAGGCTTTAACTTCCGCGAACAACCGGATATTGCCGACATCAGCGAAGAAGCGGCGATTACCGAACGTCTGCGCCAGTCCATCCAGACCGCCAACAGCAGCATCATGCGCAAAGCACTGGCGATCCCCGAAATGCGCGGCATGGGAACCACGATCACGCTGGCGCATGTGCGCGGCACACAGGTCATCGTGGCGCATGTGGGCGACAGCCGCGCCTATCTGGTGGACAGCGACGATGGCAGCATCACGCAGATCACTTCGGATCACAGTTTTGTGCAGGCGCTCCTCATGGCCGGGCATATCACGCCCGAACAGGCCGAAAATCACCCGATGGGCAACGTGTTGTATCGCGCTCTAGGGCAGGCCGAGGATGTGGATATTGATATTTACTACCGCCGCCTGCATGTGGGCGACCGGCTGGTGCTGTGTTCGGATGGGCTGACCCGCCATGTCCGCGCTGAGGAAATCGCACGGTTGTCGCTGGCCGACCCGAACCCCGATGGTGTGAGCCAAGCCTTGATTGATCTGGCGAATTCGCGGGGCGGCGAAGACAATGTGAGCGTGATTGTCATCTCCGTTGAAGGCGACCGCGCTGCCGAAATCGCACCGCACAACGTTCAGGTGCGCGTGAGTACCGATGATGACGAAACCCTTCTTTTGCGCGAACGTCCGATCACCCGCGCCGAAGCAACCGCGCTGGCCGACAAGGAACCCAACGGAACCTCCTCCGGCACAACGGACGAGTTGAAAATGCACGCCGAGCGCCTGAAAGACAGCGCCGATCACAGTGACCTTTTCCCGTCACTCCCGCCTGAGCGAGAGTCTGCAAAAACGCCCGCAGCAGATGACCACGATCAAGCCATCCCGCGCAAGCCGGATGCGCCACTGGAAGCCATCGGTCAGCGCACGTTTTCTGCCGAAGGACGAGATACACTGACTCCCGATCAGTAACCTATTATTTGATGAGCGTTTCACCGGCTATACCACCCATCAACGCCGCCGACTTTCCCGAAGGTCAGGCGGAATGGATCAGCACCCTGCACGAGAGTGTGGGACGTGCCCTGCTGGATTTAGACCGCGATCAGCGCGGGATGCTGCGCCGCGTGTGGGAATACATGGCGAACCACACCACCCCGCCTCCGCTCAAGCTGTTCAGCCAGATTCCGCAGGCATTGGCGCTGCTGGTTGAACTCAGCGCCGCCCATTTGCTGCTTTATGATGGGCAGCTTCGCAGCGTCCTACAAGCGCCGCCTTTTTCAGCCATTCAGACCCCGCACCAGATCAAAGCCTTCGG
>CAIPFY010000015.1 GCA_903864435.1 uncultured Chloroflexota bacterium | reverse complement strand
CGGTTGGGCGGGGTCGGGTTCGATCTTGCGGCGCAGGTTCTTGATGTGGCTGTCCAGCGTGCGCTCCAGCCCTTCGTAGTGATAGCCGAGCGCCTTTTCGATCAGTTCATCACGGGTAAAACTGTGGTTCGGGTTCTCCATCAAAGCGCGTAACAGCGCGAACTCGGTCGGCGTGAGGGGTTGCGCTTCGCCGTTCACCGTCAGCGCCCGCGCATCCACATCCAACCGCAGCGCACCCACCAGCAGCACCCGCGCTGGCGGTGGCGCACCTAGCGCCCGCCGCAGGATGGCCTGTACCCGCACCACGACTTCGGCGGGGTTGAACGGTTTGGTCAAATAGTCGTCCGCGCCGATGCTGAAGCCCCGCAGCTTGTCCTCGTCTTCCACGCGGGCGGTCAGCATCAAAATAGGCGTCTTGCGCAGATGTTCATCCTCGCGCACCCATTGCGTGATGCTCCAGCCATCGCGCCCCGGCAGCATCAAATCCAGCACCACCAGATCAGGCCGTTCGCGGCGCAGGGTGTGCATGGCGGTCTCGCCGTCAAAAGCGGTTAGCACCTGCATCCCCGCCTGTTCCAGATACGTCTGCACCAACCGGACAATCTTGCGGTCATCGTCCACCACCAGAATACGATACATGCCGTCTCGCCTCCAAACGCATGACACATCCTCAGTGTAGCGCAGTTTAGGCCGCTTCCGTGCTATACTGCCCGCACGAATGGACTCTACTGTGATCTAAAATCCATGCCTGCCCTGCCTACCCCAACCTACGGCGAACGCTTGCTGCAACGCCTGTTGCGCGATCTGCCGCCCAAACAATTCTTCTTCCAGTATGAGCCGCAAATCATCACGCCCGCCGGCTACAGCAAACCGGATTTCGTGATTGTGAGCGCCTTGCTGGGCGTGGTGGTACTGGAAGTGAAGGACTGGGTGAAACTGCACAGCGGCGATCAGCGCCTCATCACCACGCTGCGCCCCAACGGGGAAACCGCGCCCTACCCCAACCCGGTGCGGACGGCAGAAGGCTATGCCTACGATCTCAACCGCCGCTTCGAGCAACGCGCCGAACTGTGGGAGCAGTACAAAGGCCGCCCGTGTCTGCGCTTCCCGTGGCAGGTGATGGTGGCGTTGCCGCGCATCTCGCAGCGCATCATCACGCAGTTCGAGCAGCGCGGCGTGTGGCCTAAAGGCATGGTCATCGGTCAGGAAATGCTGGCAAGTCCGGCGCACCTCCAACGCGCCATCCACAACTTGCCGTGGAAATATCGCCTTGAACAGCCGTTGTCGCTGGATGTGCTGGACATCATCCGCGAAATTCTGAACCCCTCGCTAGTCGTCCTGAACGACGATCAACAGCCTGTCGGTACACTGACCGAGCTTCAGCACAATCTGGTGACAGAACCGCTGCGCGGCCTGCTGCCCCGCCAGATGAGCCTGTTCAATGTGGAGAATGACCTTTCCAACGAGGCGCTGGACATCCCCGAAAACGCTCATGTGCGGCTGGTGCGCGGCGTGGCGGGCAGCGGCAAAACGCTGGTACTGGTGCGCCGCGTGCGCCACATGGCGGAAATCTATCCCGAAGCGCGGTTGCTGGTGCTAACCTTCAACGTAGACCTCGCGGCGGATTTGCGTGCCCGCCTCGGTAACACGCCCGATCACGCACAACAGGCACAACAGGCACAAGTGGAGATCAGTGGCTTTCACCGCCTCTGCCGCGTCATCCTCGGTGATCGCTGGCGCGACCCGCTGCGGCTGGCGGATTGGCTGCGCGACCGCGAACGCCCCGCGCTGGAATCACTCGGCCTGTCCGCGCCGTTCGTGGCTGAAGAATTCGCGTGGCGGCGCGAGGTGGGCTTGCAGGATGGGAACGCCTATCTGGAAGCCGACCGCAGCGGACGCGGGCAGCGCCTTGACCGCGCCAAACGCGCCGCACTGAACGCGCTGTTCGAGCGCATCCGCGCCGCGCAGGAACAAGCCGGCACGCCCGATTGGGATGAAATACCTTCGCTGGCGCTGGCGGCGCTGGAAGGGACGGTCTGGCAGGGCGCGTATGATGCCATCTTCATTGACGAAGCACAGGACTTTGCCCCCTCATGGATGCAAATGATACGCGCCCTGCTCAAACCGGGCGGCAGCCTGTTCATCTGCGACGACCCCTCGCAAAGCATTTTTCGCTCATACACATGGCAGCAAAAAGGGCTGTCCGTCGTGGGGCGGTCACGCATCCTGCGCGTGCCGTTTCGCTCCACCCGCGAGATCAGTCAGGCCGCGCACAGCCTGATCGAAGCCGACGACACGCTGCGCACCGCCGAGGAACGCGCCGAACCGGATTTCACCTCGTATGAGCTGGGCAGCGGCCCTCTGCCTGCCCTGATCGCCTGTGCCGATGCGGAGAGCGAAACGCGCTTTGTGACCGACAAAGTGCGCGACCTGCTGGCTGCCGGCGTTCCCCCCGGTCAAATCGCCATCCTGTGCCATGCCAAATGGCATCTGGCACGATGGGAAGGACTGCGCCAGCAGGGGTTGTATGTGCAGTTCTTCGACCGTATGAAAGGGCTGGAATTTCACAGCGTCCTCGTCCCCCACCTGCACGACACCTTCCCGCACGCCACCGACGCGGACGAGGTGACGACAGCCCGGCGCAAACTGTTCACCGCCATGACCCGCGCCCGCTGGCGACTGTTCATGAGCTACCAGAAAACGCTACCCAAGCCGCTTGAGCCGATCCTCAGTTATGTGTGGTGCGAAACTCAAAACGGGCGCTGAACCCGTGCGCCGAACAACCGGATTGAATGTATTGATACCATTACTTGGTCTTATTGAAATGTTTTTTGTCATGTCGTTGTAATATGCTGTGATAGACTACTAAGGTTCTAGTCGTGTTTTTCGTCGTGAGCAGGGCAAACCCGGACGAGTACGTGTAATGAACGTTCGCAGCGACTCAATTGCAGAAGCACTAAAATACCGCCTCCTGTTATGGGCTGAAAAGGTCATCCGTCCGCCGAATTCTATGGTTGATCCAAGCGCACGGCAGCAATCGCAACTGCTGCTAGGGGTGCTGGTGTGTCTCATCATTAGCGGCACGCTGGCGCTGTTGATGCAAGCCATTTCCTACCGCGAGTCATTGAGTGAAGGCGCGTTCTGGCTGACGGTGTTACTGTGGCCGTTCAGTTTCATCCTGTATGCCTTTGCCAAGCGCGGTTACACCCGCCAGATCGCAATGGCATCCATCTTTGCGCTGCTGCTGTTCACAACCTTCCGCTTCACGATGGATCATGCGCATTCCCTGCCGTTCTATATCATCCTGCCCTTGCTGCTGACGGCGCTATTTTTCTCGTTCCGCGCCACGATACTGATCGCTTTGCTGGCAATGCTGCTACCGGCGGCCATCTTATACATCAGCCCCACCACCCAAGCGAACGATTGGGAGTGGTTGATGGAAAGCGTTCTGTTCTTCTTGCCCATCGGCGGGATTATTCAGATTTACATCCACAACCAGCGCACGGCGCTGAAATCCGCACAGGATTACCTGAGCGTTTCCGAAGCCATGTTGGAACAGCGTGTGGAAGCCCGCACGCGGCAACTGCAAGATTCCGAGCGTTCCCTCCGGGAAGCGCAGCACAACTACTACGCTTTGTTTGAACAGGCGCATGATGCCGTATTCCTCCTCGATTTCGGGGGGCGGCATATTCAGGTCAATCGTCGTGCTGCCGACATGCTAGGGTACACGCCCGAAGAAATGCAGCAATTGAGCGTGCGCGAAACGTCCGCCGAAATCGGCAAGAGTACCGCCGTCATCGAACGCCTGCTGGCCGGCGAACATATTCCAGCTTACGAGCGCATTTTCCGGCACAAAGACGGTCACGCCATTCCGGTAGAAATCAATCTGGAACTGGTTCGCAATTCCGAAGGCCGTCCGCAGCACATTCAAAGCGTTGTGCGCGATATTTCCGAGCGCAAGAAGATCGAACGACAGGTCAGGCTGCAAAGCGCCGCCTTAGAAGCCGCCGCCAACGGCATTATGATTACCGACCGTCACGGGGCGATCGAATGGATCAACGCCGCCTACACGCAGTTGGCAGGTTATACGCTGGAGGAAGCACGCGGCAAGAACCCGCGTGAGCTGGTGAAATCCGGCAAGCACGACGACGCTTTCTACAGAGCGTTGTGGGAAACCATCCTTGCCGGAAAAACATGGTGGGGATACATCATCAACCGCCGCAAAGATGGCAGCCTGTATACCGAAGAACAAACCATCAATCCGGTGTGGGATGAACATGGCAAGATCAGCCATTTTGTCGCCATCAAGCAAGACATTACCGACCGGGAACGTTCAGACGACGCGCTTCAGGAAAGCGAAGCCCGTTACCGCAGCATGTTCGAGAACAATCAGGCCGTCAAACTGCTGATTGACCCGGAATCGGGCAGCATCCTCGATGCCAACAGCGCCGCCACCGAGTTCTATGGCTACCCGCTGGATAAACTGCTCTCGATGCGTATTCAGGAGATCAACATCCTGACGCCGGACGAAATCAAGGCAGAAATGGCACAGGCACGCCTCCAGCAGCGCCATGTGTTCCACTTCCAGCACCGGTTGGCAAACGGCAACATCCGGGATGTCGAAGTCTATTCTGGCCCTGTTCAACTCAAGCAAAAGCAGTTGTTGTATTCCATCGTGCTGGATGTGACCGCCCGCACGAAAACTGAATCCGCCCTGCGCGAAAGCGAAAGCCGCTACCGCCTGCTGGCGGAAAACGTGAGCGATGTCATTATCAAATCCTCACCGGAAGGTATTCGCACGTTCGTCGCACCGGCTTGTTACGGGCTGATGGGCTACACGCCGGAGGAAATGCTTCAGCGCAACACCTTCGATGATATTCACCCGGATGATGTGACCAGAACCCGCGAAGCCATCACCGAAGCCACCCAGACCGACACCACGCTGTTCTCGCTCTCCCACCGCCTGCGCCACAAGGCCGGACATTACATCTGGTGTGATGTAAACTGCACGATTGTCCGCGACGAACACAGCGCCGTTCCGGTGGAAATCATCGCCATCCTGCACAACATCACCGAGAGTAAACGGGCGGAGGACGCGCTGCGCGAAAGCGAAGCCCGTTACCAGAGCGTCGTGCAAACGCAGACCGAACTCATCTGCCGCTACACGCCTGATCTGATCTTGACCTTCGTCAACATCGCCTACTGCCGGTATTTCGATAAAAAGCCAGAGGATTTGATCGGGCGCAGTTTCCTCGACCTGATCCCCGAAGACTCTCGCGCCGCTGTGAAAGCCTTCTACGAAGAACTGGTTCGCAACAAAGGAACCAGCTCGTATGAACACGAAGCCACCATGCCCGATGGAACGCAACGCTGGCAGATGTGGACGGATATGACCATCGTGGATTCAAACGGCGTGGTGACGGCCATTCAAGCCGTCGGCGTGGACATCACCGACCGCAAACGCGCCGAGAACGCGCTGCGCGAAAATGAAGCCCGCCTGAACAATATTCTCGACTCGATGCAGGAGGCAGTCTGGTCGGTGGAACTACCCGACTTCAAGCCGCTGTATTTTAACGTGGCGGTGGAGCGCGTCTTTGGTCGCCCGCGCAGCGTGTTTTACGACAACGAAGGCCTATGGGGGCGGATGGTGCATCCAGAAGATGCCGCGCTGTTCCAGCAGATGATTAACGAAACCCGGCGCACAGGCCGCAGCATCCGCGAATTGCGGATTCTGCACGCGGACAACTCGGTGCGCTGGGTCTATTCCCAGATGTGGCTGGTGCGAAATCAGGATGGGCAGGCCGTCCGGTTGGAAGGGATTGCCAGCGACATCACCACCCGCAAACAGGTGGAGATGGTTCAGCAGAGCTTCCTCGACGACATGCGGGCGCTCCAACGCATCCATCTGGAACTAAGCCGCATTGATGATCTGGACACGCTGTACGAGCAAATGGTTCTCCTGCCCTGCGAGTGGTTAGGCTTGGAACGGGTGGGGTTGTTCGCGCTCAATGAAAACGGAGCCATCCTCTCTGGAACATATGGGGTGGATCCAAACGGCGAAGTGCGCGATGAACACTACTATCAAGAAACCGTCACGCCTGACCACTGGTCACTGGACGTACTTCACGCCCCCGACCATGTGCGCTTCTGGAGCGATGCCCCGCTGAATGACAACGGCGTTTCGGTTGGGACAGGCTGGAAAGCAGGTACGGCGCTGTGGAATGGGCAAAAATCACTCGGCTATCTGGTGACAGATAACTTTGTGAAAGGGCGAGCGCCGCGCCCGTATGAAACCGAACTGATCTCGGTTCTGGGCAGCATCTTCGGGCATCTGCTGGAACGCAAGCGATCCGAAGCCATACAACGGGAGAACGAGAACCGCCTGAAGATGATCCTGCAAGGCACGCAGGCCGGCACATGGGAATGGAATGTGCTCACGGGCGAGAATTTCTACAACGAACGCTGGGCCGAAATGATCGGCTACACGCTGGAAGAAGTCACCCCCTCGTCCACCCGGACGTGGGAAAAGCTGTGCCACCCGGACGATCTGCGCGTTTCAAATGAACGTCAGCAACTGCATTTTGAAGGAAAGACCCCCTACTACGAATGCGAACTGCGCATGCGGCACAAAGATGGGCATTGGGTCTGGGTGTGGAATCGCGGGCGCGTGACCGAATGGAGGGAGGACGGCAAACCGGCGAAGATGTCCGGCATCCATCTGGACATCACCGAACGGAAACGGGCGGAAGATGCGCTGCGCGAGAGCGAGGAAAAGTTCCGTTCGTTCATCGAATCCGCGCCCATTTCCTCGTTCATCACCAACGATTCGGGCAAGATCATTCTGGCGAACAAAGAAGCGACGCTGGTCTTTGGCTATGAACGGGAAGAACTGATCGGCATGTCATTCGATGAACTGCTGCCGGAAATCATCCGCAATATCCCTGCCGACAATCCGATCAGCATGGCGATGGATTCAGACGAATATCGAATGGATACGCTGGAAGTGCTGGCCCGCCGCAAGAACGGCACTCAGTTCCCGTGCGAAATCCAGCTAAGCTCGATCAACTCGCAACCGACCCCATTGGTTATCAGCTTCGCGCTGGACATTACCCACCGCAAAGCGGCAGAAGATGCGCTCACGCAGGCGTTGGAACGCGAAAAAGAGCTAGGTGAACTGAAATCGCGCTTTGTGTTCACCGCTTCGCACGAATTCCGCACGCCGCTGGCTGCCATTCTCTCTACAGCCGACAACCTGAGCGCCTATCGTGAGAAGATGACGGGTGAGCAGATCGAAACCCGCCTGAACAAAATCAAGACGCAGGTGCAGCACATGCGAAACATCATGGACGACATCCTGCAACTGGCGCGAATTCAAGAAGGCCGCGTGGAGTTCAGGCCGAACGTGGGCGATATTGCCGCGTTGTGCCGCGAGATTGTGGATGAATTCGCCACACAACCGGGCAATCAGGGGCGCATTATCTACACCGTCACCACGCCGCACACCACCTTCAACTACGATGAGCGTCTGGTACGGCAGATGGTCAACAACCTGATCTCGAATGCGCTCAAGTATTCAGGTGACAGTAAGCCGGTTGAATTGAACCTATCACGCGATGATACGCGCATGATTTTGAGATTCAAAGACGAGGGGATTGGCATTCCGCAGGATGATATGAACCATCTATTTGAACCGTTCCACCGGGCAGCCAACGTAGGGACGATCTCCGGCACAGGGTTGGGGCTGAACATCGTCAAAAAGATCGTGGAGATGCACGCGGGAACAATCGTGCCACAAAGCACCGTCGGCGTAGGCACGACCTTCACCGTGCAACTCCCTCTCGTATGAAGCAGAAATCTCACCTCCTGCTCCCTTTTCCGAATGCTCCCTAAAAGCATTCGGGATTGGGTAAACGGGGTATCCTCACGGTACAATAGGCCATCAGGTCATATTTGCGTCTGCTGGTACTGAAATTAGCACAGGGAGCAATGCCCGATGAGTGTTCCGCTGCACCCGAATGCCCTGCACGCCCTGCTCACCGGAAATCACGGTGCGCCATTTGATGTTCTTGGCCCCCACACACAGGAGGAGGGCAGCACATTGCTCCGCGCCTTCCGCCCCCATGCCGCCAGCCTGACCGCTGTCCATAGCGACGGGCGCAAGATTGCGCTCCAGCGCGTGTATGACGAAGGCGTTTACGAAGCCACCGTTGAAGGCGAGTGGACAGCCGGACAATACCACTACGAAGAAGTGACCTATAACGGTCATGAACTCACTTTTGCCGACCCGTATGCCTTCCCCTCGCAGCTCACGGATTTCGACATTTACCTGCTGCGCGAAGGCAAGCACCTGTACAGCTATGAAAAACTAGGGGCGCATGTCCGCGAGATTGATGGCATTAGCGGCGTGAGCTTCGTGGTGTGGGCGCCCAACGCCCGCCGCGTGAGCGTGGTCGGCAACTTCAACGGTTGGGATGCCCGCCTGCACCCGATGCGCTTGCTGGGCGAAAGCGGCCTGTGGGAACTGTTCATCCCCGACCTGAACGCGGGCGAAGTCTATCGCTACGATCTGCTTTCGCACCATCACGGCTACCACGCCATGAAAACCGACCCTTACGGATTCTTCGCCGAAGTGCGTCCCGCTAACGCTTCCGTCGTGTACGACATCAACCAGTACCAGTGGGCGGACGAAACGTGGATGACCGAGCGCAAATCGCGCAAGAACCTGACCGCGCCCATGTCCATCCTCGAAGTGCATCTCGGTTCATGGCGGCGGGGCGCGGCGAATGAGTTCTTGACGTATCGCCAGTTGGCGGACGAACTGGTAACGTATGTCCGCGACATGGGCTACACGCACATCGAACTGCTGCCCGTCACCGAACACCCGCTGGATGCCTCGTGGGGCTATCAGGTGACGGGCTATTACGCCCCCACCAGCCGCTTTGGGACGCCTGACGATTTCATGGTTCTGGTGGATAAATGTCACCAGAACGGCATCGGCGTGCTGCTGGACTGGGTTCCGGCGCACTTCCCCAAAGATGGTCACGCCCTGAGCTACTTCGACGGCACGCACCTGTATTCCCACGAAGATGCGCGGCGCGGCGAACAGTTGGATTGGGGGACGTATGTCTTTAACTACGGGCGCAACGAAGTGCGGAACTTCTTGATTTCCAACGCGCTGTTCTGGCTGAAACACTACCATCTGGACGGCCTGCGCGTGGATGCCGTATCGTCCATGCTGTATCTGGACTTCTCGCGCCCCGCAGACGGTTGGCTGCCGAACAAATACGGTGGCCGCGAGAACATTGACGCGATTGAGTTCATGCGTGAACTGAACACCGTCATCCATGCCGAAGCCCCCGGCACGGTCATGATCGCCGAAGAATCGACCTCGTGGCCGATGGTGTCGCGCCCGACGTATGTGGGCGGGTTGGGCTTCACGCTCAAGTGGGATATGGGCTGGATGCACGACACGCTCAAATATGTGCAGAAAGACCCGATTCACCGCCGCTATCATCACAATCAGGTCACATTCTCGATGTTCTACGCCTTCAGCGAGAACTTCATCCTGTCGCTCTCGCATGATGAAGTGGTGCATGGCAAAGGCTCGCTCATCAACAAGATTCCCGGCGACTGGTGGCAGAAGTTCGCCACGCTGCGCCTGCTGTTCGGCTACCAGTACACCCATTCCGGCAAAAAGCTGAACTTCATGGGACAGGAATTTGGTCAGTGGCGCGAATGGAGCGAAGCGCGGGCGCTGGACTGGAACTTGCTAGAACTGCCCACGCATCAGGGGATGCAGCGGTGGACACGCGATCTGAACCACTTCTACAAAGCGCAACCGGCGCTGTGGGAGCGTGATCTGGACTGGGAAGGCTTCCAGTGGATCGAGGCCAATGATGCCGACAACAGCACCTTCAGCTACATGCGGTTCGCGCAGGATCGGGGCGATTTCGTGGTGGTGGTCTGCAACTTCACGCCCGTCCCCATCTACCATTACCACCTCGGCGTGCCGGAAGCCGGTTACTACAAGGAACTGCTGAACAGCGATTCGGCGCACTATGGCGGCGGCGATGTGGGCAACAACGGCGGCGTGCAAAGCAAGGCGCAGCAATGGCGCGAATGGGCGAACACGCTGGAGATCACCGTCCCGCCACTGGGGATGGTCGTGTTCAAGTTGGAACGTCCGCAGGCCGCAACGTAACCGCAACCCCCTGCCCTCATCCCTTCTCCCAAGTGG
>CAIPFY010000014.1 GCA_903864435.1 uncultured Chloroflexota bacterium | reverse complement strand
TCACTTGGGCTGTTGCGCACGTTCCCTGAACGATCCCCCATCCGGTCGCGCAGCGCGAGAATCATATCTTCGCCATCAAACACAATTCCCGTCAGCCACGGTTCAGGATAATTCACCACACGGCGCACAATCGTTGGCCATGTAGAAAGCCATGGTTGCCACGCTGCCGACCACAGAACTGCCGGCCCAGCTATAGAACCCGCATTCACAAGCGGCGTATTGTTGTTGGCATTCCCACGCGGGTAGTTCAGCGGGAAGGTCAATTCCTGCCGGAAACCCAGCCCCGGATTGAACTCATCCATGCTGTACACGTAGGCTCGCAGGTTGGCGGCACTCCCCGACGACTCGGCGGTGCAGACCAGCCCGACGTACAAACGCTCGTTGTGTGTCGCCAGCGCGAACGGCCACAAATCGTTGTAGTTGGAGCAGATGGTGCTGGCACCGGGCAGATCGGCCAAGCGCAGCGGGTAACGCCCGATTTGCGCCGCTGGCGGAGCAACTCCGTCCAGCCCAATCGGAATGGACAGGATTTCACTGTACGCACGGCCTGCGGGACGATTCAAATTGACCACATACAGCCGCAGACTGTCCTCAGACATTTCGATGTCGCCCAGACCCATCTTGCCTACTAACGGATAGGTATCCCGATCCACCTGCCAGCAGGTCGTGTAGGGGGTCGCATCCGGGCACCACGCGGGGCGGTTGGGCGTGTCCTGCGGGTGCGGGTCTGCGCCTGTATTGAAGTTATAAGGCGCGGCGTTCAAATCCATGAACAGGGACGTATTCCCTGAAGTCCCGCTGCTGGCATCCTCAATCCGGTAGATGCCGCCGGTGGTGGTGGCGGTGCCGCTGGCGTCCGGCCCCAAGCCGGTGTGCCGCCGCACGAACGACGCGACATAGAAGCTATCCGAACTGGCCTGATAGCCCAGCCCCCATGTGGTGCCGATTTCGGCGGGGAATGCCAGATCGTTTTCTGGCGCGCCCTGATCCACCGCACTGACCGTCCCATACGCACTTGCTGCGCCGCCTACGTCATAGGGAAAGCTGATGAAGGTGGGCAGGCTTTGGACACCGGGAGATAAATCAAGGTTATCGTTGGAGACATAGCAGCTGGTGCCGATGTCGGGATTGAGCGAGTGGCAATACGCGCCCACCGAGAACAGCGGCAAATCAATCGTGCTGGCAGCGTTTCCCGCGCAGTCAATAAAGGTTACGGTGGTGTCGCCTTCGGTTCCCGCGCCAAACAGCCCGGAACCAAATCGCCCCGGTTCCAGATAGCTCGGCAAGTTCGTAAATTCGATGCGAACTTTACCGTCCGGGGTGGTGATGGGCAGCGTGTAGGTTCCGGCTACCGTAGGATCATTGGACACCGCCGTGTTGACGGTGCTGACCAGTTCATCTGCCCCATCGCCGTCCGTGTCCTGATACGCACGTACCCGGACATCGCCCACCCCCGGCTCGATGCCGTCACGGGTGATGTTGTTGTTGTAGTCCTGATAGGCCACGCCACTCACACTACAGGCGGCGCTGACCGCTGGCAAGTCAACGAGGTTAAAAAACGTCATCATGCAAATGGAAAGGATAAACACCAATCGCACGCTCGTCCGAAACACAGAATTAGATGGTGAACCCATAAACCGCAATCCTTCATGCTGATAAGAAGACTGGACAGCGTATGAAAGCAAACAAACACCTACTGGAGGTGCAATGCACTTTAAGATGCAGGACTTTCATTCACCTAACAAGAGCTTCATCACAAGCCTCCCACATCTCTGATAATATTACAAAGTTCAGTGCCCTATGAGCAAGCGAACTTTGTCAGGATTTGTTAGAGTGTGCTATCAAAACCGCGCCCCCCCGAACCCAAACCGGTTCGGGGGCGCGGTGTGTTAGAGGCTTTACGGGCCGGGCGTGACCGACTCATCAAAGGGAATCGGCGTCACCGCTGTAAAGTCAAAACTGGCCGGTGTGACTGTGGGGAAAACAACCTGCGGGATCGGTGTGGGAGCCGTGTTGACGATGTTGACCTGCACGGTGCGGTACAGGTAGCCGCCGTTGGTGGCGAACATCGCCAACCGCAGGATATAAGTTCCGTTGGGTAGTGCGCTGGTATTCCACTGACCGAGCAGGCCGGAAGTTTGCGGGGTGGTGCTGGGGCCGCTGATGATGGTGAAGGCGTTGGGCGAAGCTGCCGATGCCACTTCCAACTGGTAGCGGTTGAAGGTGGTGGCGGTTGCCGACCCGTTGATCTGTACCAGCCCCGAAGCCGTCTGGTTGTCGGTGGGGGTGATGATGCGGGCAATCGGCACTTCGGTATTCTGGTCGCAGGTGGCCTGCGGCATATTCTGAATGGTGTTGGCGGTGACGCCCCATTGTGCCGCTATAGACGCGCCTGCCGGGCTGTTGAGCCATGCGGTAGCCGCTGCGTCGCTGATGTTCAGGAACGTGCCGCTGATCTGGTTATCCGGGCAGTTGGCGTTGGCGCGCAGCCCTGTCCATGTGTCCACCTGTACCTGTTGCACGAAGGCTTGATCTGCGCCGGGGGGCGGCTGGGCTTGCAGGAAGAATTCCGACCGCATCCCACGACAATTCGCCGGCGGCAGCGTGCCGAAATCCGCGCAAATTTGCTGTTGCACCACGCCGCCGGGGTTGGTGAAGGGGTCGGGGCGCGGTTGCGTTCCCAGTGCCACCGCCATCACGCGGTTGAACAACGGGGCGGCGCTGCCATACCCGCCATCGGTGACGAACGTCGGCGCATTATCCGGGCGGCCCAGCCACACGCCTACAACGGTGTTATGCGTGAAGCCCATCGTCCACAGGTCGCGGCTTTCGTTAGTCGTGCCGGTCTTTGCGCCCACCAGTCCGGCGAACCCTTGCACGGTCAGCGGGCCATTGATGCCGAAGGCCGCGCCGCGTGCCGTATCATCCGTCAGGATGTTCTGCATCAGGTAGGCGATCTGCGGTTGGATGGCCTGCGCCGCACCTGCGCGTTCCGGCAGCAGAATCGGCTGTCCGGTCGAGTCGGTGATGGTATCCACCGTGAACATCGGCACCCGCGAACCGTTGTTGGCGAGGGTGCCATAGGCCGACATCATGCCGTACAGCGTGACTTCGGTGGCGCCAATGCCGGTGGGCAGGCCGAAGGTCGCGCCTTCGGGGAACGAAAGCCCCATGCGTGAGGCCACATCTTTGAATTTGGCATCGCCGATGAATTGGTAGGCTTTGATCGCCGGAATGTTATAGCTATTCTGGAGGGCGTAGCGCAGCGCCACCGGCCCCCGGAACTGCCGATCAAAATTGGTCGGCGCGTAGGGCGGGTTGGTGTTGAAGGTGGTCGGCACGTCCCACAGGATCGAAGCCGGCGTGAGATAGGTGAGTTGACCGTTCGTCCCCGGCACGCCTTCCAGCGCCCCGGTGTACACAATCGGCTTGATGGACGAACCCGGTTGCTGCCATGTGAGCGCCCCGTTCACCTGTCCATCAATCGCGGTGCTGTTGAAGTCCGGGCTGCCCACCATGGCGCGGATGGCGCCGGTGCGCGGGTCTGTCACCATCACCGAACCGGTTGTTACGCCGGTGCTGATGAGCTGCGCCATCGTCTGCTTCAGCGCGGTTTCGGCGGCATCCTGCACGGTGGGGTTGAGCGTGGTTTTGATGACGAACCCGCGACGGTACATTTCGCCAGAGCCGAACAACTGCTCAATCTGGGCGGTGACGAACTGCACGAAATGCGGGTATTTGAACTTCACTTCACGCGGCTTATATTCCGTCGAGACCACGAGAGCTTTCTGCACCGTCGCCTGCCCGATGACACTGGCATCCACGCAGAACGGCTTGGTGAGATATGGCGCGTGCTGGAACTGGATGCAGCCCACCTGTTGCATCCGGTTGATGACCGCGTCCATACGCTGGAAGGTCTGGTCGCGGCGGATGGCATAAGTGGCATTGTCCTCGCCACCCACCCGCGCCGGATTATAGGCGGACGGCGCGGCGATCATGCCCGCCAGCAGCGCCGATTCGGGCAGGTTCAGGTCGTTGGCGCTGTGACCGAAGTAGAACTGCGCGGCGGCTTCCACGCCATACGACTGATTGCCGAAGAAAATTTCGTTCAGGTATAGCTGAAGGATGAAGTTCTTGTCGTACTGCTTGGCGATTTCGGAAGCGATGACCAGTTCTTGCAGCTTGAGTTCGGGCGTGGTGGTCGGTTGCTTCAGAATCAACTGTTCGGCGATCTGCTGCGTGATGGTACTCGCGCCGGATTCGACCTGTCCGCTGCTCAAATTCTGGATGAAAGCGCGACCAATCGCAATCCAGTCCCAACCGGGGTCTTGGTAGAAGCGTTCGTTTTCCAACGCGATGACGGCATCCAGCATGAAGGGCGAAATTTTGTCGAGGGTGACGGTGGTACGCGCCCCGCCTTGCTGACTGTTCAGTTCAGCGATCAGGCCGCCGTTCATATCCAGCACTCGCGCCGTTTGGAACTGCGGGCGGTAGTTTGCCAGCGCCGCTACTTGCGACTGAAACTGCCCCGCCATGTTGGAATACTGCATGTAGATGAAGCCCAGCCCGCAGGCCAGCAACAGGATAACCGCGCCCACGCCGATGAGTGCCACCGTGAACAGCGTGCGCAGCGTTTGCTGGCGCTGGCGGCGGGTTGCATCTTCATACGTGGACGAGGCGGGCGTGTTCAGGTTGTAATCCGGCACGCGGTCGGTGGGGTTGGGTTGCGCGATGGGTGACGGAATGCCCGCGCCCGGTGTATAGGGCGTTGGGTTGTAGGCATCGAACGCGGGGTTGGCGACTGTTGCTCCGGCAGGAACGCCCACGCCCACCCCCATACCGGGCAGTGTTTCGGCGCCGGACGACAGCACCGGATTTAGATACGCGCCTGCGGTGCCCACCATCGTGCGGTTGGGGTCTTCAATTGGCGTGTCCTGACGGGGCAGGCGTGTTTCGTCGCCAAAGCCGAAGGCCGCCGTATCCGAAGGGACAGGCGTGCCGAACGTGCCGCTGATCTGGCTGAAGTCCGCAGGCTGTGAGGCCAGTGACGGACTACCGCCCATCGCCATCGAGTCGCCGATCACCGCGCCGCTTTGGACTGGCGATTGCGCGGGAATCCACTGGCTGTTCTCGTAGCGATACCAGTTATCGCTTTCCACACCCATCATCCACCACACTTGATCGTCATCGAGGATCATGAGTGATTTCAACTGCTCTTGAAGCTGGTCGCGGGTGATCTGTCCGGCCTGATAGTGCGAACGCAGCACCCGCACCTGCGCCTCGGTTTCGCGGAAGCGTGCCACCAGCGGCGACTCCGCCGCAACCGGGGCGGGGCTGCCGCCTTCGGAACCCAGTTGCGCCAGCATTTGCTTGGCATAGGCTTCGGGGTCAGTGGCGGCGTCCAGCCGGGTATCAGCCACGTTGCCGCCCGTCTGGTTTAGCTTTTCAAGCTGCTCACGGGCATAGGCTTCGGGGTCGTGTACGCCCGATTCGCTCCCGGCTTCCGCTGCGGGAGTGGTGGGCAGCACGCTCACGGTGGGCGGCTTTTCGGAAAGGCTGGTCAGCGCGATCAGTTCGCTCATGCTGAAGGCCTGCTCGTCGTCCTCATCAACGGACGGCGTGGCCTGACTATCGGCTAGTTCCAGCGCCAGCAAGCTCGAATCCTGCAAAGCGGGTTCTGGCTCGGTGGTGACGGATTGGCTGTCCTCCAGCGCAGTCAGTTCGCTTGCCAGCGGCGCGGACTCGGCTTCTAGCTCGGTCAGCGACTTTTCAACCGTTTCGGTTTCGGCTGGTTCTTCGACGATGGGCGCAGGTTCTTCGGGCGCGGGTTCTTCCGGCACGGGAGCCGGCAGCGGCGCGGCTGCGGTGACGCCCGTTTCCAGCGCCAGCAACAAGTCTTCAGGACGGTCATTCACCGGCAGGTCACGGCGCGGCGTGAATTCGATCACATCGGACGCGGTGTAGGTGGTATCGGCGGGGGTTGGCTGATGCCACTGACCCGTTTTAGGCGGTTCCAGCGGCAACGCGGGCGGCAACGCCAGCACGCGCTGTTTGGGGACGACACTGGTCGGCGCCCCGGAAGCCTGCCACCTATCGGATGGCTTATGCCAGCCGCCCGTCGGCTGAGAGGACTGGGAGAGGGTGTCCGTCGGTTTGGCGGGTTGGTCAGCCATGCGCTCACCTTTGCCTGATGTGAGTTAGGGATCGGTTAATGTTATCGCCCGATTATACACGGATTCTGTGTCCTGTGGGGGCATGTGTCACTACCCTTTACACAATCGAGTTGCCAATTCGGAGTATTATGATTTGTATGAATAAGATGCTCAGAACGAACGAGGATTGACCGATGACGAGTCGCTGTGACTGGTGCGGTGATGACCCGCTGTATGTGCAGTATCACGATACCGAATGGGGCGTTCCCTGTAATGACGATCAGCGTTTCTTTGAAATGCTCATTCTCGAAGGGGCGCAGGCTGGCCTGAGTTGGATTACTGTGCTGCGCAAACGCGAGAGCTACCGCGCCGCCTTTGACGGGTTCGACGCTGAACGCATCGCCCGTTACGACGAGGCGAAAATTGCTGACTTGCTGGCGAATCCCGGCATCATCCGCAACCGACTGAAGGTGCAGGCTTCGGTGACGAATGCGCGGGCATATCTGGCGGTCAAAGAGGAATTTGGCTCGTTCGGCGCTTATCTGTGGCGCTTCGTGGGCGGCACGCCCCTCGTCAACCACTGGAACAGCCTGCGCGAACTCCCCGCCGAAACCCGCGAGTCGCAGGCTATGAGCAAAGACCTGCTCAAACGCGGCTTCAAATTCGTCGGCCCGACCATCTGTTACGCGCACATGCAGTCTACCGGCATGGTGAACGATCATCTGGTGTCGTGCTTCCGTTATCACGAAGTCGGGGCATCCGTATGAACGCTAAAATCGCGGTGGACTTTGGCACAACCAACAGCGTTGTGGCGGTCTGGAACACGGAAACCGATGCGCCGAACGTGCTGGCGCTCCCCGGCTTGACTTCAACCGCTGCCGATGGCGTGATGCCGCTGGTGCCGTCGCTGCTGTACGTTCACGACGCGCAAACCGGACAGATCACGATGGGACAGGCTGTGCGCGAGGCGGCGCTGGATACCCGGCAGGATAACCGCCTGTTCCGCAACTTCAAACGCGGGATCGTTGCATTGCCTGCGCCCGAACCGCGCTGCATTGATGGAACACAGTGGGCGGATAGCGATGCGGGCAACCGCTTTGTGCGCCATTTGTTGAGCGCCCTGCCCTATGCCGAACGGGAGATCGAGCAACTGGTACTCACCACGCCGGTCGCATCGTTCGAGCATTATCTGTCGTGGCTGACGGGCGTGATTGACCATATCCCCGCCGAAAAAGTGCGGATCGTGGACGAATCCACCGCCGCCGCGCTGGGCTACCGCGTCACCGAACCGGGCGCGATTGTGCTGGTATTCGATTTCGGCGGCGGCACACTCGACCTGTCGCTGGTGCAGTTACCCGAAACCCGCGAAAACACGGGCGGCTTTCTCAACCGGCTGCTGCGGGGCAAAGCGCAGGCGCAGTCCGCAAAAGTGATCGCCAAAGCAGGGCGCATTATCGGCGGCAGCGATATTGACCAGTGGTTGCTGGCGGCGGTCTTGCGGCGCAGCGGCGTTTCGACTGCCGAACTGGGCGCACATTACCCCGCGCTCCTGACCGCCTGCGAAAATGCCAAAATCGCACTCTCCACCCACGAGTCGGTGGAGGTGGTATTTCAGACCGAAACGCGCCCGGTCGCGCTGACGCTAACCCGCGCCGAACTGGAGCAAGTGTTGGCGGATAACGGCTTCTACGACAGCCTGCGCCATGTGGTAGACAAGGTGATGCACGTCGCTCAACGGCGCGGCATCTTCCGCGAAGACATTCGCTATGTGCTGCTGGTGGGGGGCGTGTCGCTCATCCCTTCGGTACAGACGCATCTGCGCGAGTATTTTTCGGGGATGGCGGTTCGCGCCGATAAGCCGTTCACTGCGGTGGTGGAAGGGGCGCTGCAAGTGGCGGCGGGTTACGGACTGGAGGATTATCTGGCGCACAGCTACGGCCTGCGCCATCTTGATCCCGTCACCGGACAGCACGCTTATGACGAGATTATCCCGGCGGGCAGCGCCTATCCCACGCCGGAACCGGTGGAAGTGCTGCTGGGCGCGGCACATGCCGCCCAGAGCGCGATTGAATTTCTGATCGCGGAAATGGACAGCGATTCGTTCGCCATGCTGGAAGTGCAGTACGAAGGCGGTCAGGCGGTGTTCGTGGCACAGGCACAGAGCAGCGAACAGCAAATCGTGCCGGTGAACAGCGAACAGGCTGCTCATCTGCTGGCGCGGTTGTTGCCTGCCGGTCGTCCGGGTGATGACCGCATCAAAGCCATTTTCAGCGTGAATGACCGCCGCCAGCTTCAATTGAGCGTGGTAGACCTGAGTACCAACAAGCTGTTGATTGAGCAGGCTGTGTTGGCTACGCTGCGATAGCCCGCCCGCCGCGCTCCATTCCTAACCCTTGCGGTTCGCGCCGCAAGGGAGACTCGCCCTGAGTGGCTACCGCCTCGAAAGCCATGCGGTCAGTGCGCCGCGCCGCCGAAGGCGTTGTGTAGTCCATCCAGACGGCCTTTGTGTACAGCTTATTCGGCTTTGTGTTACGCTCATAACAACCTCACCCGATGCGAGGAGTGGTGCCTGTCGTAAGCCGTAAACTCTGCGCATGATGCGGTCAGTGAAGTAGCGCACCGCAACCGGGGCGGGCAGGCTATACCCGCCCCGGCACACAGATCGCCTTACCCTCCGCAGTCCTGCCCGCAGGTGAAGCGGTCTTCGCCCGCGTCACAGGTGAAATTGCCGCAGAAGCAGTCCGAAGCGCAGGAGCTGCTGTTCTCGCTGGCTTCGCAGGTGGCGTTGCCGCAGGTGTTCACAGGCGGCGCGACGGGGTTCTCCACCGCTGGGGCGTTGGCGGCACGCAGTTGCGGATACTCTGCCGAACACACCACATTCCCGTTCTTAAGCGCCTGTGCCCGCACCACCAGATCGAACAGTCCGCCGATTCGCCCCGAACTGACATCCCCCGTCACGTTCGTCTGGTCAGCCGCCGCCTCGAAGGTTGCCAGCACCGTCCCGTTTTCAAGAATCTGGATGCGGTAGCCGGTTGCATCCGGCAGCGGATCCCAGAAGAAAGTCTGCGTGCCGTTCGCCATGCCCATCAGCGGGGAGGTTAGCCGGAAGGCGTCGCACGAGACGCGCTGGGGCTGCACCACCACTACCGATGTTTGCGGGGTACTGATCGGTAGCGGCTGCGGCTTGCCGCCGGTTTGAGCGAACTCAGCCGCAGCAGCGTTGGTACATTCCTCGTAACTCATGATTTCGTCCGGGGTCATGTTGATGATTTGCGCCCCTAAACGCACCGGCTCGCCGCAGCGTGCCGTCACAAACTGGATACAGGCATCGGCATTGGCGGGCAAAACACTCGCTTTCGCCGATTTCGATGTACGCTGGCACACCACATCCGGCGAATCAATTTTGCCGCCGCAGCGGCAGGCAATGGCTGCGATCACCAGCATCAAGAAGGGCAATAGCAGTCGTTCGTAATGGGCGGTTCGGCTCACGATGAAAACACCCCTGCGTAAACGTTCATCATCATTCATGAGTACTATATGTATAACACTTGCGTTATGATTCAAATTATTGGGCTTCCCTCGTGCTATCGCGCCCGAAGGCAACCCGCGTATAATCCAGAAAAGGCTTGATGGCACACTCGAACGGGTTAAGGATGATCTGGTGAACGCCACGCCCCCTACCATACTCTATATCGAAGATGACGCTGCCAGCCGCCTGCTGGTTGAACGCTGCCTGCGGTTCGCTGGCTATCATGTGCTGGTGGCGGAACGTGGCCTGCAAGGGATTGACATCGCCCGTCAGGAATTGCCCGATATGATCCTGACGGACATCAACCTGCCGGATTTGAGTGGCCGCGAAGTGACCACGACTCTACGCGCCGATCCCCGTTTCGCGCATACGCCGATTGTGGCATTGACCGCACTGATCGAAGGTAAGCAGCGGGCGCTGACAATGGCGGCAGGCGCGAATGGCTATATTACCAAGCCGATTGATGTCGAACTTTTTGCCGATCAGGTGGCCGCGTACCTGAAGGGCGCTCGTGACAAGGTGGATGAACAGGCGAACGCTTCGGCGCAGACGGCCTATTTGCAGGAAGTGACCGCCCGGTTGGAAAACCGGATGCGC
Organism: uncultured Chloroflexota bacterium; assembly: GCA_903864435.1. Lineage (GTDB taxonomy): Bacteria > Chloroflexota > Anaerolineae > Aggregatilineales > Phototrophicaceae > CFX2. The sequence goes on along the minus strand of CAIPFY010000014.1, from coordinate 4,207 downwards.
GCACTGGAGGCCAGCAACCGCGAACTGACCCGCCTTGACCGCATGAAGGACACCTTCATTCAGGTGACGGCGCATGAACTGCGCACGCCGCTGACGCTGATCTATGGTTACGATCGCCTGCTGGAAGAACTGCCGGCGGTGCAGGCATTGGCCACCGCCGACCCGAACGTTCATTACCTGATTAAAGGGCTGGGCGACGGCATCAACCGGATGCAGTCCATCGTCAATGAAATTTTGACTATCACCCGCATCGTCACCAATCAGGTAGATATTTCGATTGGTATGGTCAATCCAGCGGCAGTGGCAGCTTCCGTCATAGATGGTTATATTCCTGCCATGAAGAACCGCATGGTGAAAATCCACTTTGACCGCGCTCAGTGGCCGGTGCGCTTGCAGGGGGACGGCGATCTGCTGCGTCTGCTGCTTTCCAACCTGCTCTCGAACGCCATCAAGTACACACCGGACGGCGGCGAGGTGACGCTGGAAGCCTATGAGCGCGATGAGCAGGTGGTGATGATCGTGCGCGATACCGGAATTGGCGTCGCGCATGAAGACCGTGAACTCATTTTTGAGCGGTTTCACACCACCAGCGACACGCTCACCCACTCCACCAGCAAAACGGCCTTTCGCGGCGGCGGGTTGGGGCTGGGGCTGGCGGTGTGTAAAGGCATCGTGCAGGCGCATCAGGGCAGCATCCGTGTGGAAAGTCCGGGCTTCGATCTCAACAACCCGCCCGGCAGCGCCTTCATTGTGACGCTTCCGCTGAATACGGCGCGTACTCAGATTATTGGCGCGGTTTGAGGAGACTACACCCGATTAAAAGGAGCCGCCTGTGCGAATGAATTGGCGCGTCGGTGTGGGGTTGATGACCCCGCTGTTTCTGGGGGTGGCGCCCATCTTCGGCAAGCTGGCGATCAACGCGGGCGCGGACTCGTTCACAGTGGCTGCGTGGCGCACACTGATCGCGGTGGTGCTGCTGTGGGTGCTGTTCGCCCTGTTTGCCCGTCGCTACATCTACATTTATCCGGCGGGGCTGCTCGGTTGCGTGGTGGTGGGCGTGGTGAATGGCATCGGTTCGCTGTTCTACTACGGCGGGCTAGGCACGCTGGACGCTTCGCAGGCGCAGCTTTTGAACGGCATGTACCTCATTTTCGTGGTGTTGCTCACCCGTATGGCGGGCGAAAAGCTGGATAAGCGCACCATCCTGCGGGTGGCGCTGGCGCTGGTCGCGCTGGTCATCATCACGGGTTTTGGCAGCGTCCCTTCTAACTGGCTCGGCGTGGGGCTGATGCTGGCGAACGCGCTGATGTTCGCGGGGACGGTCATCCTCAGCCAGTATGTGCTGTTCGAGATGCCCGCGCCCACCGCCACACTGTACATCCTGACCACGATGGCGATTGTCGTGGTGATGGTGTGGATCGCGGTTGGTAAGCCCATGACCGGCGAAATTCTGCAATCCGCGCTGCCGCCCATTGTGGCGCTGGCGATTTCTACCGCCCTGTCGCGGTTGGCCTTGTTCGCGGGGGTGAAGTTCTTTGGCAGCCTGCAAACGGCGGTGCTGGCGCTGGCAGAAATCGGCGTGGCACTGGCGCTGGCATTCTTTGTCCTCGGTGATCGGCTGACTCCGGCGCAGGTGGTGGGCGTGGGCTTCCTGACGGTCAGCATTCTGCTCATTCGCCCCAGTGACATTCTGCCTCGCGGGATGAACCCCAACCGTTTGATCTCGAATCTGGCGGATGTGCAGTTCCAGTGGATCGCTTTCGATCAGGCTTTTGGTCGCCCGTCCGATGTGGTCGGGGAGGATGATCGCCCCACATCACCCAAACTTAGCCCCGACGAGCTGCACCGGCTTCGCAGCATGCTCGGTGCCAGCAGCAAACCGGTGAATCCCATCTCGACCCGCAAAGACGATTACGGGCATATTCCACCCTCTGAAAAGACCGATGCGGAATGATGAACGAGGTTGTGTACGCTGATGCTCGGTAGAAACCCGCCCCCGCTGTCTGCCGCCGAAATTGCCGCCGCGCTGTCCGATCTTCCCGGTTGGGTGCGCGAGGGGGATACGCTCTGCAAGACTTACCAGCTACCCACCTACGCGGCTGGCCTGATCTGGGCGACGACCATCGGCACGCTTGCCGAAGGGCTGGATCATCACCCGGACATGCTGATTGGCTGGAAACAGGTGACGGTGCGCTTCACCACGCATTCCGTCGGTCACAAAATCACGATCAACGATGTGCAGGCCGCCCGCAGCATCGAGGCGCTGGCGTTCGCGCAACGGCTGGCGGCGGGATAAGCGCGAATGGCGTTTTTGCTGCGGCTGTATGGCTTCCCCCACGAAGGGCTGCACCTGCTGGCGCTGTGGCTGATCGGGCGGCGTGCGGTGGGCTGGAGTGACCGTCATGTGGATGTGCCGGACGATCTCACCACCGGACAGTATGTGTTCGTGGCGGGGCTACCTGCGCTGGCCTTCGGCGGCATCACGAGCGCGGGCGGGGTGCTGCTGCTGAACGCGCCGGACGCGGGCGGGCTGTTGATCGGCGCGGCGCTGCTGGCAGTGGGCGGGTTCGGGCTGGCGGGTACGGTGGGGGACATCCAGCGCATCGCCGCCCGCTTGCTGGACAACCCGTGACGAACCCGGTGGTCGCGCCGTTCTGTGATGCACGTTGCTCGCTTGAAATCCACTCTCGCCCTTTTTTCCTCCGCGTTCGGAAAAATACATCACACGCGCTAGTGGCTGTGGCGGTGGTCAATGTCCGGCACATGGGCGTGGTCGTGCGTTAATGGTTCGTGCGTATGCACATGCGAATGCGTGCGCCCATCGCGCTCCATCTGCGGGTGCGCGTGAGAGTGATGTCCGTCATCATGAGCGTGACGGTGTTCGTGCGTGATCGGTTCATGCGTGTGGTTGTGGAGGTGGTTCTCGCGGAACAGCAACAGCGTGGCGATGAGCATGAAGGGCAGAGCGACGAAAAACAGGGGATTCGGAGCCTCACGAAACAGGAGGAACGACAGCACCATGCCAGCCAGCGGCGCAGTCCCAAAGAGCGCACTGGTTCGCGCCGCGCCCATCCCGCGCATCGCCCGGATGAACAGCACGATACTCAGGCCGTAACTGATGCTCCCCAGCAGCATCGCGCCTAGCACGATGCTCAAACGCGGCAGCGAATGTCCCAGAAGCAGCGTGAGGAGGAGCGAGAACGAACCGGCGCTCAAGCCTTTCACCTGCACAATCGCTAAAGGGTCTTTGGCTGCGATATTGCGAGTGAGGTTGTTATCAATGCCCCACAGAAAGCAGGCGGTCAAAACCCCTACCGCGCCCACCGACAACCCCCATTGGCCGCTGGTATCCCACGACAGCAGAATACTGGCGGCGGTCACACAGATGATCGCCAGAACGGTCTGGCGGTTGATCGCCTCTTTGAACAGTATCCCCGCCAGCAGCGTCGTGGCGACTCCTTCAAAGTTGAGCAGGAGTGATGCGGTGGCCGCCGGAGTGACGCGCAGGCTGAACAACAGCACAATCGGCGCCGCCACACCGCCCGCTGCCACTGATCCGGCTAACCAGCCCCAATCGGCGCGTTTGATCGGGGCTTCGCTGACCGCCCCTTTTTTCTGGACGGCTTTTAACAGCAGCATCCCTAGCCCGCTGCCGAGATAGAGAAAAGCCGCCAACGAAATCGGCTCTACTTCTCCGAGCAGCAGTTTGGCGAAGGGGGCGCTGGCTCCGAACAACAGCGCAGCCAGTAGCGCCTGAAGCAAAGGGTAAATCGTCATAAGTCGCAGCACCCACCGGATAAGCAAGGATGATCGTATCCTGATTTTGACGTGGGACGGGGAATCTGGCGAGTCGGTTGGGCATCTCTATGATTTTACAGGGGTGGTATGAAAGCCCTGTGGGGGCGCAAGGTGAGTGACTTAGGATTTGCCAGCTTCGTGAGCATCTTGGAATGGGTGGCGCTTAAGCGCGGTAAGCGCGTCGTCAAAATAGACCGCTTCGCACCAACGACGAAGACCTGTTCTGGTTGTGGGCAAAGACATCATCTCACCTTGCGCGATAGAGTTCTAAATTGTGATTGTGGACGGGTCATTGACCGTGACCACAACGCCGCCATTAACATCAAAACTGCTGGGACATCAGCAGTCTTCCAGAGCGTTCGTAAGACGAAGGTTCCCCTTCGCAAACGTGTTGACGGAAGAAGCCCCC
>CAIPFY010000013.1 GCA_903864435.1 uncultured Chloroflexota bacterium | reverse complement strand
CTGCCCGCGTGGAAGATGAGGACAAGTTGCGCGGCTTCAGCATCGGCGCGGACGACTATTTGACCAAACCGTTCAACCCCGCCGAAGTCGTGGTGCGGGTACAGGCCATCCTGCGGCGGGCGTTGGGTGCGCCACCGCCTGCGCGGGTGCTGCTGGTGGGGGCGTTGCGGTTGGATGTGGATGCGCGGGCGCTGACGGTGAACGGCGAAGCACAGCCCCTCACGCCAACCGAGTTCGCGCTGTTACGCGCTTTGATGGAGAACCCGAACCACAGTTTCACCCGTGATGAGTTGATTGAAAAGGCGCTCGGCTATCACTACGAAGGGCTGGAGCGCACGCTGGACAGCCACATCAAGAACCTGCGCCGCAAGATCGAACCCGACCCCGCCCAACCGCGCTACATCGAAACCGTGTTTGGCGTGGGCTATCGCTTCCGGGAGGACGCATGAACCGGCTTTCGGTACGGCTGACTCTGGCCTTCGTGGGCGTGACGCTGGCGGCGCTGCTGGTAGTGGCGTTGTTGATTGACTGGAATACCGATCAGCAGTTCCGGCGCTATCTGGCGCAGGTGGCAGACAACAATGCGGCACAGGCGACGGCGGTGGCGGCAGGCGCAACCCCTGCGCCGGGTATGGGCGGGATGATGGGGCGCGGACAGCAGGGCGATATGCGCGACCACATGATCCCGCCGGAAGTGCTGGATATACGCGAACGCGGCTTCCTGGATCAGCTGCGGAATGTGCTGGTGATCGCGGCACTGGTGGCGGGCGGGGTGGGGCTGGCGCTAGGCACCCTCATCAGCCGTGCGCTGGTTGCGCCGCTGGGGGCGCTGGCAGCTGCTGCGCGGGATTTCGCCGCCCATCGTTGGGATCGGCGCGTTCCGGTCAGCGGCACAACCGAGATGGCGGAAGTCGCGCAGGCTTTCAACGCGATGGCGGACGAACTTCAACGCGCCGAAACGCTGCGCCGTAACCTGATGGCGGATATTGCCCACGAATTGCGCACGCCCTTGACGGTGATGCAGGGCAACTTACGCGCCATGCTGGACGGCGTGTATCCGCTGGAGATGAAAGAGGTTGCGTCGCTGTATGATGAAACCCGCTTGCTGGCGCGGCTGGTGAGCGATGTGCGTGAACTGGCGTTGGCGGATGCCGGACAACTGCCGTTGAGCAACGGGGCGGTGGATGTGCTGCCGCTGCTGCGCGGCGCGGTGGAAACCTTCGGGCTGGCGGCGGACGCGCAGGGGACGATGCTGGAATTGCAGGCCGAAAATATGCCGCCGGTATGGGCAGACGCGGATCGGCTGCTACAGGTGATTCGCAATTTGCTGGCGAACGCGCTGCGGCATACACCGGGCGGGCAGGTGACGCTGCTGGCCGATTTGGAGCAGGGGGCGCTGCGGGTGACGGTGCGTGACTCGGGCGAAGGCATCCCGACGGAAAAGCTGGCGCATGTGTTTGACCGCTTCTACCGCGCTGATCCGGCACGCGAACGCAGTAGCGGCAGCGTGGGGCTGGGGTTAGCCATCGCTAAAGCGTGGGTGGAGGCGATGGGCGGGCAGATCGGCGCGAACAGCGAAGTGGGGAAGGGCAGCGCCTTCTGGTTCACGCTGCCGTTGACGACGAGTGCTTCACTGAAGGCAGCAGCAGCCACAACAGCGACCCGAACAGCGTAATCACCGCGATCAACTGGAAGGTGTTGTCCGCGCCGATGCGGGCGATGAAGTCCCCGACGATTAGGTTGCCCAACGCGCCCGTTGCGAAGATGAGTCCTAGCACTGCGCCGGAGGCGAACCCTTTGCGCCCCGGTAGCAGGCTTTGCCCTAGCACCACGATCAAACTGTGCGAACCACTCATCGCGCCCACCAGAATCGCGGCGGCGAAGGCCAGCACGCCGCTTAAACTGGGCAGCAGGAACACGCCGGGGGCGGAGACCATCAGGCTGAGCGTGATGACGCGGCGGCTGTCGTAGCGATCACCCATCATGCCGAACCACACCCCCGCCAGACCGGAGGCCACCCAGAACGAACTGCTGAGTAGGCCGTATTCCGAGGGCGACCAGCCTTTCAACTGGAACATATACGGCATGAAGGCGACGGTGGCGAGGCTGGATAGGCCACGCGCCGACACCGCCAGCGCCAAAATGACGAACGGCCATTTGCGGAGTGGTTGGGGCGGGGCAGCGTTCTGCACGGCGGCTTTGGGCTGTCGCGGTTCCGGTTTATCCGGTAGGGTGCGCGCCATCAACCAGATGACCGGAATAGCCACCACCGACAGGCCGATCACGGGCAGCACCGTACCATGTTCGAGCAGCAGATGGGGGAAGGACGCACCGAGCGCAGGCGCGAACCACTCGTTGATGCGCGAATGCGCGTTCTCCAGCAGGATTCCGGTGACGGCGGGGCCGATGCCCAACCCCAACTGCCCGAACATGAAGAACAACGCCGCGTTGCGCCCCGCCTGCTGCGGGCTGGTGTGGGTGGCATACATCGAGCCTACCGGATGAAACGCGCCGCTGCCCAGACCGGCCAGCGCCAGCGGGATCAGCATCAGCCAGTAACTCGCGCCGGTCATCACCACCACAATCGCCACGCAGAACATGATGACGGTGACGGCCACGCCGCCCGCGCCCAACCAGCGCCCGCCCGTCCGATCGGCCAGCCAGCCGAAGAACGGTTGGCTGATCGCGCCCGTGAGTTCGACCAGACTGAGCGCGAAGCCCACCTGTCGGCTGGTCATCGGCAGGATATAGGCGCTGATGAAGGTCAACAGCACCGAGCGCGTACTCATAAACGTGTCGTTGAGCATGTGACCGAGGCTGACACCCCAGAAAATACGGTCAGAGGGCAAACGCATGGGTACAGCCTTTCGACAGGGCAAACAACGATAGGTCTAGTTCTAACGGGTTTTAGGCTTCCGGCCTAGTGCCGCCACTCAGGGCGCGGTGATGATCTGCCACGCCGCGCCACCGGGGACGAGTTGTAGCACGCTGCCATCGCTGCTGCTGACGTACAGATTTTCGCTGTTGTCGGCGGCGGTGACGGTCTGCACGAAGCCCTCATACGGCGTTTCGGCGACCAGACCCATGCCGAGGCGGTTGCGTACCTGATCGCTGCCGCGCCACACGAAGCCGAGGATGCGCAGCGGTTGCACGAAACCGGGCGGCGGGACGAAATTCTCTTGCAGTTCGGGGTGTATCGCCGGATCGTAGCGGTTTTCCACCGACACCCACGCCGGCTGCTTGCCATCGTTGAACAGGGTATACACGCGGTTGCGCGATTGGATATACAGCATCCGCCCGCGCTCAAACGGTTCTTCGATGATCGAGGTGGTTTCGGCAGGCCCGGTCGGGCAAGAATCCGGCGCGGGCTGGAAGAACCATGCGTCCGGGCAGGATAGCGGGATGCTCAATGTCTGTTCCACGTTTTGCGCCCCTTCGCCCACGCTCAACACAAACGTGATCGCACCCCGGTCACGGCGGCGGGTGGTCACGGTCAAGTTACCATCCGGCGCGACGTTCCACAGTTGGTTGCGCTGTCCATCGGTTTCGAGGCGATAGATGACCGCGCCGCTGGTGTTGCGGACTGACCAGAACAGCGTGACATCACTGCCGGGGGCGACGGTCAGTTGATCGGCGGTGAAGAACTCGATGCGCGGCGCGTTCGGGTTGACCACGCGGGTGGCTGTGGGCAACGCGGCGACGCTGGCCTGCGTGGGGCCGAAGATCGAAGTCGGTGTGGGGCCAGCCACGCCCCCCTGCGGCGTCGGCGTGAGCGTTGGCGTGGTAGCAAATCCGGGCGTGCGGCTGGCGGTAGGCGTGAGCGTGATGGTGGCGGTGGGGCGGCGGGTGGGGATGACCGGACGGGCGGACGCGCCGCAAGCCGTTCCCGCCAGCGCCAGCAGCGCCAGCAAGCACAGGGCGAATAATCGTTGTGGAGAAACCGCGCTGAATTTCATCGCTCAACCCATCTCGCGCAGGGGTAATCTGCCCTTATTTCGGATGTCGGTTATTCTAGCACAGCCCTTTGCCCGCGCAGGTGGATGTGCCGCGCCACCAGCAGCGACACGCCCCAGTTCACCGCCAGATCAAACAGCGAGGCGCTGCGGTCTGGCACAAGGGATTGCAGCAGTTCGGTACTCAGGCCGAGCGTGCAGGCGAACAGCACGGCGGCGATCAACGCCCAGCGCTGCGCACCGCCCGCCGCCAGCGCCCCCCACACGAACAGCACCAGCAGCGCGAAGCCCAAGAAGTGCGCCAGCGTGAGCAAAATCTCCCAGACGAGGTTGAACTCCTGTGGGGCGGAAGGGCCGAGCAGCGGGCGGGCGCTGGATTGCACCAGCAGCAGCGTGAGCAAGGCGGTGTAGCCGAGCGCGAGGACGATCCGCGCCCCCCGCGACAGGGACGGTTTCAAATCCACGAACGTATGATACAGGGGGCGTGTTTTAGCGATCATCAAATCCCAATATGTGAGGTGATTAAGAACCTATCCCCCCTCCAAAGCGGTATTCCGCGTGATGGAGAGGGTAATTGGTCGGGGGAATGCTTGCATGCCGCAGGCATTCCCCCGACCAATTAGAGGAGTGAGGTTTTAGGGGTACTTGCGGTTGAGCATACGGGCGTAGGGGATGGTTTCGCGGATGTGCGGCAGTCCGCAAATCCATGCGACGGTGCGCTCCAATCCGATGCCGAAGCCGGCGTGCGGCACGCTGCCGTAGCGCCGCAAATCCAGATACCACGCATAGGCTTCACGCGGCAGCCCCATCTTCTTCACGCGCTCCTCGATTAAAGCTGAGTCGTGGATACGTTCGCTGCCGCCCGTGATTTCGCCGTAGCCTTCCGGCGCGAGCAAGTCAACGCTGCGGCACACTTCGGGGCGGCCATCTACCGGTTGCATGTAGAACGCTTTGAACACCGAGGGGAAGTGGTACACGAACACCGGCTTGTCGAACATTTCGGCAATCGCGGTTTCGTGCGGGCTGCCGAAGTCCGTACCCCATTCCATGTGCAGCAGCGCCTTCTGTTCCGGGTCTTCGGTTTTGGCGGCCAGCTCGTTTAGGCGCGTCACCGCGTCGTCGTAGCTGATGCGCGGGAAGGGCGGCAGGACGCTTTCCAGCCGCGAGGTGTCGCGTTCCAGAATCTTCAGTTCTTCGCGGTGCTTTTCCAGCACGGTCTGAATGATATGGCTGACGAACTCCTGCTCCATGTTCATCAGGTCTTCCAGCGAGAAGAAGGCCATTTCCGGCTCCAGCATCCAGAATTCCATCAGATGCCGCCGCGTCTTGGACTTCTCGGCGCGGAAGGTGGGGCCGAAGCAGTACACCTTGCCGAAGGCCGCCATGTTCGCTTCGTTGTAAAGCTGTCCGGTTTGCGCCAGAAACGCTTTTTCGCCGAAGTATTCCAGTTCAAACAGGCTGGTCGTGTCTTCGCCCGCTGCCGGGGTGATGATGGGCGTATCCACCAGCAGGTACTCGTGGTTATCCAGCCAGTTGCGCATGGTGTTGATGATGGTGGCGCGGATGCGTAAAATCGCCCACTGGCGCGACGAACGCAGCCACAGGTGGCGGTTGTCCATCAGAAATTCGATGCCGTGTTCTTTGGGGGTGATGGGGTATTCTTCCGCCATCTGCACCAGTTCCAACGACTGGATGCCCAGTTCCACACCGCCCGGAATGCCGGGGGCGCGTTCGTCCTTGCGAACCGTTCCGGTGACGATGATGGTGGATTCTTGACTGAGCCTGCCCGCTACCTCGAACTGTGCCGGGTCGAGTTCCTTCTTGAAGGCCACGCACTGCGCCACGCCCGTCCCATCCCGCAGTTGGATGAACTGGAGCTTGCCCTTGTCGGTGCGGTTATACACCCAGCCGCGCAGTGTGACCTGCTGGCCTTCGTACTGCGCCATGTCGCGGATCGAGATGATAGTCACGGCGAAAATCCTTTGTTCACGCGCTTAACATTTGTGGTTGAGTATACCACACGGGCGGGGAGGCGATTATCGCGGGATGGTATGATGTGGGGATAACGAGGGGATGTGTGTTATGGACATTGTGCGCTGCGCCTCGTGCGATGGCTACGGCTGGACGAGCGACGACATCGAAGGCGATCAGGATTGCGATTGGTGCGGCGGTGTGGGTTATGCCTACCGGGGCGCGGACGGCGTAGACCGCCGCATTCCCGCCGCTGATCTGGACGGTCTGAGCGAACAGCTTGAGCAGTTGGAACACGAACGCCTGCGGGCGCTGGGCTATAGCGGCGGCGCGAAACAGCCGTGGGAACAACCCGTGCGCCAGACACCGGGGCGCAAACGGTTGCACCCCGGTCTGGATGAGCCTACAGCGACGGAATGAACAGCAGCGTGAGATGTGCGACGATCTGGCACAGCCACGCAGCAGCGAGGCCGTTGCGTTCGCGCACGTAGCTGTAGAGTATGTTGAGCAGCACAATCGCGCTGCCGATGATGAGCGCCACCGCCGGATAGCGGTTGACTTCCAGCATCGGGAAGTAGATCAGTGCCGACCACAAACTGCTGAGTAATCCGACGGTGAGGATGCCGCGTTTCTCTTGCAGCACCCCCCGGAAGAACAGCGTTTCCGCCAGCGGAATCACGAACACCAGAAAGGCCAGCGTTTCGCCGGCACTCATGTTCGGGAACAGGCGGCGGGCAGTTTCTTGCAATGCCTGTCCGCCCACGATCACGAACGGCACACCCACGATCAGCCCGAACACCACCCCCCAACCGAGGTTTTCGGGCGTTTCCATCCAGATGCGGGCGCTGCTGCCCAGCAGCCATGCCAGCACACCGAATCCCGCCATCACCATCCACGCCACTGCATAACGCAAGTCCGCATTGGCGGGAATCAGGGGGATTAAGCCGACACTGAGCGCAATGGCAATCAGGTAGCCAAAGACCGGATCGCTGGTCGCTCCCCGGTAGGCGACGGGTTCCCCCGTTTTCTCGCGTCCCTCGAAGGGCGATTCCCAGTTTTCATCTTCCTCCGCGAACAGCGGCGCGGCATTGTCCGGCGGTTCGGGCAGGCGGCTGTCGGGTTCGTCAGGGTAGATGGTTGGACTCATGCCAGCAGCGTCCGTATTGCCCCGATGACCGTTTGCACACGCTCCGGCGTAATCCAGTAGTGCGTGACAGCGCGGAAACGGCGGGTATAGCCCGGATAGGGGCGCATCAGAATGTTGTAGTCGGCCTTCAGGCGTTGGCTGAAGTATTCCGGCGCGATGGGCGCGGTTTCCGCCAGATCGAAGAACACCATGTTGGTTTGCACCGCGTCCAGATTCATCTGCACATGCGGGATAGTGGCAAGCCCTTCTGCCAGCACACGGGCGTTGGCGTGGTCTTCGTGCAGCCGCCCCGGCATCTCACGCAGGGCGACCAGCCCCGCCGCCGCCATGAACCCGACCTGCCGCATCCCGCCGCCCAGACTTTTGCGGATGCGCCGCGCCTCACGGATAAATTCATTGGAGCCGACCAGCACCGAACCCACCGGCGCGCACAGCCCTTTGGACAGGCACACCGAAACGCTGTCGGCGGGGTCTACCAGATCGCGGGCAGAAGTCTTGAGCGCGGCGGCGGCGTTGAAGATACGCGCCCCGTCAATGTGCAACTTCAGGTGATGTTCACGGGCGATGTCGCCTACTTCGGCGGTGTAGGCCGCTGTGATCGGGATGCCGCCAATCGTCCCCTGCGTGTTTTCGAGGCAGATCAGGCGGGTGCGCGGAAAGTGCGGGTCGTCGGCACGGATGGCGCGTTGGATGGCCGCCAGCGGCAGCGTGCCGTCCGGTTGCACGTCAATAATGTGCGGGTGGATGCCGCCTAACGAAGACGAGCTACCGGCCTCGTAACGGAACATGTGGCCTTCGCGCCCGACGATCATCTCTTCGCCGCGTCCGCAGTGGGTGAGCGCGGCGACGATGTTGCCCTGCGTGCCGGACGACACGAACAGACCGGCCTCTTTGCCCAGCATGGCGGCGGCTGTGGCTTCTAGTTCGTTTACGGTGGGGTCTTCGCCGTAGACATCATCGCCAATCGGGGCGTTCGCCATCGCTTCGCGCATGGCTGGCGTAGGCCATGTGACGGTATCGCTGCGGAGGTCAATGCTTTGCATGAGGATTTATGTCCGATTTATGGTTTAGATTTCAACGTTAGTCTAAAAGGAATCCGCCCGACTGAAAAGTGCCGGATGGTATAGACGTGGTGAACCGCCCCGCTTGACAAACGGCGCGGCGCGTTCCATAACGGGGGTTTCATCAGTGGAGCAAATTGGTTATGACCAGTGTGACGCTAGAGCATGTGACCAAGAAATTCGTTCCCGCGCACGCCAACGAGGCTCCGGTGACTGCGGTGCGCGATCTGAATATGAAGATCACTTCCGGGGATGTGCTGGCGATTCTTGGTCCGTCCGGTTGCGGCAAGTCCACGCTGCTGCGGATGATCGCGGGGACGATGCCGCCGGACAGCGGGCGCGTGCTGTATGACGACCAGAATCTGGCGGACATTCCGCTGCGCGAGCGGGGAATCGGGATGGTGTTTCAGGAAGGGGCGCTCATCCCGCACTGGGAGGCCGAAACCAATATTGGCTTCTTCTTCAGCCTGCGCAAGCGCGAGGCCGAAGTGCCGCAACGCCTGAAGCAAATCTCCAAGATCACCGGCATCGGCCTCGATGAACTGCTCAACCGCCGTCCGCGTCAGCTTTCGGGCGGCGAACGGCAGCGGGTGGGCATCGCTCGTGCGCTGGCGCGTGATCTGAATGTGCTGTTGCTGGATGAGCCGTTCGCCAGCCTCGATGCGAAATACCGCGCCGAAGCCCGCGTGGAACTGAAGCGCCTGCTGAACGCCTTCCCCGTCACTTCGGTGTATGTCACCCACGATCAGGTGGAGGCCATTGCTCTCGCGCACCGCATCGCCGTCATGCGCGACGGGCAGATGGAACAGATCGGTACGTATACCAACCTGTACAACCAACCGCAAAACCTGTTCGTGGCGACCTTCATCGGCACGCCCATGATTAACCTGTTCAAAGGGCGTGTGGAGAATGGGCGCTGGCAGGGCGAAAACTTTGGCGACCTGCCCGTGCGCCGCGATCTGGCGGAACACACGCCGTTGATTGCCGGCATTCGCGCCGAACATATCCAGACGCTCGGCGGGGAGGAGGGCACCGAGGCGGTGGTGGATACGGTTGTGCCGTATCTTTCCGAACGGCATCAACTGGTCACGCTCACCAGAGGGCGCGAACAGTGGACGCTGATCGTCCCGCTGAACGAGCCGATTCACGCGGGTTCGATGCTGCGCTGCGGCTTCAAGCCCGAAGAAGTGCTGTTCTTCGACGCGAAAACGGGCGTGCGCGTCGGGTAGCTCAGTCGAACCGGACGAGGTTCTGAATATCCGCCAGTAAGCCGGGGCCGATGCCTTCCACCGCGTCCAGCGCGTTCAAATCCGCGAACGCGCCGTTGGCCTCGCGGTAGGCCACGATGCGCTCCGCCAGCGAGTCGCCGATGCCGGGGAGCGTCGCCAGTTCGGCGGCGGTGGCGCTGTTCACATCCACCACCCCGGCAGTATTGGCGGTGGGTAGCGCGGCCTGTTCGGATTTGTCCGGCACATCCACCTGATCGCCATCATGCAGGCGGCTGGCGAGGTTGACCCGTTCCAGATCAGCCTCCGGCAGCGCCCCGCCAGCAGCGGTCAGCGCATCCTGTACGCGGCTACCCGCAGGCAGCGCGAGTAGTTGGTCAGGCGTGGCTACCGCGCCGGTGATGTAGACGGTGATGGGTGGCGGCGTGGCGCTGGGGGCGGGTGTGGCAGTGGGCAGCGGCGGGTTGATGACGATCTGCACCGCTGCGGGGCGGCCTGTGAGCAGCAGCACAATACTGCCGACGATGAGCGCCGCCAGTAGCAGATACACAACGAGCGCGATACGGGGACTAGGTTCGGGCAGTTGATCGGACATGGTGGACTCTTCGGGTTGTGCAGGCGGAAGGGCGGCGCGACACACTGCGCTGCCCTTCCGCTGATGGCGAAATTAGGCTTTCTTTTCCATCACGGCAGTCAGCTTTTCGATGGCCGCCGTCAGTTTTTCCTCGGCTGTCGGTGCAGGCGGAGGCACGGCTGCTGCTGCTGCCGCTTCTTTCTTCTGGAAGCGTTCCGCAGCGGTATTGAAGCTGCGGACGATCAAGAAGATGACAAGACCCACGATCAAGAAATTGACCACCGCGTTGATGAACACGCCGAGGTTGACCGTGACCGCACCGGCTTCCTGCGCTGCCGCCAGCGTTGCATACGGGCCAGCCGCCGCCGCGCCATCCTTCAGCGTGACGAAAATGTTCGAGAAATCCACGCCGCCTGTGATGAGGCCAACGATGGGCATAACGACATCGTTCACCAGCGAATTGACGATGCTGGTGAAGGCCGCGCCGATGATAATACCGACGGCGAGATCGAGTACGTTCCCGCGCATGATGAACTTCTGAAATTCTTTGAGCATCCTGTTTCTCCCCTGACTTTTCAAACGATGGCAAATGACGGATACGTCCAGATTTGGAGAACCTTCACCCTTTATCCCTCCGCATTCGCGTCATGGCGAGGGACTTCAGAATCGTGTGATTCTTTGTCACCCCTTCGCTCTGACGCGCAGCGGAAGGTGATGGGGGATGAGTGTCGCTATCTCCGCTTCCGTAATGCTGCCCGAAACCTTCAGCCAGAATAGCACAAAGTACTCATTTGTGAACTAGCCACCGGTCTGTTCCGGTGGTGTATCTTCTTCTCCCCAGCGGCGAACGAACGTTTCCGGTTCCACGCCCAGCGTATCGGCAATCCGGTTGATGTAGTTGAAGTAGCTGATGATTTGCGTCGCATCGTGAATGGCGCGGTCATCGAAGCCCGCTGTTCGTAGCGCCGCGATATGCGTTTCGTCCATGCCCGCCGGATGCCGCGTGACGGCCTCCGCGAAGGCGCACAGCGCCGCGTCCGCCGCGTGCAGGGCTGCGCCGTGCCAGTCCCGCGCCAGCGCATGAACCCATGCGTCGGCTTCGTCCGGGGGCAGGTGTTTGACCTCAGCACGGAGGTCATGGGCGTGTGCCTGCGTTCAGTAGCGGCAACCGTTGGTCTGGCTGACCACGACAGCCAGCATTTCGCGCTGCACCCGCGACAGCGGCGATTCGGCGAACATGAGCGCCATGTACATGCCCATGCTGGCGTTCAACACCGCCGGATTGGGGGTCATGATGCGGACGATGTTCCACACGCGCCCCGCCCGCTTGCGTGCGGCATCCAGTTCGCGCCGCGCTGCGCCTTCTGCGTCGTCGTCCGAAACTTGCTGGATATATGGCATGGTGGCACCCGTTCGGAATAAAAACATCCCCCGGATGGATGATCGCCGGGGGATGTTCGTGGTCACAGACTAATACTTCCGCACCAGCGCCTTATAGACGGCAGGCTGACGGTTCTGGATGAACTGGAATTCTTCGCGGTACTTCCGCACCTCGTCCAGATCAATCCGCGCTACCGCGAACCCTTCCAGCGGCGCACCGCTTTGCGGGTCGGTTTCGGCGGCCAGCGTGGCATGAATATGACCACGCGGCCCCACGATCATGCTTTCGCCGCCGAAGTTCAGCGTCACGTCTTCGCCTACACGGTTGGCTGCGGCGATGAACACCGCGTTCTCGTAAGCACGGGCGCGGGTGTAGGTTTTCCACTCGTCAATATGCGCGGCTTCCCAGTTCGCCACACAGCAGATGATGTCCGCACCGTCCAGCGCCAGACTACGGGCGACTTCGGGGAAGGCCAGATCGTAGCCGATCATCAGGCCGATGTTGCCGATTTCGGTGGGGATGATCGGCAGCTTGAAGCCTTCGCGGAAGGCCATGCGCTCCTCGCCGCGCAGGTGAATCTTGTTGTACACGTCCAGCAGTTCACCTTCCGGGCCGACGATCACCGCCGAGTTGTACAGCACCGACTCGACTTTTTCTTTCGTCACCATGCCGAACGCGATGAACACGCCGTATTCGTTGGCGCGTTGTGCCAGCAGGTTAATGGTTGGCCCCGGCACGCGCTGTGCCAGTTCAGTGAAGCGCACGCCCAACTCATAGCCGCTGGTGGCGAGTTCCGGGAATACGATCAAATCCACTTTTTGCTGAGAGGCGATCTTGGAAATCGTCTCGCTCATCTTCACCAGATTGTCTTCGGATTCGCCAAGTTTGGGGCGCATCTGTGCGACGGCTACCGTCACTTCACGCATGGGTTTTTCCTCGTATTCAATACCCTTCAACGCCTCCTATTGTAGCCTGATAACCCCGTTTTCACGACTCGTATTTCATTGCCTTTGCACACTACACTCCCTATATTATTTAGCGGGGGTCTGCGTTATCATCGTGCAGAATGTCACAATAGAAATCTCCACTAGGAGGCTACACCGCTATGGCAAATTCGACTCACAAACGTCTTGTCATTCCCGGCCCGGTAGAAGTGCGCCGCGAAGTGCTGGACGCGCAAACTGCGTGGATGATCGGGCATCGAACCAAAGCGTTTGAAGAATTGTTCGCCAGCATCGAAGCCAAGTTGAAGCAGTCGTTTTTCACGCAGAATCGCGTGTTTATTCACGGGTCGTCCGGCACGGGCATGTGGGAAGGCGCATCGCGCAACTGCATCCGCGACGGCAAGAAGGCGCTGCATCTGGTGGGCGGCGCGTTCAGCGAACGCTGGGCGGAAGTGAGCCAGTTGAACGGCAAGCAGGTGGACATCATCAATGTGGACTGGGGCAAGCCGCACACGCCCGATATGGTGGCGGACGCGCTGAAGAAAGAAACCTACGACGCGGTGTGCGTCGTCCACAACGAAACCAGCACCGGCGTGACCAACCCGATCAAGGCGATGGGCGAGATCGTGCATCAGTACGAGGACACCCTGTTCCTCGTGGATACCGTCAGCGGTTTCCTCGGCGCGGAACTGCGCGTGGACGAATGGGGCATTGATGTGGCGCTCACCTCGTCGCAGAAGGCGTTCGCGCTGCCCCCCGGCCTCGCGTTTGCCGCCGTCAGTGACCGCACGTTGGCGCGTGCCAAGCAAGTCACCAATCGCGGCTACTACTTCGATTTTGTCGAAATTGACAAGCTGCTGCAAAAGAACAATACCCCCGCCACGCCCCCCGTGTCGCTCATGTTCGCTGCCGACAAGCAGCTGAGTGACATCGTGGCTGAAGGGCTGGAGAACCGTTGGGCACGCCACCTGCAAATGCGCGACATCACGACTCAGTGGGCTATCGCCCGTGAGATGGGGCTGTTCGCACAGGAAGGCTACCGTTCGCCCATCGTGACCACCGTCGCCAATGGGCTCAATATCAACGTGGACGATATGGCGAAGTTCATGGGTGGCAAGGGCTTCTCGATGGACAAGGGCTACGGGCAGATCAAGGGCAAGACCTTCCGTATCGCGCACATGGGCGATATGGAGATTTCCACCCTCGAAGAAGTGCTGTCGGGGCTGGACGAGTTCCTCGGTGTGTAGTCTCTAAGAACCTCACCCTGTATCAAGAATAGGGGTA
This sequence comes from uncultured Chloroflexota bacterium, assembly GCA_903864435.1. Classification (GTDB taxonomy): domain Bacteria; phylum Chloroflexota; class Anaerolineae; order Aggregatilineales; family Phototrophicaceae; genus CFX2. The sequence continues at coordinate 4,904 of CAIPFY010000013.1, read as the reverse complement.
AAGTCAACGTAGTACATAAGCATCAATGGCTATATAGCGCGGAATCCCCTCCCCTTTTTCCCCTCCCCATACATGGGGAGGGGAAGGGGTGGGGACTTTTTCAGGCTTAACATGATGCTTATGGGGATGAGATTGGCATTTCGAACCGCTTATGTGTGCCTAAAGGGAGCAATCTGCGATGACGTTTCATGTCCTTGTGCCGGACAGCGTAAATAAGAAGGCCGTCGAGATTTTGCAGGCCGCTGGCTTGAAAGTGACTGCCCCCGGTCAGATGAAGCGCGAAGAAACGCTGGCGGCGCTGGCGGATGCCGATGCGCTCATTCTCCGCAGCGCCACCAAAGCCGATGCCGCGCTGATCGCTGCCGCGCCGCATCTCAAGGTGATTGCCCGTGCGGGTGTGGGCGTGGATAATGTGGATTTGGCGGCGGCCAGCGCCCGTAAAATCGCGGTGATGAATACGCCAGATGGCAACACCGTCGCCACTGCGGAACTGGCTTTCGCGCTCATGCTGGCGTTGGCGCGGCACATCCCGCAGGCGTATGACTCGCTGAATGCCGGCAAATGGGATCGTAAGTCGTTCATGGGCGTGGAACTGCGCGGCAAGACGCTGGGCGTGGTGGGCTTCGGGCGCATTGGTCGCGCCGTCGCCAAGCGTGCGCTGGCGTTTGAGATGCAGGTTGTCGCCTATGACCCGTTCGTTCCCGCCGCCGTCGCCGAGCAGATGGGCGCGAAACTGGTCAGCCTCGATGAACTGTACGCGCAGGCCGATTACATCACCCTGCACAGCGTCGTCAACGACCAGAACCGCCAGATGATTAACCACGACTCGCTGGCGAAGATGAAGAAGGGCGTGCGTATCATCAACGCGGCGCGTGGGGCGCTCATCAACGAAACCGATCTCGCCGAGGCCATCAAGAGTGGTCAGGTGGCGGGCGCGGCGGTGGATGTGTATGCCGAAGAACCGCCGCCTGCCGGACACCCGCTGATCGGGCTGGCGGGTGTGATTGACACCCCGCATCTGGGCGCAAGCACCGAAGAAGCGCAGGTTGCGGTGGCGATTGAAGCCGCCGAACTGGTGGTGGCCGCCCTGACGAAGGGCGAATACAAGAACGTGGTGAACGCGGCGGCGTTGGGCTAATTCCCCGCTGTGGTCTTGAATAGCTTGAACTTGCCCCCTGTTTCGTCAGGGGGCTTTTTATACCCGTTGTTGAGGATGATGAATCGCTTGCGAGAACGATTAGCGGAAGATTTCCGGTTGCGCTGGATGCTGGCGACGGCGGCGGGGTGGGTCATCGGCCTGTATGCCGGTGTGCTTAATCCGGTGTGTTTCGCCGGGGCGGGGCTGGTGGCGGGGGTTGCCGTCGGTTGGGCGCAGCGCCGTGCTGCCGCCGAACGCCTGCCCCCCGCATGGCTGCGCGTCACCCTGACGGGCGCGGCGCTCGGCTTCTTGCCAGCGGCGCTGTTCGGCGCGTGGGCGATGCTGAACGGTTGGGCGTGGTGGGGTGTTGCCGGATTGGTGATGGGCGGTGGCGTGGGGCTGGCGCAAGGTTCGTTGCTCCAGCAGGGCAGGCGATGGGCGGCGGTGAACGCGCTGGCGGGGCTGGTGTGCGGTGTGTTGACCGTCCTGCCGATCATCCCCGGTTTGCCCATCGGCCTGTTATTGGGCACGGCCTTCTACGGCTATCTGACCGCGTGGTTGCTGGAACGCGGTCAGATTTTGCCCCCGGATTAAATCGGTGTGTAGGTTGTCGAGGTGTAGTTGCCGGTTCCGCCTACGCCGCGTGGCCGCACGGAGATCGTATACCCGACCCCTTTTTTCAGCGTGACCCGGATGGGCAGCGAACAGGTGGTTCCGGTGGCCGATCCGCAAACTTCGGCGCGGGTGTACCATCGTTTGAGCGCCGTTCCGCTGGCGGAGTACATATAGACCTCGAACTGATCCGCATACAGCGCATGGCCTTCCAGCGTCCACGACACTGTTGGGCGGGATGCCGTCATGGGCATTACGCTGTTGAGCGTGACGGTGCCCGGATTGGGAACTTCAACCGTGAAAACGCTGGATAAGGCATTGCCGGTTCCACCTGCGCTGCGCGGCGTTAGTGATAGTGCATAGTCCCGGTTGTTGACCAGATCGGTCGGTACTCTGATCGAGCAGGTGGTGCCAGTGACCGATCCGCAAGCGGCGGTGCGCGTGTACCACCGTTTGACAACGATGGCATTCGACCCCGTGATGGTGATCTGGAAATCAGCAGCGTACAGGGCGCTCCCTTGCAGCGACCAGTTGACAGTGGGGCGCAGGGTGTCGGTTCCGGTGGTTGCGCCGGGTGTGGCGCTGCCCGGTGCGGGAACTGCAACGGTGAACGAGGTGTATGTCTCAGCAGACACCCCAGCCGGTGTTTGCTGTGCCACCGCCGCTGAATAGGTGCGGTTATTGACCAGATTGTTCGGCAGCGTCAGGGCGCAGGTGGTGCCGGTCGCGGAACCGCAGACCTCGGCGCGGGTGTACCAATGCCGGAACACGACTTGATTTGGTATGCGGATGGCGACTTGAAACTGATAGGCGGTGGAGATGTTTTGAAGCGTCCATCGGATCGTGGGACGCTGCGTATCGATTCCGGTGGGGGTGTTCAGGGTGACAGCCGACACGGGAACCTTGCCAATGGCGTTCAGCGCATCCACACGGGGATAGGTTTGACCGTTGCGCGTATCCCTGACGGGAACCCCTGTGCTTTTGAGAAGGGCAACGAGGGCGGCGGCGCTGATGGTGGGATTGGACTGCAAGACCAGCGCCGCTACACCGGCTGCGGTGGGCGAGGCCATCGAAGTGCCGCGCAAGGCTATGAAGCCGCCGCCGGGGATGGTGGAGATGATGGATTCTCCCGGCGCTAACAGATCGAGGTTGGAGTTGGCGTTGGAGAAGGCGCTCACCCGGTTTATCAGGCCGCCCGAATCGATGATTGAGCCGACGGAGACCACATTACTCACACAGGCGGGGATACTCATTTGCGTGCTTGAACTACTGTTGCCGCTGGCGGCGAACACCACCACGCCGGCGTTGTACAACTGGTTCACGATGTTGGTCAGCGCGGGGTAGGCCGCGTCGCAGTTGCCAGTGTAGCCGCCGCTGCCGAAGCTGAGGTTCACAAGGCGGATGTTATACAGGGTGCGGTTCAGGTACACCCATTCCAGCCCGCGTACGACATCCGAAAAATAGCCGCTGCCCGTGTCATTCAGCACTTTGACGGCGACGATGCCCGCGCTGGTGGCGATGCCGCGATAAGTGGCGTTGTTCGAGGTGATGATGCCGGTCACATGCGTGCCATGCCCATGCCCATCACGGGCATTGCTGCCTGATGTGCCGCCGCCGGGGCAGCCCTGCGTGAGGAAGCATTTTTGGGCGAGGATGCTGTCGGCTAGGGCAGGGTGCGTGGCGGCGATGCCCGTATCCAGTATCGCTACGTTGACCCCTGCGCCAGTGATGCCGTAGGCTGCTTCAACGGAAGGAACATGAATGAGCGCCCGACTCTCGGTCAGCGAAGCGTAAACGGGTATGTCCAACTGGATCGTTTCGACCAGCGGGTTTTCTTGTAGCGCGACCAGCCCGTTTTCGGTGACTTCGGCGGCGACGGCAGGCACAAGCTGGAACGGCGCGGCGAGTTCGACCTGATTGGACGGCAAATCCGCCAGCAGGCTGTCGCGCTGGTTGCTGATCGAGGCGCTGACCATCGGCGCAGCGGCGGCAGATACGCCAGACGCGGCGGCGGCGACGGGCGGCGTTTTGAAATAGACGATGACCGGAACGGTTTCCTGCTGCTCTAGCGCCGCAATGACATCCCCGGAGATGCCGGACATATCGTTTAGCACCGTCAGCGGGCTGATGAAACTGGCGAGAATGACCGAGTCGAGGGCGGCGGCTCCGCCGAGGCTTTCAAGGCGAAGCTGGTGCGGGTTGGCTGATAGTCCGCTTAAATGGATTTCTGCGCGGGTGGCGCTGGCCTGCTGGGTGGTGGTCACGGTTTGCTGAAGGTTGCCATCCAGCGATAGGCTGAGTGTGGCGTTGGCGAGGCCGTTGATGTATACAACCGTGATGTCCGAACCGCCAAAGAACACGTCCAGCGCATCGCCAGCTTGACCGCTGCTGACCAGAATTTGCCCGCCGCTGGCGAACGGTACAGAGGCCGGTTGCCACTGTCCATAACGGCTGATGTGGTCGTCCTCGGCTTCGGCCTGCATCCGGTCAGCCGGTATCAGGGTGGCGGTGGCGGGTATTTCCGTAACGGTAGGCACCGGGCTGGCGGTTGCTGTGGGGATCAAGACCTCGGTGGCGAGAATCGGCACCTCGGTGGGCGGCGGGTACAGGCTGTAGTCAGTTTCGGGGACAAACAGGAAGAAGTCGTCCGCCAATATCGGCGTGGCGGCGATCATGCCGGCGGCGATTTCAATCTCGCCGGGGGGCAGCGGGGCGCTGTCCTGTGTCACAATCTGCTCAATCTCATCCACCGCCACGCGCAGGATGTCGTTGTTGACCGACAGGCGCAGCGTGTGCCAACCGCTTCCGGCGGTAGTGAGCGCCGAAGCCAGCAGCGTATCTCCCCGGAACAGCAGCAGCGCCCCGCCTGCGTCGAGGGCGGCGGTATAACGGCCTGCCGCGCTTACCCGCAGGCTCAAGCGGGCTGTGCCGCCGTTGAGGGCGAAACGCATTTGTGCAGCGGCGTTGTAATAAACCCCTTTGGTCAGGTGTGCCGCGCTGGTGCTGCTGGTTTGTAGGGCATAACCCCCATCAGGATTGGGAGCGAGCGCCCAGCCTTCCCCGAATTGCCAGTGGGAGAGATCACCACTGTCCAGCAAATCGCGGACGAGCAGGCGCATAGCGCCTTCGGGCGGGATGAGCAGCGGCAGCGTGG
>CAIPFY010000012.1 GCA_903864435.1 uncultured Chloroflexota bacterium | reverse complement strand
GCCTGCGCTTCGATGTCCCCGCCACACGGCGCTAACCCGTTGTACGCCCCTTCAATCAAAATTGTGCCTGTGCCGCAGCACGGGTCGAGCAAGCGCATCCCCGCTTCTGCCCCGCACAGGTCGAGCAGGGCGGCGGCAACAGGCGGCTTGAGCGTCCCCGGACGCTGGACGTGCTGGTAAGCGCGGTCATGCAGCGGGGCAGCGGCAACGCGCAGCCCCACCAGCACGCGCTCATGCTCGATGAACAGGCGCAGGTTCAAATCGGCTTGGCGGTCATCGGCGGTGGGCAACCAGCCTGCGCTGGTCTGCACAGCGGCGGCGATGACGGTTTTGATTTCTTCGGCGCTGTAGTTGCGCTTGCCCACGAAGCTCACACTGACTGAAAACACAGGCGGGCTGTGCAGGGGGCGCAGGGCGGCGCAATCTGCGGCGGCGCTGAAGTCCAGCGCGGCGGCACGCACGCGCAGATCGTCCAGCGCGGCGCGGGTGTGGCTGACGTTCTCCCACAGCGCGAGATCGAAATACACATCATCTACCGTTCGCAGTGTGAGCAGGGCAGGCAGCGAACCGTTGTAGTCCGCTGCCACCCGCCTGTAGCCGGTTTCTAGCACCGTCGCGCCGCTCAACGCAGCGATTTCGCGGGTGCTGATGGCTTCCAGCCCGCGTGTGGTGAGGGCGAAGATGCGCGGCATCAGAAGCCTTCGCTGGTCTTGTTCAACTGCGCGAGTTCGTCCACACTCAGGCGCACATCCACCGCGCCTATGGCCTCACGCAGCTGGGCGACAGTGCGTGCGCCGATGATCGGGGCGGTGATGACCGGATTCGCCAGCATCCACGCCAGCGCGATTTGCGCCGGAGGAACGCTGTGCGCGGTGGCCTGTTCCTTCACAATGTCCAGCACTGCGAAGGCGCGGTCATCGCCCGTCAACTGCTGGATGAGGCCGCTGGTGCTGCGGGTGGTGTCCTCACTGGCGCGGGACTCGCGGGTGTATTTGCCGGTCAGGAAGCCAGCCGCCAGTGGGCTGTAGGGGATGACGCCGATGCGCTGGTCGGCGCAGGTGGGCATGAGTTCGGCCTCGAACTCGGCGCGGTGCAGCAGGCTGTAGTGCGGCTGCAAACTTTCAAAGCGCGGCAGGCGGTGAACATCGCTCACCCACAGCGATTTCATCAGCAGCCATGCCGGATAATTGCTGGAGCCGATGTAGCGGATTTTGCCGGCACGCACCAGCGCCTCCAGCGCGTACAGCGTTTCCTCCAGCGGGGTGCTGTCGTCCGGCCAATGCACTTGATACAGGTCAATATAATCGGTTTGCAGGCGGCGCAGGCTGTCCTCGACGGCTTGGATGAGGTGGGCACGGCTGAGTCCTTCGCCGGTAGGCCCTTGCCACATTTGCCCGCGCCCTTTGGTGGCGATCACCCATTCGCGGCGGCGGCGGTTCTTCAGCCAGCGCCCGATGATCGTTTCGGATTCGCCGCCCTGATTGCCGGGAATCCAGCGCGAGTAAATGTCGGCGGTGTCAATAAAATTAATGCCGGCTTCGGCGGCGGCGTCCATGATGTCGAAGGAGGTGATTTCGTCCGCCGACCAACCAAAGGTCATCGCGCCCAAACACAGCCGGCTGACCTTGAGTCCTGTGCGTCCCAAATTGGTTTGCTGCATCACGCAAGCTCCTGTGGAAGTAAGTCTATTTCATACCATTATAGCCCCCACTGGCGTGTGGCGCGTATAAAAACCGCAGGATGCTCTAACGGGGCGTTTATATGGCTATGTTATAATCGCGGTTTGCGAATACCTCCCGGATGGGTTGGGATTGAGGACGAGTATGTTCAAAAGCATTCTGAAGAAGGTTGTCGGTGATCCGATGGAACGCGCACTTTCTCGCTACCGCGAGACGGTTGCGCAAGTGAACACCCTCGAACCGGCGTTGCGTAAAATTTCGGCAGAAGAACTGCGTGGCAAAACCGCCGCGTTTCGCAAGCGGCTGGCAGAAGGCGAAACCCTCGACAGTCTGCTGCCGGAAGCGTTCGCAGCGGTACGCGAAGCCTCGGTGCGAACCATCGGCCTGCGGCATTACGACGTGCAGATGATCGGCGGGATTGTGCTGCATTCCGGGCGCATTGCCGAAATGAAGACCGGTGAAGGCAAGACGCTGGTGGCAACGCTGCCGATGTATTTGAACGCGCTCACCGGACGCGGCGTGCATCTGGTCACGCCCAACGACTATTTGAGCAAGGTCGGTGTGCAGACGATGGGGCCGGTGTATCATGCGCTAGGCATGACCGTCGGCGTGATTCAGAGCAAGGGTGACAGCGCCGATCAGGATGCGGGGTCGTTCATCTTCGATCTGGATTACCTTTCCAGCGACGCCCGTTACCAGAACCTGCGCCCCTGCAAGCGCCGCGAATGCTATAACGCTGACATCACCTACGGCACGAACAACGAATACGGCTTCGACTATTTGCGCGATAACATGGTCTACGAAAAAGACCAGATGGTGCAGCGCGATGTGCATTACGCCATCGTGGACGAAGTGGACAACATCCTCATTGACGAGGCGCGTACCCCGCTGATTATCTCCGGCCCTTCGGATGAACCTTCGGATTACTACAAGCTGTTCGCGCAGATCGTCAAGACGCTCAAACTCAGCAGCCAACAGAGCGTGGATGACGAGGAGCCGGATGGCGATTACGTGGTGGACATTAAAGACCGCGTGGCCTTCCTGACGGATGAGGGTGTGGAGAAGGTGGAACGGCGGCTGGGCATCGAACAGCTTTACCACCCCAGCCATTCGGATATGATCCCGTATCTGGATAACTCGCTGCGGGCGCATGCGCTCTATCACCGCGACAAAGAGTATGTGGTACAACCGGGCAAAGACGGTCCCGAAGTCATCATCGTGGACGAGTTCACCGGGCGCTTGATGATTGGCCGCCGCTTCTCGGAAGGGTTGCATCAGGCCATCGAAGCCAAAGAAGGCGTGAAAATTCGCCGCGAAAATCTGACGCTGGCGACCATCACCTTCCAGAACTACTTCCGCATGTACGACAAGCTGGCCGGCATGACCGGTACAGCCGCCACCGAAGCCGAGGAGTTCGAGAAAATCTACAGTCTGGAAGTGGTGGGCATCCCGACCAACTTGCCGATTATCCGTAAGGACTACGAAGACCTTGTGTTTATGACCGAGTCGGCTAAGTTCAAAGCCGTGATTACCGAGCTGAAGGAACGCAACCAGCGCGGTCAGCCGATTCTAATCGGTACAGTGGCGATTGAGACTTCCGAACGCCTGAGCAAAATGCTGGATCGGGCAGGCGTGAAACATGAGGTGTTAAACGCCAAGCAGCACGAACGCGAAGCCGGCATCATCGCGCAGGCCGGACGCGCACACGCGCTGACGATTGCGACCAACATGGCCGGTCGTGGTGTGGATATTCTGCTGGGCGGCAACCCGGATGGGCTGGCGCGTGAAAAACTGCGGCGGCAGGGGATTGAATTTACGCTGGCAACGCCGGAACAGTGGCAGCAAGCGTTGGATGAGGCCAAAGCCCAGTGCGAAGCCGAGCGCAAAATCGTGCTGGAGCAGGGCGGCCTGTTCGTACTCGGTACGGAGCGCCACGAAGCGCGGCGTATTGACAACCAGTTGCGCGGGCGCTGCGGACGACAGGGCGACCCCGGCGAAACGCGCTTCTATCTGAGCCTCGAAGATGATCTGATGAAGCGTTTCGGCGGCGACCGCGTGAAAGGCTTCATGACGTGGGCGAAACTGGGCGAGGACGAGCCGATTGAACACGGCATGATTACCCGTTCGATCGCGCAGGCGCAGGTGCGTGTGGAAGGCTACAACTTCGACATCCGCAAGCGCGTGGTCGAATATGACGATGTGGTGAACAAGCAGCGCGAGGTGATCTACAACCAGCGCCGGGATGTGGTGGAGCGCGACAATCTGCGCGAGGATTATGTCAAAATCCTCGAAAGTGGCGTGATGAACCTGCTGGACGAATATGCGCCGGAAGGCGTGTCGGCTGACCAATGGGATTTGGAAGGCTTGTACCGCCGCCTGCTGGCGATGTTCCCGGTGCCGGAGCATGTCAACCCGGACACCATGCAGGGTAAGGATGTGAACGGGCTGGAGGAAATGCTGTTCGACGCCATCGAAGAAGTGTATGACCAAAAGACGACTGATCTGGCACCAGACATGATGTTCCGCGTGGAGAAGTGGTCTATGCTGCGGGCGGTGGATCAGCACTGGCAGCGCCATTTGACCGACCTCGACATGCTGCGCGAAGGCATCGGCCTGATGTCGGTGGCGCAGAAAGACCCGTTGGTGGAATACAAGCGCCAGTCGTTCGCCATGTGGCAGGGCATGATGGATGAGATTAAGAATCAGGCGGCTTACCAACTGCTGACCGCACAGGTGAATGTGCGGCAGGCGCAACCGATTCGCCGTCCGATTCAGTTACAGGCGGCACGGGCAGTCGGCGCAGCCGAGTCGCGTCCAGAGCCGGCACGCGCTCAGAACAAGGTGGGGCGCAACGATTTGTGCTGGTGCGGCAGCGGCAAGAAGTACAAATACTGCCACTACAAGACGGATCGCGGCACGGGCGCGACCTAAAGTATCCTCTGATAGACACGTTCAGGGCGCGGTCACATAACGTCACCGCGCCCTGATGATTCTTAGCGGGGGTGCAGGCTGGTCTATCGTATAATAGCCATAGGGATGAGGAGGGATGCCGATGACTCTCAGTGATCTCTATCCGATGATAGACGAACTGACCACTGACGAACTGGATGCTCTGCGCGACTATGTCGAGCAAGAGCATGAACGGCGGCGGTTGTCCGTCTATACACCACAAGAACGCATTCGCAGAATACAGGAAGCGTTTTCCGCGCTGCGTGAAGGCTTGACTCCTGAGCAACTTGCCAGCATCACGCAGGCCATGAATGAGGAGTCAATCGAACCATTTGACGAGTCGGAGTGGCGCGATTGATTTATCTACTGGATACCAATGTCATCTCGGATTATTTGAATCAAGTATTTGACTTGGAGCGATTCAACCGCGCTATTGCTGCTGGAGATCGCGTATGTTTATGCCATCCTGTGTATTATGAGTCGCTACGGGGTTTGCTGAAGGCAAAATCAACCCGAAAACTAGATGTATTCCATAGTCGGCTGATACCAATGCTGGAATGGGTGGAGATGAGAAGTTCGGATTGGGAGCAAGCAGCACGATTATGGGCAGATGCCGTGAGCAGAGGCAAGCAGCTTTCAGATGTAGATTTGCTGATTGCCTCTATTGCGCTCCGTCAAAACGCCATCATCGTCAGTTCTGATGCGGACTTTGATGCGTTTCCCATTAAGCGATAGTCTTGGCGTAAATGGTAATCGGCTACTTGTGGTTTGGGTGTTTTACCCCAACGCGGCATCGGCGGCGTGGGCAATCGCCCCGGAGGCCACCTGCTGCCGCACCGCTTCCATGTACGGATACAACAGCGTATCGGCTTCGATGAACGGCACTTGCTGGCGGATGAGCGCGTAAGCCGCGCCTGTGCCGCGCCCCTGTAGCGTATCCGCCCCTAGCACCTGCTTGCGGAAATCAATCCCCTGCGCGGCGGACATCAACTCGATTCCCAGAATGCGTTCCACATTGTTGTTGATGCGGCGGGCTTTGAGCGCGGCGGTGCAGCCCATACTTACATGGTCTTCCACGTTGGCGGAGGTGGGGATGGTGTCCACGCTGGCGGGATGCGACAGCACCTTGCTCTCGGTTGCCAGCGCCGCCGCTGTGTACTGCACGATCATGAAGCCGGAGTTCAGGCCGCCGTTGCGCGTGAGGAAAGCCGGTAGGACGTGCGTATTGGAGGACTCGTCAATCAGGCGGGCGATGCGCCGTTCGGAGATGTTCCCCAGTTCGCTCATCGCCAGCCCTAGATAGTCCATCGCAATCGCCAGCGGTTCGCCGTGAAAGTTGCCGCCGCTGAGGACTTGAATATCGTCCGGCGACTCGCCGATGAAGATCAGCGGGTTATCCGTGACCGCGTTCAATTCGATCTCCATCACCCAGCGCGAATAGGCTACCGCGTCCCGCACCGCGCCATGCACCTGCGGGATGCAGCGCAACGTGTAGGCATCCTGCACGTTGGCGGGGTCGTAGCCGCGTGTGAAGCCGCTGCCGGCCAGCAGCGCCCGCAGGTAGGCCGCGCATTCCTGCTGACGCGGGAAGGGACGCAGGCGTTGGATGCGGTCATCAAAGGCCAGCGTCGTGCCGTGCAGGGCTTCGAGGCTCAAGCTGCCGGCAATATCGCCCGTTTTGAGCAGCATTTCGGCGCGGAAGGTTTCCAGCACGCCTAACGCGCACATGATGGACGTGCCGTTGGTGAGCGCCAGCCCTTCTTTGGCGGCCAGCGTCACCGGCTGCAAGCCTGCGCGGGAGAGCGCCTCCGCACCGGATAGGTGCTGCCCCTGATACTCGGCTTCGCCCATGCCGATTAGCGGCAGGCTCATGTGGGCGAGGGGGGCGAGGTCGCCGCTTGCACCTAGCGAACCTTTTTCGGGGATGACGGGGTGAATACCCTTGTTGAGCAGCGCCAGCAGCCGTTCGAGCGTACTTAGCCGGATGCCAGAATGCCCCCGCGCCAGCGTGTTGGCGCGAATGAGCATGATGGCGCGGGTGGTGGGGATGTCGAAGGGGTCGCCCACGCCGACGGCATGACTGACGAGGATGTTGCGCTGGAGCGTTTGCACATCCTCCGGCGCGATCAGCTTGTCTTTGAATGCGCCGAATCCGGTGGTGATGCCATAGGCAATCTCGCCGCGCTGGATCAGTGTTTGCACGGCGGCGGCGCAGCGTTCAACGGCGGCCTGCGCCCCCGCGCTCAAGATCACTTCGGGCGCGCCCGGTGCGCCATAGGCCACCGCGACGACCTGTTCGAGGGTCAGACTTTGACCATCGAGAATAATCGGTTCCATACTGCCTCGTTTCAGAGAATGATGCGTCCGCGTTTGAGGACGTGCCGCACAGGGTTGCCGCCGAACTGGTACATCAGTTGGCGGTAATCGTTCATGTCCAGCACCAGCAGGTCAGCCTGCTTGCCGGCTTCAAGCGAGCCGATGTCCGCCCCCATTCCGAGCGCATACGCCGCGTTGAGCGTAGCGGCGTTGAGCGCCTCGGCGGGTAGCAACCGCTGATAGCGGCAGGCCATCGCCATCACCAGCGGCATCGAAGGGCAGGGCGCAGAGCCGGGGTTGAGGTCGGTTGCCAGCGCCACCGCCGCACCCGCTTCGATGAAGGCGCGGGCGTTGGCGTAGTGGGTGCTGCCGAGGTTGAAATTGACGGCGGGCAGCACCACGCCCACTGCTGCCGACTTTGCCAGCGCCGTGATTTCCGCGCCGGCTGTTACATCCAGATGGTCTACCGACAGAGCGCCGCATTCCAGCGCGGCGGTTAGCCCGCCGAGCGCGGTGAATTCGTCTACATGCGCCTTGACCGCCATGCCTTGCTCCCGCGCCGCTTGTAGGATGCGCCGCGTCTGGTCGGTGGTGAAGGCGTTCTTCTCGCAGAACACATCGGCATGTAAAGGCCGTCCGCTGGTGGCGAAAACCGACCCGCGATACCACGCTCCGGCGGCGGACAGCATCTCCTCGATCACCAGCGCGGTGTACTCGTCGGCGCGTCCGGCATATTCCGGCGGGATGGCGTGTGCGCCCAAAAAGGTCGGCACGATGTCGGCGGGGGACTGGCGCTGGAGCGCCTCGATCACCGCCAGCATCTTCAGTTCGGTGGCGGTATCCAGCCCGTAGCCGGATTTGATCTCGATGGTGGTCGTCCCCAACCGCACCATCTCCTCAAGGCGTTCGCCGGCCTCTTGCAGCAGTACCTCGAAGGGCGCGGCGCGGGTGGCACGCATGGTGCTGGCGATACCGCCGCCCGCCGCCATGATGTCCATGTAGCTCACGCCGCCGATTCGCATCTCGAACTCGTTCAGGCGGTGGCCGCCGTAGACGATGTGCGTGTGCGCGTCCACAAAGCCGGGGCAGACCACTTTGCCAGCGGCATCCAGCGTGTGTTCGGCATGGTAGTCGCGCAGGATGTCCGCGCTGCTGCCCACCGCGAGGATGCGCTCCCCGTCTATCGCCACCGCGCCATCCGGCACGATCCCGACATCGGCCAGCGCCGCCCCGCGTTTCGCCCCGTTCGGGCTGGCACAAGTGACGACTTGCGCCGCCCCGTGAATAATCAAGCTGACCGTGTGCATCAAATGTTCCCCATCATCGGAATTTTCACGCCGTTGGCTTTTGCGAACTCGATGGCTTCGGGATAACCCGCATCGGCATGGCGTACCACGCCCATGCCGGGGTCGCTGGTCAGCACCCGTTCGAGGCGGCGGGCGGCGGCTTCCGTCCCGTCGGCTACGATCACCTGTCCGGCGTGGAGGCTGTAGCCGATGCCCACGCCGCCGCCGTGATGGATGCTCACCCATGTCGCGCCGCCGACGGCATTGACCATCGCGTTCAGCAGCGGCCAGTCGGCAATCGCGTCCGAACCGTCGCGCATGGCTTCGGTTTCGCGATTGGGGCTGGCGACAGAGCCGCTATCCAGATGGTCACGCCCGATCACGATGGGGGCGGAGACTTCGCCCCGCGCCACCATCTCGTTCAGGCGCAGACCGGCACGCGCCCGTTCGCCATAGCCCAACCAGCAGATGCGTGCCGGTAGCCCCTGAAAGCTGATCTGCTCCCGCGCCATCTGCAACCAGCGGCGCAGGTGAGCATCTTCGGGGAATAGTTCCAGCATGGCGCGGTCAGTGGCGTAGATGTCCTCCGGGTCGCCGGAGAGCGCCACCCAGCGGAAGGGGCCTTTGCCTTCGCAGAACAGCGGACGGATGTAGGCCGGCACGAAACCGGGGTAATCAAAAGCGTTGGTCACGCCTGCGTCAAACGCCCGCTGGCGCAGGTTGTTGCCGTAGTCAAAGACGATGCTGCCTTTGGCCTTCCAGTCCAGCATGGTCTGGACGTGCCGCGCCATGCTCTCCATCGCCCGCGCTTGATAGGCGGCGGGGTCGCTCTGGCGCAGGTCGGCGGCCTGTTCGAGCGTGAGTCCGGCGGGAATGTAGCCGTACATGACATCATGCGCCGAGGTCTGGTCGGTCACGATGTCCGGTACGATGCCGCGCAGCAGCAGTTCCGGCAGCACTTCGGCGGCGTTCCCCACCAGCCCCACCGATAGCGGCTTTCCGGCGCGGCAGGCTTCATCCACCCATGTCATGGCTTCTTCCGTGTTGTCGGTGATGCGGTCAATCTGCTTCATATTCAAGCGGCGTTCGGCACGCCAGCGGTCTACCTCCACGAACAGGCCAACGCCCTCGTTCATGGTGACGGCTAACGGCTGCGCCCCGCCCATCTCACCCAGTCCGGCAGTGAGGACGAACTTCCCGCGCAGGCTGTCCCACCCCTGCTGCCGCGCCAGTGAGCCGAAGGTTTCGTATGTCCCCTGCAAAATGCCCTGCGTGCCGATGTAAATCCAGCTACCGGCGGTCATCTGACCGTACATCATCAGGCCGGCTTTTTCCCAGCGGTCAAAGTTTTCCTGCGTCGCCCATGCGGGGACGATGTTGCTGTTGGCGATCAGCACACGCGGCGCGTCCTCGTGAGTGCGAAAGACCGCGACGGGTTTACCGGACTGTACCAGCAGCGTTTCATCCGGCTCAAGCTGACGCAGCGAGTCGAGGATGGCCTCGAAGGCCGGCCAGTTGCGCGCCGCCCGCCCGCGTCCGCCATAGACGATCAGGTTGTCGGGGTCGAAGGCCACTTCGGGGTCGAGGTTGTTCTGAATCATCCGGTAGGCGGCTTCGATCAACCAGTTCTTGCACGTTAATTGCGTCCCACGCGGGGCGCGTACCGGATGTGCGCCGGGAGGGGTGGTTGTCATAATGGGAGTCCTTTCCAAAATCAGATCACATTCGTTCCGTATTTTTGACCCTCATCCCCATCGCCCTAGCCCCAACCCCATACAGGGGGCTGGGGGGAAAAAGAGGATTCTCCCCTTTCACCATGTATGGGGAAAGGGGACGGGGGATAGGGGACTCTCCCGTCTTTTCCCCCCTCTCCTAGCTGTACTCAGCGGTTGGGAGAGTGGGCAGGGGGTGAGGGCATCACATCTCGCCGCGTTCGCGCAGCAGGTCGTGCAGGCGTGATTTGTGCTGCGCGGCCTGCGCTTCTACAGCGGCGAGGCGCTGGAGCAGATCGGCGGCGGCGGCGCGGTCAGTCAGCCCCTTGGCATTGATTTTGACGTTCAGCCCCGCCGCGAAAATGGCCGTTTCCGCCAGCGATCCGGCAGAACCCGCGTCGCTGAGGGCATTCAGGTTGCCCTTCTCCGCCACTTCCAGTGCCAGCGCGAGGACGGCGAGGGCGGTTTGCGCGGCGGCCAGCGGCACTTCGGAGGCGGTTTTGTTGGCATTTTCCAGCGCGGCGGCGCGTTCGGTTTGCTGTTCGGGCGTGTCCTTCGGCAGTTTGAGCGCGTCCATCACCGTGTTGAAGGCTTCGGCATCGCGCTTCACGCCGGATTCGAGCGTGGCGCGCAGGCTTTCGGCTTCTACCACGATCTGCGCCATGCGGGCGGCGACATCGGCGTACTTCTTTTTGCCCACCGTCACGCGGGCGACCATCGCTACCAGCGCAGCCGCCATCGCGCCGGCATAGGCCGCTGCCGAGCCGCCGCCGGGGGTGGGTTCGGCGCTGGCGAGGGCGTTCAGGAAGGTGGAGTCGCCCGCCGATGCCCCGGTCAGGCGGCTTTCCAGCACCATATCCGGCTGGAAGTTGTCCAGTTGCAAGTACCACTGTGCCGAGTCGAACAGCGCCTTTTGCGGGATGAGGCCGATCAGTTCGGTGCTTTCGATGCCCACGCCGTAACGTTCGGCTTCGCGGCGCACCAGTTCAACCGCACGAAAGACGGGCGTTTGCGTGTAGTCGGTCAGGTTCATCGAAACCTGCGCCTTGCCGTTCACCAGCAGGCCGAGCGCCTTGACGAAGCGCAGGCCGCCGGTCTGGTGACGGATGGCTTTGGCGATCTTGCGGGCGATGTCCACTTTGTCGGTGGTCAGGTAGACGTTGTAGGCCACCAGCGGCGCACGCGCCCCGATGACCGTCGCCCCGGCTTTGCCCATGCGCGATGGGCCGAAGTCCGGCTTGCGGCGCGGGTCGGTTTCGATGGCGGTTTTCAGCCCCTCATACTCGCCCTGCCGGACGTTCGCTAGATTCTCGTTTTCGGGGCGGGTGGCGGCGGCTTCGTACAGGTAAACCGGGATGTTCAGTTCCGCGCCCACGCGCTGACCGAGGCGCTGCGCCAGCGTGATGCAGTCCGCCATGCTCACGCCCTCGATGGGGATGAACGGGACGACATCGGTTGCGCCCATGCGCGGGTGTGCGCCCTGATGCACATCGAGGTCAATCAGTTCGTTGGCGGTGCGGATGCCCCGGAAGGCGGCTTCGAGGGCGGATTCGGGCGTGCCAACGAAGGTGATGACGGTGCGGTTGTGGTCGCTATCGCTCTCGCGGTCAAGCAGGTTGATGCCGGGAACGGCGGCGATGTCGGCGGCGATGCGGTCAATCACTTCGGTGCGGCGGCCTTCGGAAAAGTTCGGGACGCATTCCACAAGTTGTCGCATGAATGGAATCCTTCAAGTGTGGCAAAAGCAACGCATATTTACCCTTCAGTTTACCAAACTTTGGGCGAAGGTGTTTTGCCGCAGGTGCGGGCAGGGTGACAGCGTATATCCTCAATCTTTTATGTCACACTCTTGCTTTATACTTGCCAAGAGTACAGCACATAAAACGATTGGTATTTGTGAGATGCGTAGACGTTTTTTATCCCGATCTCAAAGTGTACAAGTCGTTTTCTGGTCTATTCTTGCCGTCATGGTGATTCTGGGAATTAGCGCCTATCGTCCACCTTCACCCCTGTTGACTAGCCAGCAGATAGAAGGAACGGTTCAGGCCATGACGGTCGCGGAACTGCAAAGATTGCAGACGGTTACCGCAGACAGTTGGACGCCCACCCCAACCCTTGATTTTGATGCGACTGTCTCGGCGCGGTTGACCAATGCACCGAACTGGACGCTTACGCCGACTCTGACCCCGCTTCCGTCCGATACGCCGATTGCATCTGCTACGCCTATTCCATCGGATACCCCAACTCCATCTCCTACACCGATTCCACCTCCACCCCAAGAATCCCAATCTGGCTTTGATCTGGGCAAATTGATCCGTGTTGTTATTCAGATGGTCGGTGTGGTATTGGCAGCTATACTCAGTGTTTTCTTGGCTATATTAGATTTTGTGCTGGGTATTTTGAGAGCGATTGGTGGGATTATTACATTTATCAGT
Source organism: uncultured Chloroflexota bacterium (assembly GCA_903864435.1). Lineage (GTDB taxonomy): Bacteria > Chloroflexota > Anaerolineae > Aggregatilineales > Phototrophicaceae > CFX2. The sequence goes on along the minus strand of CAIPFY010000012.1, from coordinate 7,822 downwards.
GGGATTAGTAGCACATGTTGCTTTGCGCCCGTTGTGGTGTTGTCTAGTATGGCGGGTTTTAGATTTTTCATCATGTGAAACACTTTTTTGACCCGCCCAGTGTTCCCTCATTTCCTTTTGGGGGATACAAAGAAATGCCCATTTGAAGATCAGTTTATCAGACTTCAGTGAATGGGTGGCAGGGGGGATAGGGTGATAAAAATGCTCCCGACCGGGCGCGGGAGCATTCGAGGGATACTGAACGGACAAGGCGTCCGCTGCGCCACCCACCGCCGGAGCGTTTATCCCGGTGTGGCAGGGGGTGGTTCCAGTCTAGTGATCTACAGGATGCAGTGGGCGATGGCGACAAAGTGAAAGCCGCAACCGATCAGCACAAATACATGCCACAACTCATGATGACCGAAGAAACGGTGCAAATTGGGCTTTTCGAGGCCAAAGACCAGCGCCCCGATAATGAGCGATCCGCCGCCTATCAATAGAAGTTGTGCTGCGCTCTCAGGCAGTTGACCGATTAACTCCGGCACCGCAGTTAGCCCCAGAAGCCCCATCGCCAGATAGTACAACAGCGAGTAGATGCCGGGTTCCCGAAGGAACAGTAGTTTGTAAATGATCCCCGCCAGAGCCATCACCCAGATGATTGCCAGCAACCACAACCGCCAGCTGCTGGTGAGGACGTTGTAACAGATGGGCGTGTAGCTACCTGCGATGACGAGGTAAATGGCGGCGTGATCCAACTTCTGAAGACGCTGGATCATCTTTTGGGTACCATCCCAGAGGTGGTATGCGGCGCTCGCTAGAAAGACGGCGATCAGGCTGAAACCGTAGACGATAACCGAGGCCATCTTGCCTGAACTGGCGGCAACATGCTGCATCATCCACACCACCCCGCCACAGGCAACGGCTGCGCCGAATAAATGCGAAAAGCCATTGAACGGTTCTCGAAAACGAAGAGTCACAAAACCTCCTCAAATCATTCGATGAACAGAAGTGTAGCGAACGCTTGTTGATCTCTGTGTCAGGTGGCGGTTAAGGTTGATAGGGCATTCATTTAGGTTTCGGTTATGAATGGATTGTCATTTGTGGTTAAAGACAGTGTGACCTGTTTTCGTCCCTCATTTCCCTCTTAGATGCGCTAACGCCATTCTTATACTCCCTGTATACACTACGAACATGAAGTGCCTGACCCGTCAGGCTCGTGTTTTGTTTGCCGAGGAGAATAATTCGCGTGACTGACCACGATCCCAAAGCGACACCCCCTGAACAACCGGATGCAACGGTTGATAACGAAGATACGTCCGAAGTGAAGCCGGTTGAAACGATGGAAACCCCCGCCGCTAAACCGGGCAATCAACCGTTGGCGGAAGTGGCTGCTGCACAGAAGGCCGCACAGGATTATATGGCCGGCTGGCAGCGCGAACGTGCCGAATTCGCCAACTACAAGAAGCGCGTGGAGCGCGAAATGGCCGATTTGTCCCAGTCGGCGGCGGCGGATGCGTTCAAGGCGCTTTTGCCCGCGCTGGACGATTTTGAACTGGCAATGTCCAATATTCCGGCGGAGTTGCAGGGGAACTCATGGCTGAACGGCTTAGGGGCTGTGCAGCGCAAGTTCTTGAAGGCGCTGGGCGAAGCCGGCATCAGCATTATTGATCCCAAGGGACAGCCGTTTGACCCCTCCAAGCACGAGGCGGTGGCGACGGACGACAGCAGCGAGGTCGAAAGCGGCCATGTGACCGCCACGCTGCGTAAGGGCTACGCTTACGGCGACCGGGTGCTGCGTACCGCGCTGGTGCGCGTGGCGAACTAACGATCTCTTTTGAGCAGGGCGCTGCGGAGCGCACTGCCACTAACAACGAACACACGATCATCAACAGGAAAGATGAGGACTCATGGGCAAAATAATCGGGATTGACCTCGGCACTACGAACTCGGTAGTGGCGGTGATGGAAGCGGGACAGCCAAAAGTGATCCCTTCGGCAGAAGGCGGCAACCTGATCCCTTCGGTGGTGGCGATTAACCCCAAGACCAGCGAACGCATTGTGGGCAAGACTGCCCGCAATCAGGCGGTGGTCAACCCGGAAAACACGATTTTCTCGGTCAAGCGTTTCATGGGGCGCAAGCACAGTGATGGGCAAGTGCAGGAAACGTTGAAGCGCGTGCCGTATAAGGTGAGCGCAGCTCCCAACGGCGATATTCGCGTGGCGATGGGCGGCAAGGATTACAGCCCGCCGGAAATTAGCGCCATGATTTTGCAGAAGCTGAAGGCCGATGCCGAAGCCTATCTGGGCGAAACGGTGGATAAGGCCGTCATCACCGTTCCGGCCTATTTCAACGACGCACAGCGTAACGCCACCAAAGATGCGGGGCGCATCGCCGGTTTGGACGTGCTGCGTATTATCAACGAGCCGACCGCTTCCAGCCTCGCCTACGGGCTGGGCGAACACAAGAATGAAGTGATCGCCGTGTACGATCTGGGCGGCGGCACGTTCGACATTTCCATCCTCGAAGTGGGCGATGGCGTGTTTGAAGTGCGCAGCACCAACGGCGATACCTATCTCGGCGGCGACAACTTCGATGAGACGATCATTGACTATGTGGCGGCGGAGTTCAAGAAAGAACAGGGCATTGACCTGCGCAGCGACCGTCAGGCGCTTCAGCGGTTGAAGGAATCGGCGGAGAAGGCCAAGATTGAGCTTTCCAGCACGCTTTCTGCCGAACTGAACCTGCCCTTCATCACGGCGGATGCCAGCGGCCCCAAGCATCTGCACATGACCCTGACCCGTGCCAAGCTGGAGTCGTTGACCGATCATCTGGTGAAGCGTTCGATTAACCCCTGCGAAGCGGCTATCCGCGATGCAGGTTTGAAGAAGGAAGATGTGAACACCGTTGTGCTGGTGGGTGGTATGACCCGTATGCCGGCGGTGGTGGAAGCGGTGAAGGCTTTCTTCGGCAAAGAGCCGAGCAAGGGCGTGAACCCGGACGAAGTGGTGGCACTGGGCGCGGCGATTCAGGCCGGCGTGCTGGGCGGCGAAGTGAAGGACATCCTGCTGCTGGACGTGACCCCGCTGACTCTCGGCGTGGAAACACTGGGCGGCGTGGCGACCCCGCTGATCGAGCGCAATACCACCATCCCCACCAAGAAAAGTCAAGTGTTCTCGACGGCTTCCGATGGGCAGACGCAGGTGGAAATTCACGTCGTGCAGGGCGAACGTCCGATGGCGGGCGATAACAAGTCGCTAGGCAAGTTCATTCTGGATGGCATTCCCCCCGCGCAGCGTGGTGTGCCGCAGGTCGAAGTGACCTTTGACATTGACGCGAACGGCATCCTGAACGTGAGCGCACAGGACAAGGCCACCGGACGCGAACAGAAGATCACCATCACCGCCAGCAGCGGCTTGCGCGAGGAAGAAATTCAGCGCATGGTGAAGGAAGCTGAGAAGTTCGCCAGCGAAGACTCCAAGCGCAAGGAAAACGCCGAGGCCAAGAATAAGGCCGACAGCGCCATCTTCAGCGCGGAGAAGGTGCTGCACGACTTTGCCGATCGCCTGCCGGAAGATGCCAAGAAGCAGACGCAGGAGAAGATTGACGCGGTGCGTAAGGCGCTGGAAGGCAGCGACATCGAGAAGATCAACACGGCGGTGGATGCGCTCAGCCAGCAGGTGCAGGCGTTAGGCGGCAGCATGTACCAGCAACCGGGCGCGGCGGAACCGCCCCCCGACGGCGCGGCTCCCGGCGGCAACGCGGCGGGCGGCGCAGGCGGCGCGGCAGGCAGCAAGCCGAACGACGATGTGGTTGAAGGCGAGTTCAAAGAGGTCTAAACGCCTCAGTCGAGCTAGTGTCATCCGGGTAGGGAGCATTCCCTACCCGTTTTCTGTATACCGGAGGTGCGACTCCGGCATTGTGCGGGTGAATGAGTGGGCAGCCCCAGCGGGCAGTTGGATGAGGGTATGGCGCGAGATTACTATGAAGTGCTAGGCGTTCAAAAGGGCGCGACCAAAGAGGAAATCAAGAAGGCTTTCCGCAAGCTGGCCCGCGAATATCATCCTGATGTGAGCAAGCACGAGCAGGCCGAGGATAAGTTCAAAGAGATTAACGAAGCCTACGAAGTCCTGTCGGATGACGAAAAGCGTTCGCGCTACGATCGCTTTGGCGCGGCGGGAGTCAGCGGCGCGGGCGGGTTTGGCGGCGCACAGGGCGGCGCAGGGTTCGGCGGTTTCGAGGAAATCTTCGAGGAGTTTTTCAACAACTTTGGCGGCAATCGTCAGGCAGGGCGGCGGCGCGGCCCGCGTCCCGGCTCGGATCGGCGCGTGAACACCAGCGTCACTTTTGAGGAAGCGGTATTCGGCGTCGAAAAGCAGATTGACTTTGACCGCTTTGAAGCCTGCGAAACGTGCAGCGGCAGCGGCGCAGAGCCGGGGACAACCCCCACGCGCTGCCCGGAATGCAAAGGCACGGGCGAAATCCGGCAGGTGCAGCAGACGTTCCTCGGCGCGATGGTGCGTGCTACGCCCTGTCCGCGCTGCGGTGGGCGCGGCGAGATCAACCCCAGCCCGTGTCGCACCTGCACCGGTAGCGGCCTCTTGCGGAAACATGCCATCCTGAATGTGCAAATTCCGCCGGGCGTGCGCGAAGGGCTGCAAATCCAGATCAAGGGCGAGGGCGACGCGGGCGAATATGGCGCACCAGCCGGCAACCTGTACGTCATCATTGATGTGAAAGAGCATAAGTTTTTCAAGCGCAAGGACAGCGACATCATTCTGGATGTGACCGTGAATGTGGCGCAGGCCGCGCTGGGCGATAAAGTGGTCATACCGACGGTGGATGGGGATGTGGAACTGAACATCCCGGCGGGGACGCAAACCGGCAAGGTGTTCCGTTTGCGCGGGAAGGGCATCCCCCGCCTGCGCAGCGACGGCTCAAATACCGGACGCGGCGACCAGCTGGTATATGTGCAGGTGATCGTGCCGAACACACTCACGCCCGAACAGCGCGAGTTGTTCGAGAAGCTGGCGACCACGTTCGGCAAGGAAGTGCAACCGCAGCAGAACGGGCGCGGCTTCTTTGACCGCATGATGGGGCTGTTCGGCGGCGATCAGGCGTAAACGGCGGCTTGTGTGTAGGCAAGCGTCCGTACAACCGGTATCATGCACAGGCGGCGGCAGCGCCGCCTTTCTTTTTGACAGGGGGCAGATCAGCATGGATTGGATTGAAATCGCGTTGCAGGTGGATGGCGAGGCGGCAGAGGCGGTGGCAGAACTGCTCACACGCTACGGGCATCAGGGCGTGTCCATCGAACAGGATAATATTGCCAGCGAGAAATGGGACGATGGCGACGTGCCGCCTGTGACCACGCTCACGCTACGCGCCTATATCCCCGCCGATGATCGCGCCGAGGATGCCAAACTGCGACTGGAATCCGCACTCGGTCACATGAGCATGATGTACCCGATGCCGCGCCCTGTGTATACGCTGGTGCATGAGGAAGATTGGGCGGAAGCGTGGAAGGCGCATTACCATCCGGTGCGGGTGGGCAAGCGCATGCTCATCCGTCCGCTGTGGATTGAAACCGAAATCGCGTCGGACGATCTGGTGGTGGCGCTCGATCCCGGCATGGCCTTCGGGACGGGGACGCACCCCAGCACGCAGCTGTGCATGGTCGGGCTGGAAGATCGCGTACAGCCGGGGATGAACATTCTCGATTTGGGCTGCGGCTCTGGCGTGCTGGCAATCACGGCGGCTAAGTTGGGCGCGGCGCACATCTGGGGGCTGGATATTGACCCGATTGCGGTGCGCGTGACGGACGAGAACGCGGCGCAAAATGGCGTGGCGGCACAGATCACCGCGCAGGAGGGCAGTCTGGCGGAGGTGGTTGCGTCCGGGCGGCAGTATGATTTGATCGTGGTGAACATTCTGGCGCGGATCATCATTACCATGTGCGGCGAACGCTTGGGCGACACGGTGCGTCCCGGCGGGCTGGCGTTGTTCGCGGGCATCATTCACGATCAAGCGGACGCAGTGGAAGCCGCGCTGCGCCAGACCGGATTAGAACCGTATGCCCGCCGTCAGGATGGCGACTGGGTGCTGATCGAAGCACGGCGGCCTGCTTAACCCTGTTCAGCCTGCCACAACGCATAGGCGCGGTCTGCACGCTGGCGGTGGTTCATGTGCCAGTTTTCGATGGTGGTGTGGTCAAAGTAGCCCAGTTCCGGCGTTTCGTGCGAGGGCGTGAGCATCCCACCGATGGCGGTGCAGCGGAAGAACAGGGTGTAGGTGGTTTGCACCACATGCGGGTATTGCCCCGGTTGCGCGGTGTACACATCCACCAGTTCATTCACGCTCACTTCCAGCCCGGTTTCTTCGCGCAGTTCCCGTGCCAGATTCTCCTGCGGCGTGTAGTTCACTTCGGCATAGCCACCGGGCAGCGCCCAGCGCCCGTTGTCCGAACGCCGCACCAGCAGCACCTGTCCGGCGGGGTTGAACACCGCGCCGCATACCCCTACTTTGGGCGTGATGTAGCCCGTTTCGCGGCGGAACTGCGCGACGATCTGCTCCAGTTCGAGTCCGGTGAGCGCCGCATATTCGTTGGCGGTCAGGCGCAGCAGGCGCTCATAGCGTTCGTGGTTGTAGGGATCGTTCTGGTTGTAGTGCAGCCCTGTGAGCGCAATAGCCCGCAGTTCTTCCAGCAGCGCGGACACATCCATCACAGCATCACCTTTCCGCCATCCACGTTGATTGCCTGTCCGGTCAGGTAACGCGACGCATCTGAACACAGGAACAGCACCAGCCCGACCACATCTTCGGGGATGCCGAGCCGCTTTTGCGGGATGTCCTCCAGCCACTTTTGCATCTGGGCGACGTTCTGGCGCAGGTGGGCGGTCATCTCGGTTTCGATCACGCCGGGACAAACGGCATTCACGCGGATGCCATAGGCGGCAAATTCACGGGCGCACTCGCGGGTGAAGCCGATCATGCCGGCTTTGCTGGCGACATAGCCGGAGCGCAGCGCAATCGGGATGTTGTGGCCGGCAATCGAGGCGATGTTGATGATCGAGCCGCTCCCCGCCGCCCGCATCACCTTGCCAGCGGCGCGGCTGGTGTAAAAGGCGGCGCTCAGGTTGATGTTGATGGCGCTGTGCCAGTCGGCATCGGTCATCTCAAGGATGCTGGCCTTCGGTTCGACGCCGGCATTGTTCACCACAATATCCAGCCGCCCGAAATCCGCCACAATCTTCTCGATCATGCGGTCTACCGCCGCCGAGTCCGCCACATCGGTGACGTAGGCATTGGCTTCCCCGGTGAGCGTGCCAGCGGTGAGGGTGGCGCTGGCGGGGTCAATATCATTGACGGCCACCACCGCGCCGCAGTCCGAAAGCCCCTGCGCGATGGCCTTGCCGATGCCGCGCCCCGCGCCGGTGACGAGGGCGACCTGATTGCGTAAGTTGACGTTGAACATAAGGGACGAATTCACTCCTTGAGCATGGCATCTACGAGGGCGACAATTTCCCTACTGCTAGGGGGCGCACCCCAGAATAGGTGTGTTTCGAGGCGGAAACGCGCTAGGACGCTGGATGTAAATACATCATTTTGGGGGTCGCTGCGGGCGTAAAGCCCATCTTTGCCCCGCACGTAGAAATCCACTTGTCGCCGCAGCGGATTGATGAGCCAGTATTCGCGCACGCCGCCTGCTTCGTATTCCTCGTACTTTTCGACCAGATCGCGCAGTTGACTCTCTTTGGAGACAATCTCGATGACCACATCGGCAGCGCCAGCCGTCAGGGTAGGTTGCAGGATGCTGATATGCTCTTGAAGGACGATGTGCAAATCG
>CAIPFY010000011.1 GCA_903864435.1 uncultured Chloroflexota bacterium | reverse complement strand
CTGTGGCTTGCGGAAAGTGGCGCTGGCGTAGTCGCCATCGGTCAGGCCAACCGCGCCTGAACCGATCACATCCAGCACTTCAGCGGTACGTAAATCCGCGATAATCAGGCGGTTGTGGCTGCTGTCGGCGATGAACAGCCGTCCGCCCTGTGCGTCTGCCAGCACTTTGCCGGGGTAGGCCAGCGCGGAGACCGGCACGTCTGCGCCTTCTAAGCGGATGGGCAGCGGGGTGCGGTCAATCGCGTTTTCGCCGTCAAACTGGGCGATCATGCCGCCGATCACCTTGTCGAACGCATCGAACGGGATTTCACCCGCCTGTTGCGCGAACAAGTTGCCCAACGGGTCAACCAGCACAAAAGTGGGCCACGCCCGCACGCTGTACTGCTGCCACACCTTAAAATCCACATCGTTGATGACGGGATGCGTCAGGCCGTAGCGTTGCACGATCTGGCGCAGGTTGCCGGTCTTGCCCTCGCCTATGAATTTGGCGGAATGCACGCCGATGATCGCCAGCGCGTCGCCATATTTGGCTTCAAGTTGCTGAAGGGTGGGAATCATGTGGATGCAGTTGATACAGCCATACGTCCAGAAGTCCAGCAGCAGCACTTTGCCGCGCAGGTCGCTAAGGGTCAGCGGGGCAGGGACGTTCAGCCAGTCGAGTCCGGTGACGAACTCCGGGGCGGGCAAACTGGGGTCGCCGCGAAAATCCGGCGTGGATTGGGCGGCGGCGCTGCTTCCGAGAAGCAGGGCGGTCAGCAGCAGGAGCCAGCCTGCTATCCGCATCATGTTCAACGTAGGCACTCCAGTCAATAGCATGAGTGATGAACGGTGCTTCCAGATTAACCGTATCCCCGCTGCGTTTCGCGTGGGCGTAGGTAATCTGTCTGATTATAACGCCAAGTTCGGCGCGAATGTAAGATGGTGCGTATGGGATGCGCCTTTAGCCAGCCGATGGCGCGGCATCATGGTCGGGTAGGAGGTCTTCGGCGTTGCGGATGACCGGGAACAGATACCCCGATCCGCACAGCACCGCCGCCAGCAGGCCGCAAATGACCGTGATGAGCGCCATACCCGCCCCCGGCCCCACGCCCACCAGCCCGCCGAACAGCGGCGCGAGGTTGCCCCCCGCCCGCAGCCCCGGCTCGAACACGCGATCCGCCAGCGGCCCCGCGATCAACTGCGCCACCGGAATCGTCAACCACGCGATCATGCGCCGCGCCGCGAACACCTTGCCCTGCACATCCGGCGGCACTTTGGCCTGCCAGATGGACTGGTTGGAGCCGTTAATCAGCGGCCCGAACAGGCTGCCGATGAAGGCGGCGGCAATCCACACCGTCAGCGTTTGCCCCAAACCCAGCAGCACTGTCCCGAACAGGCTGGCGATGACCCAGCCCATCAATACGCCGTGTACCTGTCGCTTCAGGCCGCCCCGGATGGTCAGCACAAGGCCGCCGATCAACCCGCCTGCGCCGAGCGCAGCCTGCACCGTCCCCAGCACCACGCTATCGTTGCCGGAGCGCGAGAGAATCATGGGCGCGAACAGCGTACCCGCCACTGTCGCCAGCAGATTGCCGGTGAAAAACACCAGTTGCAGCCCTAGCAGGCTTTTGCGCTCGAAGATGTAGCGGAAGCCGTACACCGATTCGCTACGAAGGCTGCCCCGGCTGGCCGCGCCGGTTTCGCTCACGGGCGGCTGCGGCACGACTACCGCCAGCAGCGCGGCAATGGCGACGAGGAAGGTGATGATGTCCAGCAGCATGATGCCGCTGATGCCGATGAAGGTCAGCAGCAGCCCCGCCAGCATGGGCGCGAAGATGCCCGAAAGCGAGTCGTTTAGCCCCATCATCGAGTCGGCGCGGGTGTAATGCTCTTTGGGAATCATGGTGGCGATGGCGGCGGAGTAGGCCGGCCACTGGAACGACTGGAACAGGCCGGTGAACGCGCCCGCGATGTACAAATGCCAGATTTGCAACTGACCGCTGCTGTACAGCAGGAACACGGCGATGGTCGCCAGCCCCGCCGCCAGATCGCTGACCATCATCACCAGCTTGCGATTCCAGCGGTCAACCAGCGCCCCGGCAATCGGGCTGAAGAAGATCAGCGGAGCCATGTTGAACAGCGCCACCAGCGCCATCGCCGTCGCAGGATCGTCTACCGGATGCACTTCGGTCACGAACTTCCACGACCAGATGGTGAGCGCGAACTGGGTCATGCTCGTCCCCAGCAGCGAAACCAACTGCCCCGCCCACACCAGTGTGAAGGCCGTCATCCCTTGTGGGCGTTTGAACATGGATTCTCCCTGTGTTGCAGCGTATTCCACAACGCTACTGTACTATTGCTTTGAATATAACGATAGTAGGCAAGTGGAAGGCGTTTATACGTGATAGGTGTGGGTGGGTTGTTCGATGGGCAGGTCATCGGCGGAGAATCGCCGCGCCAGCGCCGCCGCCGCGAACACCCACCACACGAACGACAGCGGGAACAGGTAGCGCGGGATGGCATCCAGCGCGAAGTGAATCAGCAGCGTGTAGCCGAGGAATCCGATGAGGGGCAGCGTCAGCCGCCAGCGCCCGCGTGTACGCACGATTCCCACCAGACCGAGCAGGATGCTGATGTAGTGCAGCACGTAAATGACCAGTTTGGGGATGAAATAATCGCCGCGCAGCAACCGCACGAACCCGTCGTAACTGCGGTCGCCGTTCAGCCAGCCCAGCGCCAGATCGCGCAGGCTTTCGCCGGGGAAGAAGGCCACGCCATGCGGTTGCAAGAACGCGCCGGCCAGTTCGCCGCCGCGCCGCGATAGCCAACCGCCGAAGTCCTTCAGGATGATCTGCGCCGCTGCCGCCTGATAAAGTTCTTGCTGCGCGTCCGGTTGGGTGGAGAATTGCCCGCCTGCGTCCTGCGCCAGACTCGCATCCACTTCCTGCGGCCCTTGCCAGTCGGTCGCGCCCAGATACAGGAACGCCGAGAAACCCTGCGCCCCCACCACCCATAGATTCCAGCGGGCGCGCATGTAGATCGTCCATGTGCTGACGACCAGCGCATAGACCGCCAGCAGCACCAGCGCCCGCTTCAGGCCGTTGCGCCAGCCGTAAACCATGACGAGATGTAGCGCCAGCCCCAGCGGAAAGGCCAGCAGCACCGCCCGTGTGAGCGTTGCCAGCCCCAGTAGCAGCCCCGCCAGCGCCAGAATCTTATAGCCGCTGCCGGTATATGGCAGGTCGAGCGCGTCTTCACCGGGGCGGCGCGGGCTGGGAATCAGGCTGACATACGTCCACAGCGCGGCAGCCAGCAGGAAAATATACAGGGTTTCGGTGGTGATTTGTCCACTTTCGAGGATGAAAGCTGGCGAGAGTGCCAGCGCCAGCGCCGCGATCAAACCTGCGCGGACGCTGCCGCTAATCTTCCGCGCCAGCCGGTAGCCGAAGTAGGCGGTGGCGGTAGAAAGTATCGCCTGAAGCACGCGCACTGCCAGCACCGCCGCGTCCGGTTCAAGGACATGCTGCGGCAGCCCGACGACCAGCAGGTACAGCGGCCCGGAAGGGGGTGGCCCCGGCTCCTGACTGACGACCAGCAGGCGACCATACTCCAGATACCACCAGCTGTCGCCGCCCCGGTTGCTGTAGACTGCGTGGTGATCCTGCGCCAGCCCGTAGGCCAGCCGCAGTACCAGCGCCAGCGCCAGCAAGAACCAGAGGGATCGTGGATGCCGTGCGAGGCGGTGGGTGGAAATGGTGCGTTCGTTCATAAGATGACATTCTAGTCGCGCTTGGGGCGGGCGGCAAGCATCGTTCCCGATTCACCCCGCCAGCAACACCGCGCCGCGAATATCCAGCGTTTGCGTCAGCGCGTCGAAATCCGCTGCGCTGCCGCCCAGTACCACGTCCACTTTGGGATGGGCGCGGCGGTAGGCTTGCAGCGCGGCTAGGCCGGCTGTGCGCTGATCGGCGCTTAGGCCGTCCAGCCCGTCCAGAAGCAGCGTCAGTTGATCGTGTTCAACCCATGCCTGCGCCGCTTGTTCGGGGATGGCGTAGGCGTGGATGGCCTGTGCTGCCAGCCATGCGTCGAACGATGGGCGGTTCGCCAGCCATGCGTTCAGTTGCAACCGCAGCGGAACCGGACGGGTGTCATCGGCTTTGGAACGCGCCAGCAGCGCCGCTGCCAGTTCATCCCATGCCTGCTGACGTGCCTGTGCCGTCCCCAACACCAGCATTTGTCCGAGCAGGTCATCAAAAACCTGCGCCAGTGTCTTTCCCGCCAGCGGATACTCGCCATAATCGGTATGGCGCAGCACCGCAGCGGCAGGCACGTCTTTTTTCTTGTCCATACTCAACAGGTCATCTATCTGGCTTGAATCGGATTCTTCCGGCTGATACGGCTGGTTTTGCTGTTCCATGTTGGCATCGGGCGCAGGTTTCGGCAGCGGCAGATTTGGCTCGGCACGGGTGAATGTGCTTTCTGGGCGGCGGCGCAACCAGAGGAACGCGCCCACGCCGACCAGCGCCAACAGCAGCAGCCCGCCGATGATGAGCAGGGGCATCGTATTGTCACGGGTGGATGAGGTGAGATCGGGCGGCAGGGCGTTGCCCTGCATTAACTGCGGTACGATGATGACCGCGATCAGTAGCACCGCCGCCGCCCCCACCATTTGCCAGCGCCCCGCGCCGCTGCGAGAACGACGGGCGGGTGCTTGCGTGGGTAATGATTGTTTATCGGGGTACGGTTCAGCGGGTTGGCGACGGGATGGTTCAGTCGTGGCGGTGTTTGCGCCCGGTGCGACGATGGGCGCGGGCGGCGGGATCGGTTGCGGGGGCGGGGGCGCGTCGGGGTTTTGCGGCGGCAGGGCGGGCGCTTGCTCTTTAGCCGCCTCGCCACCGGATGCGGCGGGTTGCTGCGCGGCGTTCAGTTCAGCCAACCGCGTCCGCAGCGCCTCGAAACCGTTGCTCTCGTTGGTCACAAAATCAATGTATTGGATGGACACAAAAATATACAGGGGCTTGCAGTCTTGGTGGCGCAGGGGGACGACGGGCTTATTCTGCTGACCGAGGAAGTAATCCACTTCAGCCATGACTTCCCGTGACCGCTGGGCTTCTTCGGTCAGCACCACCACCAGCGCGTCGGACGTATCCAGCCCTTCCTGAATTTTGTGGCGGAAATATTCGCCGGGGCGGATGTTGTCCACATCCAACCATGTCGGGTAGCCCCATTCTTTCAAGCGGGTTTGCAGCGCCCGCGCAAAAGGACGGTATTCGCTTTTATAGGAGATGAACACTTTCAGGGTCACGCGCAGTCTCCCCCGATATGCGGCTAGATGGGATTTATGCCCATTATAGCCGCAAACGATTCGCAGGGGTTCGCAGGGCGGGCAATCAGGCGATCTTGCTCACCAGATACAGCGCGGTAAACGCCACCACATCAGGATGCAGTTTTTGCCATGCGGCGCGTTCGGTCTTATACAGAACGGGGTGAGTTTGACACAGCGGCGTAAAGGTTTCGTCGGAAGGAGCCGCCATGATCTGATGCACGCTGCCACACAACGGACAGCAACGCAGTAGTTGAGCCGCGCCAACCGTTTCGACGGTGGCCTGCGGGATTCCATCTTTGAGGACGAGCTTAAAGGCCTTCTGGAGGTGCGGGACGACAGTCGCCATTGAAACCACTCCTTTGCCGATCATGTTTCAGATGTGGGTACGCTGTTCGTCTTGGGAACAGTGTGGGGGTGGCTGCCCGGCCTGAGCCACAGGGCGAGCAGGTGAATACGGCGATGTTCGCCTGATAAAAGCAAACACCGCGTAAGACAATCTTACGCGGTGTTTATTAGAAAGCGATTGTCGGCGGATTAGAAGCGCTTGTTGCGCCCGAAACCACCACCGAAATTGTTCCCGCCCGAAGAACGTTCTTCGCGGGGGCGAGCTTCGCTGACGGTCAGCGCACGATTGTCCATCGTGTGACCGTTGAAGCGGCGAATGGCGTCCTGAGCGGCGGTGTCGTTGGACATTTGCACAAAGGCAAAGCCCTTCGAGCGACCGGTGTCGCGATCGGTGATGACGCTGACTTCGGTGACTTCACCGACCTGAGCGAACAGTTCACGAATCTGGGTTTCAGTGGCGCTATAGGACAGATTACCGACGTATAACTTCTTAGCCATGACATACTCCTGTATGGTCAATTGAGCGATTCGATAGAGTAGAAGGCAGTCGTGGCGAAAGATGCAGAAGTGATCGTCGGGGTGCGAACAAAAACACAAGCAGCAAAATCAAGCCGGGCGAATGGATACCCTACCGCTGGTTATCATCACACACTGAACCCACAATGTAAATAGGCAAATGTCTAGCAACTGCATATCGGGGCTTCCACACGGGGAAAACCTGTGTCAAGCGGAGGTTGAGCGGAGGTAAATGCGTTTCGGTATATTTCGGTTCCACCTGCGATTTGGTGCAAACAGCGCAGATGGAACCCGATTTCCTAGCGGCTTTGCGTCAGCACTTCTGGATTCGCCAAGCCAGCCGGCTCTCCGGCAAAGAAGGCCAGCAGCTGGTCGAAGGCCAACCGGAAGTAGTTCTCGTAGCTTTCTTTTTCCACATAGCCGATGTGCGGCGTACACACCACATTGTCCATGTGCAGCAGCGGGTGGTCAATCACAGGCTCGGACTCGTACACATCCAGCGCCGCGAACCCCGGACGACCCGCCCGCAACGCCTTCACCAGCGCATCCGGCTCGATTAGTTCGGCGCGGCTGGTGTTCATTAGGAGTGAGTCCGGTTTCATGCTCATCAGATCGTCGTAGGTGACGCTGCCGCGTGTTTCCGGCGTGAGTTTGAGGTGGATACTGAGTACGTCCGAGCGCTCGAACAGGTCACGCTGATCGAACGCGACTTTGAACTGGTCAGCCTTCGCCCGTCGCCGTGAGCCTTCCCGCCCCCAGACCAGCACCGACATGCCAAACACCCAGCCATAGCTGGCGACAATGCTGCCGATGTTGCCATAGCCCAGAATGCCCAGTGTGCGCCCGCGCAGGCTGACCCCCATCGTGGTTTGCCAGCGCCCCGCACGCATGGCGGCGATTTCGGTGGGTAGGCGGCGCATGGCTGCCATCAGCAACGCCCACGTCAGTTCGGCAGGCGCATCCGGCGATCCGGTGCCGGTTGCCACCGCAACGCCCTGTCGCGTGCAGGCTTCTACATCAATATGCGGGATGCCGCGCCCGGTCTGAGCGATCACCCGCAGGTTGGGCAACCGTTGGAGCAGGGCCTCGGTGATGGCGGTTCGTTCGCGGATGAGTACCAGCGCATCGGCGTCGGCCATGCGTTCCGCCAGCGTGTCCACATCTTTCACCGTATCGTTATAGATGATGACTTCATGCTCGGAGAGTTTGGCGAAGCAGTTCAAATGGCGAACGGCATCCTGATAATCATCCGGGATCACAATGCGCATGTTGCCTCCTGCGGCGGATGTCTGTAATCATCCCCCGTGCGCGTTTCTGCCGTCAGAAAGCGGGACGGGGGCGTATGCTGCTTTATCACAGTGTCACCGATGTACGGAAACCTGTCAACAAAAGAAAATCATCCTCAACCGCAGAGTCAGCGCCTTAAAACGCTTTTGTCCCCTCATCCTACCGTCGGCGCAGGCCGTATTCGCTCCCCAACGCATTTTGTAGGGGCAGTCCACCTCCGGCTAGACGGTGTGAGATGGGGTACAATTAGAGTGTTCTCACGTTGGTCAGAGAGCGTCTTGCACATTGCACCACGTTTAAGGAAACACCATGCGAGATGTGGTCATCATCGGGGGTGGGTTAAGCGGGTTGGCGGCGGCGGTTGAACTGGAACGGTTGGGCGTGCCTTATCGCCTGATCGAAGTCAAACCGCGCCTCGGCGGTTCGATTATGACGGAAACGGAAGCCGGTTTCGTGCTGGATGGCGGGGCATTTGCCTTTCCCAAAAGTGACTCGTGGGATTTTCTGACGCCGCTTGGTTTGGCCGATTCGTTGATTACGGTTCACGAAGTCAGCCGCCGTCATCTGGTGGCGCTGCGTGCTGGGACGCAGAGTGTGGTGGACGCGCTGGCGGCACAGGTGAACGGCACGGTGTTGCGGCGCATGGCGGTGAGCAGCCTCGGCGCGATGGATGGGCGCTTCATGATCTGCCTTGAAAATGGGCTGATGCTGGAAGCTGCCGCGCTGATCGTAGCCGCCCCCGCCCGTCATGCCGAGCGCATGTTACGCACTCTCGCGCCGGAACTCAGCCTGCGCCTGAGCGCGGTGGATTACGACACCATCACCCGCGTCAACCTCGGCTACCGCGCCGCCGACCTGAATCGCCCGATCACCTTCCCGTGGGATGTGGCGGTGCCGTTCTACATGTGGACGGAGAACCCCGCCCGCGTGCCGGAAGGCGGCCTGTTGCTGCAAATCGGGGTGCGCCTTCCCCCCGGTCAGGATGAATCGGCGCTGTCACAACACCTGCATGAGCATCTTAAGCCGGACGCGCCGCCGCTGGTGGAACGTGTAGATTACTGGCCGGATGCCGACCCGTTGCCGCCGCACCGCAAAGGCTTCGCGGCGGCGATGGCTTCCACGCTGGCGATGCTGCCGGAGGGGGTGGCGCTGGCGGGTAGCGATTATGCCGGTTTCGCGCTGGCGGCCCGGATCGCTTCCGGTCAGGCGGCAGCGGCGCGGGCAGCGGCCTATCTGCGCGCTACCGCCGGATAACCGGCAAGAAATTTTCTATCGCTATGATCTTTATAGGGACACGGTTTGCGCCGTGTCTTTTTGCGCCCCGTAAAAAAACAAGCGGACATCCAACGGCAAATTATTGACAAATTTACCTGACGCGATACAATCAACGTAAATCGTTTTACTATTGATTACTCAAGATATTTTTCTTAACAATGTCTACTAAGAAACCTTCGTCGTCGTCCAATATCACCATCCGTGATGTGGCCCAACTCGCGGGGGTTTCGCCTGCCACCGTCTCGAAAGTGCTGAACGGTATACCGTATGTCAGCCCGGATACACATGCACGGGTGCAGGCCGCCGTCGAACAGCTTCAGTTCCGCCCGAACAGCATTGCCCGCAGCCTGAAAATGAGCCGCACCTCCACACTGGGGTTGATTACCAACGACCTCGAAGGCGTGTTCACCATGTCTATGATGCGCGGCGTGGAAGAAGTGGCGGCGGAGCAGGGCTTTAGCGTGTTTCTGTGCAACAGCTATGGCGAACCGGAACGCGAACGCGCCCATCTTCAGGTGCTGCTGGATAAGCAGATTGACGGCGTGATCTTGATGAACGGGTTTCGCGTCCACGAACGCGGTGCGCCGGCGCTGTCGTTGGGGAACATGCCGGTGGTCTACCTGTTTCAGTACACGCGCACGTCCGGCATTCCCTCGGTCATCCCGGACGATTTTGGCGGCGCGGTGACGGGAACACAGCATTTGCTGGACTGCGGGCATCAGCGAATCGGCGTGATTAACGGCCCGCCGAACTACGAAGCCACCCATATCCGGTTGGCCGGCTACCGTCAGACCATCGAAGCGGCTGGCCTGACGTTCGATCCGGCGTTGGTGCGGGCTGGCAAATGGTATGAGAGTTTCGGCTACGCGCTGACGAACGATCTTTTGAGCCAAGCAGAACCCCCGGACTCGCTCTTTTGCATGAGTGACAGTCTGGCTGTGGCCGCCATGAGCGTTGTGCGCGAACGCGGCTTGAACATCCCGCGTGACATCTCGGTTGTTGGCTTTGACAACCGCGCTTTTGCCGGACACCAGACTCCGCCGCTGACCACCGTCAAGCTCCCACTGGTGGAGATGGGACGGTTGGCGGGCGAACTGCTGTTGCAAGCGATCAAAGCCGGAAAACCTGCCGACGAAATTTACCGCGTTCCTTGCGAGTTGATCCAGCGTGCTTCGACGCGCTTGATGGCCTCGCCCGAATCAGGAGTGAATTAGCGTGGATATTTTTGAACTGAGTTACGACCCCCGCGATCCTTTGTATGACCTGCCCGGCCTGCCCGGTGTGCGCTGGGGGCTGCAAATCTTCACGGTGAACAATCTGTACGGGCTTGATCCGGCACAGGTGACGCTCGGAGAGGACGGGATGCACCTGCACTGCGCCGGTCTGTCATGGGGCGGTCAGCAGCAAAAGAGCGCCGGCACGGTGGATGTCCGCATCTCGCGGGATGGGAACGCCTACGTCTGGCACATCGAGGCCACCCACGCCGAACCGCTAAAAGTCATCAAGCTGATGCTGTGGGGGCTGCCTAACGAGGCCATCCATCAGGGGTGGTGGCAACCGACCAGCACCGTGTCGTATCCGGCTGTGCCGACCCAGTTTGCGCCCGTAGGCTGGAATTATCCGTGGCGCGAATGGCTGACACCGTGGGCGTGCGCCGGACAAACCGATGGTTCCCCGCATGTCGTGGTTAGCCTGCGCGATTCGCACGTCCGCGCCAAGCGGTTGTACACCCACCTGCCGCCCTACAGCGACCATCAGCCGGTGGTCGAAGTGATCTACGAAGAAGATGCCGCCCGCTGGGGTAGCCGCATCGCTACCTGCGACATGCGCCTGACGGTGACGAACAGCCGCGCCGAAGTGGATGCCGAATTTGCGGCGCATCTGGCTTACACCGAGAAGGCCTACAACCTCCAGTCGTGGGAAACCCGCGCCGATGTGCCGGATTGGATGCGCGACATCAAGCTGGTGCTGAACCTGCACGGGCAGCACTGGACGGGCTATGTGTTCAACACCTTCGACCAGATGGGCGAAAACCTGCGCGAAATTACCAAGCATGTGCCGGGTAAGCACATCCTCGGCTACATCCCCGGCTTCGAGGGGCGCTACTACTATGCCTATCCGCACTATCGCCCCGGTGAGGCGATGGGTGGGGATGCCGGTTTCCGCCGCCTGATGCAAACCGCGCAGTCGCTCGGCGTTCGCTTGATGCCGATGTTCGGGATGCACGGGGCGAATGTACAGGTGTACCCGGATTACCGCCGTTCTACGTTTGTCACGCGCACCGATAGCGCCATCGCCTTCGTCAACTTTCCCGACTGGGATACCGACCGCTTTGGCGAGGACGATCAGGTGTTCCTGAACCCCGGCGAACCGACCTTCCGCGCTCATCTGCTGGAGCAGGTCAGCGCCATCGTGCGCGATTACGGCGTGAGCGGCGTGTTCCTCGATACCTCCGGTTGCTGGTTTAATGATCCGCGCCATAATTTATTTGAGGGCTATCGCACGTTGATCGCGGATTTGCGGGCGCGCCATCCTGATTTGCTGATCGCGGGTGAGGGTTGGTTCGATGCCATCCTCGGCGTGATGCCGGTCAATCAGAGCTGGCTGCGGACGGATCGCCAGTTTATCTATCCGCAACTGCTTGCCAATTACGGGCGGGCGCTCGGTCATCTGGCGGAAGGTGCGCCGGGGCCGGTCAGCACGGGTGTGCATGAAGGCGGCTTCCGCTATAAGCACGACGGCGCAGCCACGCCGGGGCATATTCCCTCGGTGGGCATTGTGGACGACACGCTGAACCGCTACGGCGACGAACTGATCGCGCTGTGCAAAGCGGCGGTCGGCCTGAAATAGGTCAGTCCGGTGATGCAGAGAGTTGATCTGCCACCGTTTGACAAAAGTATTGGTCTGTTGAGTATAAGGAGTTCATCGTTATGAAGCGGTTTTACATACTGCTCGTCGGGCTGCTGGCGATTTTCGCTATCAGCATCGCCCCTGCGGTCGCGCAAGACCCGGTTACACTAACCATGTGGTCGCGTGATAGCAATCAGGCTTTCCTGCGCGAATTGGTGGATATGTGGAACAGTTCGCACCCCAATCAGATTGACCTGACGGTCATCCCCGCTGCGGACTTCGTGACCCGCGTGGGTGTGGCGGCAGCCGGTGGTGAAGCGCCTGACCTGCTCCCCACCGACCTGATCTACGTTCCGTCCTTTGCCCGTGCTGGCTATCTGGCGGACATCACCGACTTTGTGGCGGCGCTGCCCTTTGCCGATCAGTTGATCCCCGCCCACATGTTCCTCGGCACGTATGAAGGCCGTGAATACGCCGTTCCGTTCGCGGCGGAAGGCTCGGTATTGCTGTACAACAAGGGGCTGTTCGAGCAGGCTGGACTCGACCCGGAAAAGCCGCCGACCACATGGCAGGAAATCCATGACGCTGCGGTGGCGATCCGTGCGCTGGGCGAAGACACCTACGGTTTCTACTTCAGCGGCAACTGCGCCGGTTGCAACGCCTTCACCTTCCTGCCCTACATCTGGGCGCAGGGTGCTGACCTGCTCACCCCGGACGGCTTGACTGCGACTGTGGATAGCCCCGAAGTGCGTGCTGCACTGGAATTCTATCAGCAGATGTGGAACGAAGGTCTGATCCCGGCGGGCGCTCAGGCCGATACCGGCACCGACTTCCTGAATGCCTTCACCGCTGGCAACATCGGTATGGTCGGTTCGGGTGCGTTCTCGATCAGCGTGCTGAAGAACGACTTCCCGGACATTGACTTCGGTCTGACCTTCCTGCCCGGTCAGGAAGGCGGACGCTCGTCGTTCGCTGGTGGCGACACCATCTCGGTGACTTCTAGCTCGAAGAACGTCGCGGCAGCTTTCGAGTTCATTCAGTGGGTACTCTCGGATGAAATTCAGCTGTCCATGTTCGCGGCTCGCGGTCAGCTGCCTCTGCGCCTCGACCTCGCCGACAACGAATACTCGCGTGAAGACACCCGCCTGATTACCAACGCCGAAGCGATGGGCTTGGGCAAGACTCCGTACAGCTTCGTTTACAACCAGCTGTACAACGACACGACCGGCCCGTGGCTGGCGATGTTGCAGCAGGCGATCTTCCAGGGCGACATTGAAGGCGCTGTGACCACCGCACAGGCGCGTTTCACCGAAATTCTCGCCAGTCAGTAAGGGTGTAAGCCCGCACCCCCTGCCCCCTCTCCCAACCGCCGAGTACGGCTAGGAGAGGGGCAAAAGACAGGGCAGAAATGCCTTTGGGGGATGAGGGTGTGCCACACCCGATTGCTGGATAGAATGGAAGTTGTCATAGCATAGTGCCGTGCCGGAGGGGATTCCCCTCCGGCACGCATGAATTGTTACCGAAAGGAAAGCTATCGTGGGACTCGCTGCATTCCGCACCAGTTCCAATAAGCAGGGCGATTCCGGCGCGGGTGCATCGGTCGGGCGGCGCTATGTCGGCCTGTTCTTCACACTGCCGGCCATCATCTTTACACTGGTGTTTTTCATCCTGCCGCTGGGTATGACCATCTTCATGTCGCTGCATAAGTGGTCGCTGATGGGAGAGCATAATTTCATCGGCATCCAGAACTACATTGATTTGCTCACCCGCGATTCGCAGTTCTGGAACAGCCTGTGGTTCACCACGCGCTACACGCTGCTCATTACCCCCGCCATTTTCATCATCGCCTTTTTGCTGGCGCTGCTAGTCAACCTGCCGCTGCGCATGATTGGCGTGTTCCGTACCATCTACTTCCTGCCGGCGGTGATCGGCCTCGGCACATCCAGTTTGCTCTGGGTGTGGCTGCTGAATGACCGTGTGGGCGCGATCAACGCAATTTTGAAACTTCTCGGTCTGGTAGACCGTCCCATTATCTGGCTGGCCGACCCGAACTATGTGATGATCGCCATCATCGTTTCGATTGTGTGGAAAACGGTGGGCTTCACCATGATCCTGCTGCTGACCGGTATGCAGGCCATTCCCGCCGAACTCTACGAGTCCGCCCGTGTGGATGGCGCGAATTACTGGGAACAACTGCGCTACATCATGCTGCCCCTCATGCGTCGCACGTTTGCGTTGGCGCTGGTGCTGTCGGTCATCGGCTCGTATCTCGCCTTCGACCAGTTCTTCATCATGACCGCTGGTGGCCCGCAGAATCAGACGATCTCGGTGGTGTACTGGATTTACAAAAAATCGTTTACCGACTTCAATCTGGGTTATGGCGCGTCCATGTCTATCGTGCTGCTGGTGATTCTGGTCGTCCTGAGCGTCATCCAGATGTGGCTGCTGCGCGATGACACCACTTATTGAGCGAGGATTATCGTAATGGCTACAGCCGTTCAGTCACGCACCGCCAAGAGACCGCGTTCCGCCCTGTGGGGGCGCGTGCTTCTGTATGTGGTTTGCATCTTTATCGCCATCCTGTTCCTGTTCCCGATTGTGTGGTCGGCCATCAGCTCGGTCAAGCCGCCCAAAGAAGCTTCGGCTGCGCCGCCCACATTCTTACCCAGCCAGATTGACTTCGCCAACTATGGCAAGCTGGACGATTACGGGCGCGGGGTGTGGTCGTATGTGGGCAACAGCGTGATTACCGCCATCATCACGGTCATCGGCTCCACCGTCCTCAGCACACTGGCGGGCTACGGATTCGCCCGTTTCAACTTCCCGATGAAAAACATCGCTTTTGTGCTGATCCTCGCCACGCTGATGATCCCGTTTCAGTCCATCCTCATCCCGCTATTCCTGATTCTGACCGGGCTGCGGTTGCAAAATACGCTGTTCGGGCTGGCGCTGGTGTACATCACCTTCCAGTTACCGTTCGGCGTGTTCATCATGCGCAACACGTTCGCCAGCGTCCCGCGTGAAATCGAAGAAGCGGCGCTGCTGGATGGCTGCACGCCCCTGACCATGCTATACCGCGTGATGTTTGCGCTGGTGCGCCCCGGCATTATCACGGTGGGGATTTATGCGTTCCTGAACTCGTGGAACGAATTTTTGGCGGCGCTGATTTTCATGACCAAAGAGGCCAACTTCACCCTGCCCATTCTGCTCACCAGCGTTCGCAGCGGGTACTACGGCGCGATTGACTGGGGTGCGCTGCAAGCCGGCCTGATGGTCAGCATTGTGCCGTGTGTGGTGATCTTCCTGCTGCTGCAACGCTACTATGTGGGCGGTTTGACGGGCGGCGCGATCAAAGGCTAAAAGTCTCGCAAGGCAGTTTTATATATCAAATGGGCGCTCAATCGGGCGCCCGTTTTGTGTTTACCCGCCGCGCCAACTACTTCTATAGACATAGAATCCAGTTAGCGATAGACTATTCATAATCGTAATTTATGCTTTCCGAAAGGTGTCGAATGAATAACAAACGGCCTTTGTGGATTTTTATGCTGATCGCTTTAAGCCTGACGCTCATCGGCAGCGTTCATGCGCAGGGGAGCGTGCAGCCCTTCGTGGCGGTTTCCGGCGGTCAACTGACGCTGGTCGGCGGCGCGGCCCCCGGCGTGATCGTCAGCCCGGAGAATGTGGGCTTGACCAGCATCGTCTGGAGTCCAGACGGCAGCCAGATCGCCTATTTGCTCACGCAGCCCGACTACAGCTATAAGCTGATGACGGTCAGCGCCGCAGCGGGGGCAACGCCCGTCGCGCAGAACACCGCCACGCCCGTGAGTGGCTTCCCCATCACTTACACCCCCGAAGGGCAAATCGTATTCATCACCGAAGGCCAAACGCCATCGGATAGCTTTGTCATGATGGTGCAGGCCAACCTGCTCAACCCGCAAACGGGCGAACAGCAGATGGTCGGCACGTTCGGCTTCGGCGTGGGCTGCGGCGGCGGCTCGATGAGTCCGGCAGACTGGCAGTTGTGGACGGAAACCGGCTTCGGCGGTAGCCCGCTGGTGCTGAGTTGGACGCGCTACGGCCTGCTGCACAGCACCACTTGCGGCGGTAGTGGGCTGGCGCTGCTGAACATCAGCACCGGAACCGATATTCCCCTCGGCAATGACCCGATTGCGGCTAACTCCGACCCGTCGTTGGGCTATCTGATGCGTGCCGTCGTGTCGCCGGATGGCGAACGGGTAGCGACCATCCGCCATCAGTATCAGGAGCCGCGCCCGATTCAAACGCTGGTGCTGATTGACCTCGCCAGCGGCGCACAAACCGATGTGGTGACGACGGCTTATCCCGAACAACTCGCGTGGGGCGCAGACGGCACGCTGTTCTACAGCATCATGGAAGCAGCGGGCGGGCTGGATTCCGCCCTCACTCCCGACCAAGCGCAGAAGTTCGAGCAAATTCAGGGCTTCCCGGCCTCTCAACTCCTCGTTTACTCGGTGGGCATCCGGCAGGTGAACCCCGCAACGGGCGAAGATCGGCTGCTGTACAGCACCGCCGCCTCGGCGATAGGCCGGATGGCGCTGGCGGCAGACGGGCAAACGCTGGTCTTTAGCCAGATTCCGAACCTGAACCTGTGGGGCGCAGGAATCGCGGACGGCACGCTGGACATCGCCAACGACTTCAGCGGCAGCACCCAACGCGCCACCGTGCCGATCACCCTGTACACCACCCCGTTGAACGGCGGCGTGGTGCAACTGGTGGGCAGCGGGTTGGAGCAGTTCGCGCTGCATCCGTAAGCGGCGGCGCTCCGGTCATTGTGTAACCGCAGGCGGGGCGAATCCCCGCCTGTGCTACAATCCGGTAAAGAGAGACAGGAGACACGTGCATGGTGATGGTGGACTCCCGGTTGCTGACCGCGAACGACTTTGATGCGCTGACGGCGCTACCGGAAAACGAGGGAAAACGATTTGAGTTGCATCAGGGAGAAGTGGTTGAAATGCCGTCACCCAGTCCGCTTCATGCCTATGTGATTTCGATGCTGGTCTATCTGCTGGCGAAGCACATCACCGCCCATCAGCTAGGCTACTTCTTCGCGGATTCGGTGTCCTACTACCTGCCCAACGGCGACGTGTTCATCCCCGATGCGTCGTACCTCTCCTTTCAACGGCAAACGGGCTTACCGAACCGCTTCACTGTCGCGCCTGATCTGGCGGTGGAAGTGGTATCCCCCGGCAATCGCCCCCGCGAAATCCTAAACAAAGTCGAGAGCTATCTGGAAAGCGGCACGCTGCTGGTGTGGGTGATTTATCCCGAAGAACAGGTGATTGACAGCTACCGACGCGGCGCGGGGAACACGCTCATCATGCAAAAACATACTGCCACCGACCTGCTGGATGGCGAGGACGTACTCCCCGGTTTGCAATTCACCGTCCGCGAAGTATTCCCGCCTGAACCACCGCGCTAGGCCATCAGGCGGTCATACAACACGTCTGCGCGAGTGCCGTCCTTCCCCATCCCCCCGCAACCCCTTCCCCCGGCGGTGCGTATATAGCATGAGCGATGCGTCCCCCGCAGGTTCGGGGGTTGGCACGGCGTGAGTGGTGCTAAAATAAGGCTGTTAGTCAACCCGATTCAGGAGCGAGGGCGAGCAATGGCGTTATGGTGGGGGACGCGAACCAATGTGTCACCGCGTTTGCGACTGGAAGTGGAAGCGATGCGGGCGACCTTCGAGAATACCTTCAAGCTGGTCGTCCCGACTCTCGGCCAGTTGTACTGGGAAGGAACGGTGGATGTCAATCTCGACATCTTGGCTACTGCCGAGATGCGCCAGCATAAAATCAAAATCCTATATCCCAATGAATATCCCAACCGTCCGGCAGAAGCCTACTGTCTGCGTCCGCGCATTTACAGCGAGAAGCACCAGTATGAGGACGGTCAGTTGTGCCTGTTTAATCCCAAAGACGGCACACAGTACGGTTGGAACCCTAGCAAATCAACGGCGGTGACGGTGGCAGCGTGGGCGGTGCAATGGTTGTACGCTTATTACACATGGCGCACCATCGGCAACTGGCCGGGCGTTGAGGAGCGCATTGATCCCAACACGCCCATTTCGCCGCGCCGCCGGTAGCAAGTGCGTTGTCCAGAGTCCTCTCAATGCATCCTGTCCCGCAGCAAGGCCGAAGGGGACGCTATAGCCGGTGAGGGGGCAAGCATGTTCAGAGAGAAGGTGTCATGGTGAATCGTTTGGGGTGGGCGCGTCATGGCGTGCCGAATCTGGTGGTGGCGCAGCGCGTGATTGATAAGATGGCGAAAGCCGCGCAGCATTATCTGGAAGATGAAACGGGTGAAGCGATGGTCGGGTTGCTGGTGCCGGGCGCACACAGCGGCGTTCCCACGCTGTATATCCTCGACACCATCGCGCCGGACGAAAGCGCCGTGCGCCAGTGGGCCACCTTTCAGCAGGGCGACGACCGACAGGACGAACTCGTGTGGTGGCTGCAAGAGAACTGGCGTGTGTGCCGCGCACAGGGCAGCGACAGCACCGGCGCGAAATTGGCCGACAAGTGGCAGGTGCCGCTGCGGTATGTGGGCGACTGGCACAAACAACCCGGCGAAATGATACAGCCCAGTCAGGGCGATCTGATGACCGCCCGCCACTGGATTGACGATCCCGAAAACGGCATGGACTTCCTGCTGGCGCCCATTGTCACGCTGGGCTATACCGCCTCATCGGTGGGCAGCGCCAGCAGCGGGAGTAACTATGTGGCGGTGCCGCAAGGTGGCGACCAGATGATGCGCGTGGACTTCTGGTACATTGACCGCAGCGCCCGCGATTTCCTGCCCATTACCCCCAGTGTATACCCCGATGCGCAACTTCCGGCGCTGGTGGATTACCCCTGGCATCTGGTACATGAGGCGCGTTTCAAAGCCGAGTACGAACGGCTGACCGCCGACGGCCTGTTCGCCACGCTGGTGCTGTGGGAGGCGGACGGCAAACCGCCGCTGGATGTGTGTTTCCTGACGGCGCGGTTGGGCGCGGAAAAAATGCTACTGCTCTCCACCCCCTATGACTATCCGGCGAAACCCCCGACTGCGCGTGTGGCGCCGGCTGCCGAAATCCAGCCGGAGGCCGATCTGTACGCGGTGTTCGAGTCCTTGTGGGACGATTCGCAGCCTGTACCTAACCCGCCCGATTGGACATGGAACGAGAACCGTTATTTGATTGATTACCTGTTCGCGCTGGAGGAGGCGTTGGGGATGCGTACCAGCGCGACCAAACCACCCCCGACGGACAGCGCGGCGGAGGCACAATCATGAATCTGGATCGAATCGAGCGTTTGATCGGCAGTGACAATCTCGGCCTGCTGCGCCGCAAGCGCGTGGGTGTGGTCGGGTTGGGGTCGGGCGGCGGTTTCGTCGCACTCAGTCTGGCGATGAGTGGCGTTGGACGCTTCGTACTGGTCGACTCGGATGTGCTGGACGCCAGCAACGTAGCGCGGCATGTGGCGGATCGGCGCGATGTGGGGCGTCCGAAGGCGGAAGCGGTGGCTGACCTGATCCGTCAGCGGAACCCGGAAGCCGAGATTGATGTGCGCGTGGGGCGCATCGAAGACCACCGCGACGCGCTGAACGGACTCGATCTGCTGGTGTGCGGCGTGGATGGCGAGAATCCCAAATACATCTTGAATCAGGAATGTCTGGAACGTCGTCTATCCGCTGTGTACGCGGGTGTCTACGAACGCGGCGAAGGCGGCGACGCGGTGGTGATTCGTCCCTACAACGGGCCGTGTTATGCTTGCTGGGCAGGCGAATTGCGCGAAGGTTTGGCGCTTTCTGCCAAAGACTCAGGGGAAGAACTTGATTATGGTATGATTGGGGAAGAAGGAACGTTGGAAGCCGAGCCGGGATTGTGGCTGCATGTGGCGCGTGTGGCTGCTGCGCAGGCCGATCTGGCGCTGAATGAGTTGTTACGCGGAACGGCGGTGTATAAGCAAATGCCCGCCAATACCGTCATCATGGCGAACAGCGCCCTCGAAATCCTGACCGGGCAGATCACCCCGCCGCACAGTGCCCTGTGGGTGGATGTGGCGCGTAACCCACACTGTTTGGTCTGCGGCGAGGCGTTGCGCAACACGCTATCAACGGACGCGCAACCTGTGCTTTCGCTGGATGACCTGATGAGCGAGACGGGCTTGAGCCTGCAAGAGTCATCGGAGGATACACCTTGAGCAATATACCGAATATCCCCCCGGCGCAGGACGATGCCGACGATGCGCCCTTGATGGAAGAACGGCTGGAACGGCTGGGCGGCGAACCTGCGCCAGCCATCACGCCGGAGGAATTTGCCCGTTTGCAGCAGGCGGGTCAGGTGCATATTGACGCGCAGGGGCGCGTTCGCACGGCGCGGCGCACAGATGCCGAAGCGGGCGTGTCGCTCCGCAAACGGCGGGCATGGTATGGCTGAACTGAGAGATAAAGCACTTCAATTTCGGCTGGCGCTGGTGGAGCGTTTGCGGGAACAGAATTTGCTGGATGCGCCTCTCGAAGCCGCTTTTAAGGCGATCCCGCGCCATCTGTTTCTGCCGGGCGAAACGATTGAACGCGCCTACACAGACGAGGCGATTGTCATCAAGCGCGATGCCGACGGCACGATACTCAGTTCGTCCAGCCAACCGAGTATGATGGCGCTCATGCTGCGCCAACTGCGGCTGCGCGAAGGCGACAATGTGCTGGAGATCGGCACGGGCAGCGGGTATAACGCCGCCATCATGCAGCACCTTATCGGCGAGTCCGGCACCGTGACTTCGGTGGAACTCGATCCGCAACTGGCGCAGCAGGCCGAAGTCAATCTGCAAAGAGCGCGGTTGAGCGCGATTGTGAACGTGGTGCAGGCCGATGGCGCGATGGGCTATGCGCCGCGTGCGTCTTACGATGGCATTATCTGTACCACCGCCATGCGCGATGTGCCGGTGGCATGGCAGCGTCAGTTAAAGACCAGCGGCGTGCTGGTTGTCCCGTTGTGGGTCGCCACCATGCAGGTTAGCACGGCTTTCACCCTGCAAGGCGATGGCAGTCTGTACAGCCGCCACAATATCCCGTGCGGGTTTATTCCGGCGCGGGGCATGGCTGCCGGGGCGCGCACCAGCGTGCGGGTCGGTTCTTCGCTGCTGCTGTCGTCGCTGGAAATCGCCAAACTGGATTCCACCCGCGTCCAGCTGCTGCTGAACGAGGATATGGAAACCAGCAACATCGGGATGCCGCTGGACAGCGCCAGCTACTGGCGCAGTTTCCTGCCGTTTCTGGTGCTTAACGTGCCGGAAGGCTGCATGTTCGTGCTGTACCAGTTCATTGACGGACATCAGGGCTACGGGATGGAAGGGGGCGGCTTCGCGCTCATCGCTCCCGGAAGCGCCAGTTTTGTCCCCTATGACGGTGATGGACGGGTGCATGTGTTCGGCAGCGCGGACACCTATATCGCGCTGCGGACGGCGCTGGACTCGTGGGAAGAACACGGCAAACCCGGCGTTGACCGCCTGCGCCTGCTGCTGACAGACCAACCCGACTCGTCATCTATCCAACCCAACACCCCAAACGCTCAAGTCAAGGTATACTCAAGACAGTACCATACCCTTCGGGTGTGGATGGATTTGGCCTGAATCGCATGATGCCCGCGTTTCCGGGTGGAAACCGGGCTGCGAAAAGGGGCATGTGGTGTGATTACCTTCGATGATCTATGCGCGGCGTTGTACCTGCCGGATTTCGATCCGGTTCCGGCGCAAATGCGCATGGTTCCCGCCACCCGCCGCTTCACCCCGCCGGTGGGCGTAACTCCCCGGCAAGCGGGCGTTCTTGTGCTGGCCTATCCCGACTCCGATGGGTTGCACATCGTCCTTACCCGCCGCACCGAATCCCTCCGCAGCCACAGCGGTCAGATCAGCTTTCCCGGTGGGCGTCATTCCCCCGAAGACATCTCCTTTACCGCTACCGCGCTGCGCGAAACCTGCGAAGAACTGGGACTGTGCGACCCCGACATTCGTATCCTCGGCGCACTCTCGCGCCTGTATATTCCGCCGAGCAATTTTGAAGTCTATCCGACGGTGGGCGCACTGGATGCGCCACCGCGTTTCTCTCCCAACCCGGACGAAGTGGCAGAGGTGTTTAGCCTGCCACTGAACGATCTGCTGGATTCGCGTATCAAGCACAGCGAAGAACGCGACATTCTGGGGCTGCGTATGACCGTGCCGTACTATGCGGTGCGCGGGCATAAGGTGTGGGGCGCAACGGCGGCTATGTTGAGCGAGCTAGAAACTCGCTTGCGGGCTGTGGTGGATTAGAAATCTCGGCGGTTATCGAGCGAGGAGGCCATGATGGACGAGGGCTATGTACTGGTCATTGGTTCCGCGCAGATTGACATCAAAGGGCTTCCAGCGGAAACGATTCGCTGGAATGCCACCACCCCCGGACGGGTTCGCAACCGTGTAGGCGGCGTGGCGCGTAACATCGCCGAGAACCTTGCCCGCCTCGAAGTGGATACGGTGTTGCTGACGGCAGTGGGCGACGACGATCAGGGCAGGCGCATCCTCGACCAGAGCGAGATGTACGGCGTGGATTGTGCGCAGGTGCGTATCCTCGAAGGGCAGCGCACTTGTTCCCACCTGTCATTCCTGAAACCGGATGGCGAGATGGCGGTGGGCGTGACTGATTTTGAGATCATGAAGCTTCTGGACAGCGAGATGTTGCGTCAGAATGTGGCGCTGATCGCCGACGCCGATATGGTGGTGATTGATGCCACCCTGTCCGATTCTGCGCTGGAGACTTTGTTTGAACTGACGAACGCTTACGGGGTGCGCGTGTGTGCCGACCCCACCACGCCGTCGCTGGCGCCGCGCCTGCGCCCTTATCTCAATCAACTGCATCTGGTGGTGCCGAATGCGGGCGAAACAGCCGCCTTGTGCGACCTGTCGCAGCCGGTTGCAGACCGCGAGGCGGCGCTGGCAGCGGCGCGGCAGTTGGCGGCGGCAGGCGTGTATATCGCGGTGGTGACGATGGGCGCGGAAGGGTTGGCTTATGCCAGCGAAGGCGGGGCAGGCTATATCCGCGCTGTGCATACCCATGTGGTTGACCCGACCGGGGCGGGGGATGCGCTCACCGGCGCGGTCATCTTCGGGCTGCTGAACGATGTGCCGCTGGACGAAGCCATGCGACTCGGGGCGACAGCGGCGGCGCTCACGTTGCAAAGCGGCGAAACCGTCGCGCCTAATCTCACGCAGGAAGTGCTGTACGATCATCTCATGGCGTAACACTCGCCCCCCGCCCCTGAACAGGACGGGCGGGGGGCTTATCACGCAGCGAACCCGGCCTGCGTGATTGTATCCCCGCCTGCCGCCGCGTGTATAATGGCTTGTGTGTGATCGCAGCGAGAGGACGCACCGGATGAGCCATCGCGTGTTCATTAGCAGCACCAGCCTCGACCTGAAACGCTACCGCCGCGCCGCCATCGAAGCCTGCAAAACGCTGGGCTTTGAGCCGGTGGCGATGGAAGATTTTGAGGCGATGGGCGTAGGCGCTACCGAAGGCAGCAAACGCAAACTCAAAGAGGCCGATCTGTTTGTGGGCATCGTCGCCCACCGCTACGGCTACATCGAGCAAGGCTATGACCGCAGCGTGACCGAAGCCGAGTTCGACTATGCCCGTGAGCGCGGCCTCGAATGCTTGTGCTTCATCGTAGAACCGGCTGCGACATGGCCCAAAACCCACATCGAGCGCAAGAACACCGACAAACTGGCCGCCTTCAAAGCCAAAATTGACCAGAGCGTGATTCGCGCCCAGTTCACCGATATACACGATTTCCGCGCCAAGCTCATCAACGCGCTGGTCAACTGGCAGGAGTGGCGCAGCGTCCGCAGCGGCGAACTGGAAGCCATCCTCGCGCTGTCGCCGGAGGATGTGCCGGATCGCCCGGAACGGCTGATCGGACGCGCCGCGCTACTGGCGGAAATAGACGGCCTGCTGGATAAAGGCAAGCGCGTGCTGCTGCAAGGTTTTGGCGGCATGGGCAAGACCGCGCTGGCGGCGTGGGTGGTGGCGGAGCGCATCACCGCTGGCAAAGGGCCGGTGCTGTGGCTGCGCGCCGGCACCGAAGACCGCGATGGGCTGATGCTGGCGCTGTCCCGTCCCTTCAAGGCGCAGACCGCCCTCACCAAAGAAATCAGCCCCGCCAATCAAGCGCGTATCGTCCGCACTCTTTTAAGCACGAACCAAGTCCGGTTGGTGGTGCTGGATGATGCGTGGAACGCCCGCGCCCTGACGCAGTTGTTGAGCGTGAACGCCCTGCCTGCCGGGTTGCCGATTCTCGTCACCTCGCGCAGTCGCTTCGTCGGCCTCACGCGCTTGGATGTGGGGCGGTTGCCGCGCCCCGCCGCACTGGAACTGCTTGCCAGTCTGGGCGACCCGGAGTGGGCGCATGATCCCGCTGCCGATACGCTGTGCGACAAACTGGGCGACCACACCTACGCGGTGCGCGTGGCCGGCCTGACGCTGGCGCTGGATGGCCTCGCCCCTACCGAATTACTCACGCGCATTGCTGCCGCCCCTTGGAAACTGGCTGCACCCGAAGGCACTGAGGAAGAAGGCCGCAGCGGTGTGGAAGATTTGCTCAAGACCAGCCTGTACGGGCTGGATGCCGAAGCGCGGGCCGCGTTCTGGGCGTTGGGCGCGTTCTTCTCCACCAGCATCACGCCTGAAATGCTCGGCCTGTATATGGAACTGGACGCCACCGCCGCCGAGGATGCGCTCAACCGCTTGCAGCGGCGCGGGTTGGCGGAGCGTGTGGGCGACAGCGCCGAACGCGAAATGGAATACCGGATGCACGATCTGGCCTACGGGTATGCGCGTTCACAGGCCAAATCTGCCGATCAACAGCGGGCGCTGGTTGCTTGCCTGCGCTACCTCGAACACTACCGCGAACCGAATCGCGCCAATTTCCCCGCCCTGCGCTCCGAACTGGATAATTTCATGGGGGCGATTGCGTGGGCGA
This sequence comes from uncultured Chloroflexota bacterium, assembly GCA_903864435.1. GTDB lineage: Bacteria > Chloroflexota > Anaerolineae > Aggregatilineales > Phototrophicaceae > CFX2. Next base: position 2,401 of record CAIPFY010000011.1, on the reverse strand, counting down.
TGAGCGCCGAACGCTATGCCGAAATCCAGCAGTTTGCGGACGGGCTGTACCGCAGTTTCGACAGCGATACCACCGACGGCTTTCTGCATTTGCAGGGGTACGCAGGTCTGGCGACGACGCTGCTGGCACACGCGGCAACCGCCAGCGAAGCCCTGAAACAACCGGCGCGGCGGGCGGCCTATCTCGGCAGCCTCGGCAGCGCCTACCGCGACATCGGGCAGGTCAAAACCGGGCTGAAGCACTATAGCGCCGCGCTCAAGCTGTACCGCGATTTAGGCGATCGAGTCGGTGAAGGCGTCACCCTGACGCGCATTGGCGTCACCCACCGCCTGAGTGGGGAAGCGAAGCAGGCGATTGAGCATTTCCAGCAGGCGCTTGCCATCGCCCGCGAACATGGAAATGTGCAGGCCGAGGGCATCAACCTCGCCAGTCTGGGGATTGCCTACCGGCAGGCAGGACAGCACGAATCCGCGCTGGCGCATCTGAATGCCGCCTTGACGATTGCCCGCGCACGGGGCGACAAACGCGGCGAGGCCATCAACCTCGGCAACATGGGCGATATTGACCGCGATCTTGAGCGTCCCGCACAGGCCATCGCGCACTACGAAAATGCGTTGGCGATTGCCCGCGAGATGGGCGACAAACGCGGCGAGGGGATCAACCTCGGACGCTTGGGCGACGCCTACCGTGTTTTGCGCGAGTACGAACGCGCCGAAACGCTGATTCAGCAGGCGTTGACGATTGCCCGCGAAACGGACGATAAGCGCAGCGAAACGATCAACCTCGGACGGTTGGGGGATGTGTACCGCGATCAGCAGCGCACCGACGAGGCTATGGCGGAGCATCAGCGCGGACTGGATGTCGCCCGCCATCTGGATGACAAGCACGGCGAAGCCTATGCCCTGCATGATTTAGGGCTGGACGCGCTGGCAGCGGGGCAGAGGGAGCAGGCCGCCGCCTATCTCGAACGCGCCCGCGCCCTGTTCGTTGCGCTGGGGTTGGCGCACCGTGCCGCCGAAGCCGCCCGGAGCCTTGCCGCGCTCCAAGTGCCGCCGGGAACGTAAGGCAGAATGCGCCCTCACCCCTGCCCTCTCCCAACCGCTGAGTACAGCTAGGCGAGGGGGAAAGACGGCGCAGACCGTGACTGTATACCTTCCACCCTTCGCCACTTGGGCTGAGGAGGCTACAGCGGCAACGTCACCGTAAAGGTGGTTCCCACGCCTTCCGTACTCTCGGCTTTAATCGTGCCGCCATGCAGGACAACCGCTTCATATGTGATACTCAAGCCCAGCCCGGTTCCTTCAATGTGTGCGACGTTCTTGGCGCGGTAGAACGGTTCAAATAGGCGCTCCAGATCATCAGGAGGGATGCCAAAGCCCTCATCGCGGATCGTTATCGTCACCTGATTGGATTCTGTAATCAGATCAAAATAGATCGGCTTTTCGGCAGGGGAATACTTGAGGGCATTGGAAATCAAATTGTTCAACACATGCCGCATGAGACGCTGATCAAAGGCGAGCCTGACCGGAGTCGGCGTGATTACAGCGCGCACCCGACCTTGCTGATCGGGTTGGGTGGCAAAATCTTCGATGATTTCCTTACAAAACGCGCTGAAATCGCCCTGTTCGGGTCTAAAATCGAAGCGCCCGGTTTGAATACGCGCTAATTGCAACACATCTTCCATGATGCTGTTCATGAACAACGTCTGTTGAACAATTTTGTTGAGCCGGCTAGTCACCTGTTGCTCATCCATCTTGGCCCGGTAATTCAACAGAGTTTCGGTGGAGGACAGGATGACGGACAAGGGGGTGCGGAATTCATGCGAGGCCGTCGAAACAAAGCGGGTTTTCATCAGGTTCAACTGGTGTTCCTTTTCCAGCGCCTGTTTTAAGGTTTCTTGGGCCTGCTGGCGCTCGGTGATGTCCTGAACAATCCCGATGAGTTCGACCAGCGCGCCGGTCTGTGGGTCACGAACCAGTGTGAACGAAAGACTGACCCACAGGTCATGACCGTCTTTGTGAAGGATGCGCTGCTCAACGTGAAAATAATTTTTGCCAGAAGCCATCGCCTTGTGAAAGGCTTCTACACTGGCACTAACATCATCCGGGTATGCAATATTGATTCTCGGTTCCGCCATCAGTTCTTGCGGCGTATAACCGGTTAGCGCATAGGCGGCCGGCGAGACATAGGTTCGTCTGCCATCCGGCGCAACGCGCATAATCATGTCTTTGGTGCTCTCGGCCAGCAGGCGGTAGCGTTCTTCACTCTGCTCCAACGCCGCTTCGATCAGCTTACGTTCGCTAACGTCCTGAACAATCACAATCGTTTCGACCAGCGCGTCGGTTTGCGGGTCACGAACCAGTGTGGCCGACAGATTCGACCAGAACGTATGACCGTCCTT
>CAIPFY010000010.1 GCA_903864435.1 uncultured Chloroflexota bacterium | reverse complement strand
TCCTCCGCTGTTGAAATCGGCTGTTACTCAGAGTGTGGGGCAGTCACCCTCATCCCCCGTCCCCTTACTCCCTCATGGCGAAGGGGGGAAAGAGGGTTACACGATTTTGAAGTCCCTCGCCCTGATGCGAATGCAGGGGGGGTGGGGATCAGGGTTTTGAACATCTGCCCCGCCCCATTTCCGAATGCACCCTACTCAGGTCAGCGGGTGGCACATCCACACATTCGGCTCGATATACAGGCCGCTGTCCGCCTCGCGGTCAATCTCCAGCGGGAACAGCGCATCCGGGATGATGTAGCTCCCCGTTTCGGGGAAGCGCATCCCCGTCCATGCTTCCCATTCGGCGACTGTCCCCCGGATGTCCATCGAACGCGGGCAAACCTTCATCACCGCCGCGCCCAACCGCTGATGCGTCCGCAGCCATGCGTCGAACAACTGCCCGTCCGCATCCTGCCATGTGATATAGCGTTCCATCGGGGTCAGCGGGTAGCGGTGCTTCTGGTTGGGGCGCACCGGCGCGATCACCGCGTTCAGGTCGTGCCGCGCCGCCACGCCGCGCATGGCGAGCAGGATGTCGCGGCTCACGCCCTGCCCCTTGTAGGCGGGAGCGACCACCGCTTGCAGCGCCGAGAGCGTGGTGGGCGCAATCTGCCCGTGATAGCCCTCCACGCCGCGCCGCAGGATGCCGCCCCAGCCATCATCCGGCAGGTCGTCGAGCGTGCCGTCCCAGCGCACCGGAATGGTGTTACCCGTGCCAGCGATTGCGCCGCGTTCATCCAGCAGCGCCACCTGATAGGTGGGGAAAGTGTCGTACAGATAATGGAACAACTCGTCCGCCACCGAATCGTGGTGCATGAACTCCGGCCATGCCGCCGTATTCACCGCGTCCAGCGCATCCAGCACATCAGGCCGTTCCGCCACCGTCACTACTTGAAAACGGCTCACTGTTTGGCTCCCCGTTCGTTCAGGAACAGCGTGAAATCCATCTCGCCGGGGGAGTGTCCGCAGGCGGTGAGCAGGGCGGCCACTTCGCTGCGGTGCTGCGTACCATGATTAACGACGTGATACAGGCAGTGCCACAGCAGGCGCTCCCGCCAGACGCCACCTTCCACCTCGTAGCGCAGGATTCCGGTTAAGTTCTCCTCGCTCAGGCTGTCGAGATAAGCCCACATCGCCCGTTCTTCGTCCTGCCAGCGCAGCCGGAGCGCCGCCACCGTCGGGAAATCCACCTGATCCAGATCAGGCTGGAATCCCTGCCCCTGAAAAAAGTGCCGCCAGCTTGATTCGGCATCCAGCGTGTGAATGAGAGCCGCCTGCAAACTGCCCACGCCGGGGATGATTTCGGCGGTGAACTGCTGCGTAACCTGCTCGGCCTTCGCTAAAAGGCGATTGTTCGCCCAGTAGTTGTAGGCGTACATATCTCGAATATTGTTGATGTTCATGCACGTCCCTCGTCTATTTCCGGCATTCCGTCACTGTGGCGGGGCAGCGATAAGGGGAATGGCTTCTTGTCGGGCGACAGCGGTGATCTGTCCCGCCTCCGGGTGATCGGTCAACAAATCCACTTCCGAGTGGAGGAGTTCCTGCAAATCCAGCCACAGCCCCACTTGGTCGAAGATGCTGCTCCCCGGCTGA
>CAIPFY010000009.1 GCA_903864435.1 uncultured Chloroflexota bacterium | reverse complement strand
CGACTCGACCACCACATCCATGTGCGCCTGTATGTACACGCGGCGCATCAGGGCGCTGCGAGAATTAGGAACACAGACTGTGGCGTGACCCGCGTACAGTCGTTCTTAGATTGCGAAAATGTAACGTTTTTCATGGAATAAGAAAAGGGGAATAGCTTACGAAGGCCAGCAGCACAGGCGACGCTTTAGCGCGGGCGCGGGCATTTGCCCTCGTTCCACAGAACAGACTATACTTAGATATAGCGATCGCAATAGATGACGCGCTGCCGTCAAGGTTGCCCGTGAAACCCCTGATTCCCAGCAGCAACCGTTATACCCACAATGCCCGTCGTGCGCTGGCGCATACGACTGCGCTGGCACGCGCCCTGCGCCATCCGGCGGTGGACAGCGGACATTTGCTAGGCGGCGTGCTGCACACCACAGGCAGCGCCGGACAGCAGGCGCTATACGCAATGGGCATGTCCGAAGCCGTCGTGTGGAACGCGCTCAACCAACTGTATCCCCAGATGCAAGAACTACCGGACGACATCCCCAACAGCAGCGACTTGAACGCGGCGCTGGCCTTTGCCGCCGATGAAGCTGCGCATCATGGCGATAGCGCACTGGGAACCGAACACCTGCTGCTAGGCATCACCCGCGCCAATATCGGCGGTGCGCCCGTCCTGCTGCGGGCGCTCAAGCTCTCGTCCGACCAGCTGCGCCGCCGCGCCCGCGCCACGCTGGAAACAACCGCCCGTGAACCGGATTTGCAGGCTGCCAAGCGCAATGCCCGCCTGTCGGAACTGTCGCGCCGCGTGATCGGCGCTGCCGAACAGGTGGCGGTGGAGCGTGACCATCTGACGGTGGGCGTGGGGCATTTGCTGTGGGCGCTGGCACAGGAAGAACGCAGCGCCACCGCCGCCCTGTTGCGCACCGCCAGTCTGGATGAAACGGGGCTGGTCGCCTTGCTGGATGCGCCTTCGGAGTTGTTTCTGGTGGGGTTGGAAGGGGTGATGGAGCAGTCGTTGGAGCAGGCCACCCGCGCAGGCAGCCACTACACCGGCACCGAACACCTGCTGCTCACGCTGGCCGCCGTACCGGAAGGAATCGCGCTGGTCAGTCAGTTGGGTGTGGATGCCACCCGCCTGCGCCGCGCCGTGCGTGCCCATCTGAACGCCCTCTAGCCACCGCCCACAAAACGATCACCCTACCCCTGCTAATTCCGGTTTGCTCTAGCCTCGCGTAAATGGTTATAATGCACTACATTCTTTTAGGGGTACAGCTAGGGAGGGACGCACATGCAGCAGGGCAACGAGGTTTTTCGCCTGGTCGTCCGGCGCGGCCCGCAGCCAAATCAGGTGTTCGATCTGAACAAAGATGTGATGAACATCGGGCGCGACATCACCAACGAGATCACCATCAATGATCCCGAAGTCAGCCGCATTCATGTCCGGTTGACACGCGGCGCGGGCGGCTACACGATTGAAGACAAGCAATCCACCAATGGCACGTTCATCAACAGTCAGCGCCTAACCGGTGCGAAGCCGCTGGTGCATGGCGACCTCATCAGCCTCGGCGAAACCGTGACGCTGGGGTATGAAGCCCCGCGCCCCGGCATGTCGCCCGCGATGGGGACACCGCCGGAGATGATGCCCACCACCGCCAACCCTGCCGCACGGCAAGCGCAACCGCAGCCCATCGCTGCACAGCCTTACGACTACAGCCCGCAGCCCGCGCAGGTGCAAGCGCCGCAACCCTATTCGCCCCCCGGCGCGTATGAGGCGCAACCGCAGCAGCAGCTTCCTATCTCGCCCTATGCGCAACCGCCCGCTTCGCAGCAGTCGGTTGGCGGGTACGCGCCCCAACCCCAACCGCCGCCAGCGGGTTATGAATATGATCCCTACGCCGTCCGCGAGGATGAACCGCGTAACATGACGCGCTGGATTTTGATCGGCTGCGTGGGGCTGGCGCTGTTGTGCTGCTGCTTCTCGGTGATCGGCATTGTGCTGGTGGACAGCCTGTGCCTGTACAACACCCTGCCCATCATTTCGGACATCATCCGGGCAGCCGGTTGGACGGTCACTTGTAATTGACGAACGCCTGTTTTCCCACACCCCGCGCCGGTTGACCAGCGCGGGGTATTTTGTGAAGCGTGCTACCCGTTCTTGCCGCGCAGGTAGCGATCCATCCACGCGACAATGGCGCTATTGCGCTTGCGCCGCCCCGCGAATGGCCCGATAGCCGTGCCGTCATGTGAGCTATTCGGCAGGCGAATCATGGCGGTGGTGCAGTCGTTGGCTTTGAGCGTGGTGAAAAACTGTTCGGTTTGTTCCGCCGGACAGCGGTGATCGGCCTCGCCCACGATCAACAGAGTCGGCGTGGTACAGCGGTGCGCGTAGGTGATGGGCGAACAACGGGCATAGACTTCCGGCACCTCGAACGGCTTCCCGCCCAGTTCGCGGACGGCGAACACCGGCCCAATATCACTCGTGCCGTAGAAACTGACAAAGTTGGTGACTGCCGCTTCGGGCGCGGCGGCCTTAAAGCGGTCGGTCTGCCCGACGATCCAGCACGACAGGTAGCCGCCGCCGGAAATGCCGGTGCAACCCAACCGATCGGCATCCGCGATTCCCAACCGGATCGCCTCATCCACGCCCGCCATCAAATCGGCGTAATCCAGATTGCCCCAATCGGCATAAATGACGGTAGCAAACTCATCCCCGTAGCCGGTTGATCCTCGCTGATTCAAGAACAGCACCGCATACCCCGCGCCGGACAGGATGAGAAAGTCGAAATGGAAGGCGTGACCATAACCGGCATGGGGGCCGCCGTGAATATGCAGCACCGTCGGGTAAGGCGCGTCGCCCTGCGGCAGCAGCACCCAACCTTCCACCGGAGTCCCGTCCACGCTCTGACACTGAATCGGCTGCAACGTGGGCATTTGAATCCCATCCAGCAGGGCGCGATTCAGGTCGGTCAGGCGCGTTTCCTGTCCGCTGTCCAGCGCCACAACGGCTAGTTGGGTGGGGTCGAACAGCGTTGAAATGCCGAACACCACCCGCTTTCCAGCGCGGCTGAAGGCGAGGCAGGTGCGTTCGCCCTGCGTGATAACCCGCGCCGATTCCGCGCCGTTCAGCGCCACCGCCACCAGATGAATCTCGCCGCCCTGCTGCACGCACACCACCGCATCCGGCTCATCGGCGGCGGTCAGGATGACCGGGGCGCTCATATTCCAGTAGACGGGCAAATCATCGTGCATCCGTCCGTTGATCCCGGTGGCGAGTCCGGTTGTCCGGCACTCAATCTGGCTACCATCGGCAGTCATCACCCACAAGTCCGCTTTGGAACCGTATCGCTTTCCGGCAGTCACGCCGGCGAAAGCAACCCGCCCGTCACGCAACCAGACCGCGTTCTGGATGATCCCCCACTCGTTCGTGAGCAGGGTGCGCGATTGTCCGGCAAGGTTCACCACCAGAATTGACGGTGAGGTGAAGATCGAGTCCGGGTTCAGGCTCGCCAGATACAGCACTTCCGCCCCGTCCGGCGACCATGACACAGGTGTGTGATTCCAGTCGTCATCGGTCAGCCTGTCAATCCGACCGGACGCCACATCCAGCACATGAACATTCTTGACGAAATCATCCACCAGCCCCGCCCCGTCAAAACGGTAAATGGTGCGGGTGATGGTGTGGGGGTGTGCGGCGTCGCGCACGTTCGAGCGGTTGGCGCAAAAGGCCAGTTTGCTCCCGTCCGGCGACCACAACAGCGTTCCGGCGCAGCCCTGTGCCAGCGTGGTGAGCTTACGCGCCTCGCCACCGCGCAGCAACAGGCGGTAGATTTGAGACTTCCCCTCGCGGGTGGAGAGGAACGCCAGCATGTTCCCATCCGGCGACCATGCCGGAGCATAGTCCGACCAATCGCCATAAGTGAGCTGCACCGCTTCGCCGCTTTCCAGATCGTGCAACCACAGGTTCGAGAACTCTTGATCGCGGGATTCGTCGGTACGCATCACCGTGTAGACCACAAATCGCCCGTTCGGGGCAATCTGCGCCTCGGTTGCGTACTGAAAGCGGAACAGGTCATTGACTTCAAACGCACGCTTGAGCGAACTGCTCATGATGAACCTTTCCGGTCAACCGACCGCATTCCGTATATGCTGAACAATCGCGTCGCCGACTTCGGTGGTGCGTGCCTGCCCGCCCAGATCGCCCGTGAGCGTCCGGCCTTCGGCGGTGACGGCAGCAATGGCCTTCATCACCCTGTCTGCCGCCTCTTTTTCGCCGAGGAACTCCAGCATCATTGCCGCGCTCCAGATGGCGGCAATCGGGTTGGCAATGCCTTTTCCGGCAATATCCGGCGCGGAACCATGCACCGGCTCGAACAGGGACGGATAGCGCCGTTCGGGGTTCAGGTTGGCGCTGGGCGCGATTCCCATGCTGCCGCATAAGGCGCTGCCCAGATCGGTCAGAATATCCGCGAACAGGTTGGAAGCCACCACCACATCCAGCGACTCCGGCTTGAGGACGAAACGCGCCGCCAGCGCGTCCACCAGCATCCGGTCGGTCTGCAAATCGGGATAGTCCGCCGTCACCTCGTCGAACACCTCATCCCACAGCACCATCGAATGACGCTGCGCGTTGGACTTGGTGGCGTTGGTCAGCTTCTTCTTGCGCGACAGGGCGACTTCGGCGGCATAGCGCACCACGCGGCGGATGCCTTCGCGGGTGAAAATGGCCGTCTCTACCGCCAGTTCCAGATCATGCCCTTTGTGGATGCGCCCGCCCGCGCCAGAGTATTCGCCTTCGGTGTTCTCGCGCACCACGATGAAATCAATATCGCCCGGTTTCTTATCTCGCAACGGCGTGGGTACACCCGGCAGGAGCAGGCTGGGGCGCACATTGGCGTACTGCTCGAAGCCCTGCCGCACCGGTAACAGTAAGCCGTGCAGTGAGATGTGATCCGGTACGGTGGGGAAGCCCACCGCGCCAAAGTAAATGGCGGCGAACGGCTCCAGAATTTTGAGCGCGTCATCCGCCATCATCTTGCCGTGCTGAAGGTAGTATTCGCAGCCATAAGGGAATGCCTCGAACGTCAGGCGAAACCCGCCCAGCAAGTCGCTGACGGCGTTTATGACCTTGATGCCCTCTGGACAAACTTCATGACCGATGCCATCCCCCGGAATTAATGCGATTGGATAAATTTTCATGGGTGTTTTGTGCCTCAAAAACAATCGGTTGCAATAAGGTGCATCTACCTTACCGCACTCCTCCGCACTTCGCACGGTGTCCAACAACCCGTTGAGCATTCGCGCCTGACCCTTTGCGACCTTGTAGCCAGTTTTGAACAATCTGCAAAACGCTTGACAAGGCGCGAATATTCACGCTATCTTGAAGGGCATTGATCGCTGTGGGAGTTTGTTCGAGCATGACCGCTGCTGTTTGTGGTTCGCTGTGTTGTCCGATCTGTATAGCGTCTCTACACAGGCTTCCGGGTTAGTGCGGCGCATCATGCTGCTGACGATGCTTATGAGACCCCGGACGCTGTTCCGGGGTTTTTGATTAGTGATTTCGCTAGGGTGTCATAAGGGTAAACAATGACCGGAAATTCCGCCGCGCCAACCTATGAGGCTGAAATTCGCCAGTGGCAGCAGGACATGGACACCAAACTCCGCGCCGATGACGGTTGGCTGACGCTGACCGGCCTGCACTGGCTGCATGAGGGAACCAACACCCTCGGCAGCGATCCCCTGTCAGACGTGGTGCTGCCCGACAGCGCCCCCGCGCAGCTGGGCGTGATCGAGTTTGCGGCGGGACAGGCCGCGCTGCACATCACGGCGGACGCGGCGGTGACGGTGGACGGCGAGGTGGGGCGAACGGCGGCGCTGCGCCATGACCACGCACCCGGCGGCGCGTCACTGGTGCAAATCGGTTCGGTGGCCTTCTTCCTGATCGAGCGCAACGGCGACTATGCCATCCGTGTGCGGGATCGTCAGCACCCCGCCCTGCAAGCCTTCACCGGACGCCAGTGGTTCCCCACGCAACCTGCTTACCGCGTGGTGGGGCAGTTCGCGCCACATGCAGAGCCGCGTGTGGTGCAAGTGGTCACATCCAGCGGACATCTGGAACGAATGACCAACGTGGGACGGGTGCTATTCACGCTGAATGGGCAATCGCTGGCGCTGGAGGCGCTGGAAGCGAGCGCAGGCGAAATCTGGTTCGTGTTCAAAGATGCCACCAGCGGGCATTCGACCTATGGCGGGGGGCGCTTCCTGAACGCGATGCTGGACGAAGATGGCCGCGTAGACCTCGACTTTAACAAAGCCTATCACCCGCCCTGCGCGTTCACGCCGTTTGCGACCTGCCCGCGCCCGCTGCCGGAAAACTGCTTGACGATGGATATTTCAGCCGGGGAACGGTATTAATGACGGGAAACAGGCGCGAATGACGCACGTACCTGCACAGGACTGCGCCTTCCGGGTGAGCAACCGCAAATCACGCAAAAGGATACTTGCATCTGAAGCGAAACGATGTTATGCTTCCGGTCGGAATTTGTACCACGCCTGTGCCTTAACCATCCAACACCCGCTTATCATCAATTAATGCGGCCCAGATGAACCTGAACGGTTCGGTTGTGCAACCACACACCATATCTTTATCAATTTACAGTGACCTCCTTCATTCACGAAAACTCGGAGCCGACTAGCGATGGATATTGCCCAACTTGAGCAGCGCACCTTAGAAGAATTACGACAGGTTGCCCGCGAGAATAATGTCGCGGGCTTCAGTCGGTTGAAGAAACAAGATTTGATCCTGTCTCTGCTCCGCAACAATGCCGAAAAGCAGGGATATGCCCTGCGCGGCGGGGTGCTGGAAATCGTGGATGACGGCATCGGTTTCCTGCGTGCCGAGCATTACCTACCGGGGCCGAACGATGTGTACGTCAGCCAGACGCAGATTAAACGCTTCAATCTGCGAACCGGCGATATGGTCATCGGGCAGGTGCGCGCCCCGAAGGACTCCGAGAAATACTACGGGCTGTTGCGGGTGGATGCGGTCAACGGGTTAAACCCGGAAGAAGCCAAGAACCGCCCCAACTTTGAAGACCTGACCCCGATTTACCCGCTTGAACGCTTTAATCTCGAAACCAACCCCCGCATCCTGTCCACCCGACTGCTCAACCTGATCGCCCCCATCGGACGTGGACAGCGCGGGCTGATTGTGTCGCCGCCCAAAGCCGGTAAAACCACCGTGCTAAAGGAAATCGCCAACGCCATCAGCAAGAATTATCCTGATGTGCATCTGATGATCGCCCTCATCGGTGAGCGCCCGGAAGAAGTGACCGACATGGATCGCTCGGTGGATGCCGAAGTGATCGCCTCGACCTTCGATGACCCCGTGCAACATCATGTGCGCGTGGCGGAAATGGCAATCAACCGCGCTAAACGGCTGGTCGAAAGCCGTCAGCATGTGGTGGTGATGCTGGACAGCATCACGCGCCTCGCCCGCGCCTATAACCTCGTCGTCCCTACTAGCGGACGCACGCTCTCCGGCGGTCTTGACCCGTCAGCCATCCATCCGCCGAAGCGCATTTTCGGCGCGGGGCGTAACGTGGAAGAAGGCGGCAGCCTGACCGTGATCGCCACCTGCCTCGTGAACACCGGCAGCAAGATGGACGATGTGATTTACGAAGAATTCAAGGGTACGGGCAACATGGAGCTGCATTTGAACCGCAAGCTCCAGGAACGCCGCATTTTCCCGGCCTTCGACATCGAACAGTCGTCCACGCGCCGCGAAGAACTGCTGCTGGGGCCGGATTTGCTCCAGCGTGTGTATACCCTGCGGCACATGGTTTCGCGCCTGACCGAGGACGAGGAAAGCGGTATGGTGGGCGCGTTTGAACGCTTCATCAACACCTTCCGCCAGAGCGAGAGCAACGAAGATTTCTTGAACTCGCTGCCCGGTTCTAACGTCGGCAACCGCAACCTGTTCTAGCCGCTGGTTCGCAATCCCAGCCGTTTCCGCGCCCGATGGGTTTCCCTGTCGGGCGCGTTTGTTTTTGCGCGAGTCTCCGCCGCCCGTTTCAGGGTCGGTTTTTGAAGAACCTCACCCCTCAGTCCCCTCTTCGTAACGCGGAGTACCGCTGGAGAGGGGAGGAGTGCTATGCCACCGTCGGCGGGTGGAAAAAAGTGGCGGCAGGCATGGAATCCGCAGGAGGAATAACGGCTGTTTTATCGCTCGCTAGTCTGCAACCGATACCTAAGATTCACGCCATCTGTTTACCTGTACCGCTTGCTGCACTCGTTGCACTCGTAAGCAGACCTGTTCGTTTCCGCGTATGAGTGACGATTTCGAAGAAATTTAGCATCACTGTCACTGAGAGGGAAGAAAACCGATGTTACCTTCCCTCTCGTCATGGCGATTATTCGCTGATGATCGTGTGGAACGATACGGACAAGCTGGTCATATCGATAAACGACATGAATTGTTTGGAAATATCGCTCGTATCTGATCCACCAGCTTTTTGAGCACTTTCCACATCCTTGTAGCGCAGCACCAGCAAATATTCTCCATCGTTGGACACAGTCGCTTCGCGGCGGATCAACCCCGCAAGTGTTGGCACAACTTCACGCTGAAACCGTTCATTGAGCGCCTGGAACGCCTCGACATTGCTGCCCGCGTTGAGCTTAAAACGAACAATTTGAATAGCTGCCATTGGAGTTTTCCTCTCACTTTGCTATGATACGTTAAAATACGTGACTACGCACGCAATTATATGTGCGTGCGCACGCACTTGTCAAGATGGTATAGGATAAAGGAATATGGAACATTTCTCTGCACTGGAACGGGCATCTTGGGGGGAATTCCTCAGCACCTACGCAATGCTCGACCGTATCATTGAGGCTGATCTACAAGAACATGCGCGTATCACGCATGTTGAGTTCGAAGTTTTACTGCGCCTTTCCAAGCAAAATCCTCACAAAATGCGTATTCAAGACATCGCCGCGCAAAGTATTCTCACGCGCAGCGGCGTGAGTCGGGTTGTTGAACGCCTTGAGAAAGCAGGCCTCGTTATTCGTGAGACAGCTGATGAGGACAAACGCGGTGCGTATGCTGTATTGACCAATGCGGGCATGGAACGCTTTCGCGTTGCGATGCAGTTTCATTGGGAATGTGTACAGCGCAATTTTATTTGCCTGTTTAGCGATGAAGAACTGACCCAGATGGCCGGATTTTGGAAGCGAATCAAGGAGCAGCATCATTCTCAAAACGAATAGGCAAGGCATGTTGATTTAGCAATAGAATGAAGGCTATTCAGGCACTACTTGCCCTCTATGCTGTAGATGAGCCACAGTTTTGAACAGCGGGCTTTCAGGACAATCTTTCTCTTTACTTCAAGGGGTAAAACTCACTCCTTCATCCGGGATTATCGCACTCGCGCCAAGCTGACTATAATGCGTATCCAGAGAACGGCACAGGAGCATACCGGGCATGGCAGATTTATTTCTTTCCTACTCGCGGCGCGATAAGGTTTTTGTCCAACGGTTAGGGGATGCACTGACCGCACAGGGGCGCGACCTGTGGGTGGATTGGCAAGACATCCCTGCCACCGCCGACTGGTGGAAAGAAGTGGTCGCGGGAATTGAAACTGCCGATAGCTTCGTGTTCGTCATCAGCCCGGACTCGGTGCAATCCGAGGTGTGCCGCCGCGAACTGGAACAGGCCGTCGCCAATAACAAACGCTTCGTGCCGCTGCTGCACCGCGACATCTCCGCTGCCAGCGACCCCGGCAAGATGCACCCCGCCATCGGCTCTCACAACTGGATTTACTTCCGCGAAACCGATGACTTCGATGCGGCGCTGGCGCAGTTGAGCAGTGCGCTCGATACCGATTTGAGCCATGTGCGGATGCACACGCGGTTGCTGATTCGCGCCAAAGAATGGGACTCGAATCGGCGCAACGGTAGCTTCTTGCTGCGCGGGGAGGATTTGCGCCGCGCTGAGGAATGGCTGGCGGACGCGATCGGCAAAAAGCCAGCGCCCACCCCCCTCCATGCCGACTATATTGCCGCCGGACGCGAGGCCGAAACCCGCCGCCAGCGACAATTGCTAATCGGCGTGAGCATCGCGCTGGTGGTGGCGCTGGCGCTCACCGTGCTGTCGCTGCTGCTGTACACCGAAGCCAACGTGCAGCGCGGCATCGCCTATAACAACGCGGCCACCGCCACCTTCGCACAAGGGCAGGCCGAAATCAACGCCGTTACCGCCACTGTCGCACAAGGGCAGGCCGAAATCAACGCGGCTACCGCCACCTTCGCGCAGGGGCAGGCCGAGTTCAACGCGGCCACCGCCACTGTCGCACAAGGGCAGGCACAGCAGGCCGCAACCACAGTGGCAGACGAGCGTAACAGCGCCCAGTCTATCGCGGTGGCGGGGCAGGCGCAGGTGGAAATCTTCGGCCCGCTGCCGGATCGTGCGCCGCTGCTGGCGCTGAATGCGATTCAAGCACGCTATACATGGCAGGCAGAACGGGCGCTGGCGCTTTCGGTGCAGGACAAACTGGAACAGGCCGTTCTGCGCGGGCATCGCAACATTGTGACCAGCGTGGATTGGTCGCGGGACAGCCGCTTTGTCGCCACCGCCAGCGATGACGGTTCGGTGCGCATCTGGAACGCTTCCGGTCAGAATTTGCTGACCTTGCAGGGGGTGGATGCGGCGGTCAACCGGGCGATATGGTCGCCGGATGGGACGCGCCTTGCGGCGGTCTATGCCGATGGCACGGCGCGGGTGTGGTCAGTGGGCGGGGCTTACGAAGCGCCGACGACCGAAGTGCAATTCATCCTCAGTGCGCCGGACAGCGCCTTGCTGAATCTGGCGTGGTCGCCGGATGGCAGCGCCTTAGCCACCAGCAGCAGCGGCGGGGCGGCGCAGGTCTGGGATATGACCAGCGGCGAATTACGCGCCTCGCTCATCGGTCACAGCGGTGAATCGAGCAGCGTGGCCTTCTCACCGGATGGGACGCAGGTGGTGACTGCCAGCAGCGACGGCACAGCCCGCATCTGGGATGTAGTGACAGGCGACGAACTGCTGCGGCTGATCGGGCATTCCCGGTCGGTAATACGGGCGATGTTTTCGCCGGATGGCACACGGGTGCTGACGGCTTCAGCGGATAATACGGCGCGTCTGTGGGATGCGGTGGCGGGCGAACAACTTTTTGTGCTGACCGGTCATACCCGCCGTGTGACGCGGGCGGCCTTCAGCCCGGACGGGGCGCGGATCGCCACCGCCAGCGACGATAGCACGGCGCGTATCTGGGATGTGCAAACCGGAACGCTGCTGCGAACCATGTTCGGGCATACCGGCACGGTGAACGGGCTGGTGTGGTCGCCGGGGGGTCGCCGCCTGATTACTGTGAGCGAAGACCGTACAGCGCGTATCTGGGATACGGAAAGCGGCGGTCAATTGCTGGTGTTCAGCGGGCATACGGATGTGATCTTCAGCGCGGCATGGTCGCCGGACGGGCAGTATTTCGCCACTGCCAGCGCCGACAACACCGCCCGCGTGTGGCAAATCTGGAAGAACGCGCAGAACTTGGTCACGCTGGCGCGGCGCTGCTGCGCGGGGCGCATTCTGACGGACGAGGAAAATATCCAGTTCGGGCTGCCCACCGCCACGCCCGCCCCTGTACCCACCGCCATCGCAAGCTGCACCGGCATTTTGCCCTCGCGCCTGTATCCGGGCGCACGCGGAACCGTAACGACGGAAGACACCGCCTCGGTGCGGGTGCGGTCTGCGGCCTCCACCGATGCAACGCGCATCGGGCAAGTTGCGCCGGGGCAAACCTTTCAGGTGTTAAGCGGGCCGGTGTGTAACGAGAATATCGCGTGGTTCGAGATTATCTACGGCATCGGGGCGCTGCACGGGTTCATCGCGGAAGGGCAAAACGATGTGTATTTCGTAGAGCCGATT
>CAIPFY010000008.1 GCA_903864435.1 uncultured Chloroflexota bacterium | reverse complement strand
GCCCGCACTTTGCCCACCCCTTTGAAGCGTTGCAGCGCGGCGGGTTCCAGCGCCAGCAGATCATCCAGCGTGAGGATGCCTTCGGCGCGGAAATGTTCCCATGTCAGGCGCGATAGACCGGGCAGCAGCGCAATATCGCGGCGGGCAGTGGCGGCGCTGCGGCAAGCCTCCAACCACAGGCAACCCGAACACACGCCGCCGAAAAAGATGGGCGGCGCGTCCGCGTCCAAGTGCAGCGCGGCGCGGGGCGTAGTAGCGCGGGCGCTCAGGTAGGCGCGGCGGGCGCAGCGCGTGAAGTCACGGGTGGACATGAGATGTTCTCCAGCGGGTGAATAAGCCGTACAGCGTGGCGCGGATGCGATTCAGCAGCGTGTCGGGGTCGCGCCACAGTTGCGCCGGACGCCAATCCGGGGCCAGCAGCAGCCACACCGCCAGCGGGAATACAAACGAGACGCGCTTCAAGTCCAAGCTGGCAAGGCCACTCATCACCGGAAAGATGAGCGAGATGATCCACAGCGCCACCTGTTTCCAGCCGCGCACCCGTCCTAGCGCGGGCAGCAGAATCGAGAAGTGGTAGGGCATCAGGTAAGGGGTGATGAACGTCCCCGCCGCGATCAGGCGGAACGGGTCGCGGTTGCTCAACAGCAGCAGCACGAGTCCCGGCAGGATGAACAGCGGCCCCGTCGTTTGCCAGCCCATCAACAGCGGGTGCGGCGGCGGCTGATCGGGGCGGTTATAGGCCGTCAAGATGTTCAGCGGCCACAACCCCCACAGGATGAGCGACAGCCCACCCCACGCCAGCCCCCACAGCAGATCGCGGCGCGTCCCTAACAGCGCCCACCCGCTGATGTGGAACTTGAGCAGGAGCAGCGGCACCCCGAACGGCAGCGCCGCCAGCCCTAGCAGCATCAGGCCGTCCACCGTCCCCAGCCACATCAGCATCCACACCAGCGGATTCAGCGCCACCAGCAGCACGCCCGCCAGCGCGGGGGCGCGTTGCTGCGGGAACTGCAACCGCGCCAACCGGTAGGTGAACAGCGTCAGGCAGACGAGGGTGAGGCCGTTGACCAGCGCCAGCCCGCTGCGCGGCGGTTGCACCGTCAGCGGGCGCAGCACAAGCGGCAGCACCCAAGGGGGATAACTGGGGTTGGGCTGCGGGGTGTACAGCGGGTCAGGCGTTTCCGAAAAATAGGCCACCCAATCGTGACCGGCGAAGGCAATGCGCGACAGGGGCAACGCCAGCAGCAGGCCGCCAATCAGCATGACCAGCGTCAGCCGCCAGTCCGGGGTACGCCATGTTTGCGGCGCAGGGCGCGGGGTTTCGGTCATTCAGGCGCTCCCAAACGGCTTGTGGAATGCGGTCTATTTATCATACACGGGATTGTGAACGCAGGCGGAAACACGCCTTTATATTTCCATAGTATTAATTTAATTAGATATTCATTGCACATATAATCAACCGTATCCGCAATGAGTTCGCAAGGGGGAAGCATGCAAAAAGTTTTATCGAAAAAGCTATTGTTGTGGTGTTCGTTATTTACACTGGTCTTGTTAGTGGTTACGCCCGTCAGCCTGTTGGGGCAGATGGGTAGCGCGTTGGATTACAACACGGGTATGGTGAGTACGCTCACCGCCCAGATTCCGATGGGGATTTACCTGTTTAAGGGCGGAATGGGCGATCTGGTGACGGTGCATGTCGCCAGCACCGATGGCCTTCTGAATCCGCTAGTGACGGTGGTTGGCCCCAGCCAGCAGACCGTCGCCACCAACGATGACGACAATTTTATGCCTTCCAGCCGGGATGCTTTTGTCTCGGTGTTCTTGCCGGAATC
>CAIPFY010000007.1 GCA_903864435.1 uncultured Chloroflexota bacterium | reverse complement strand
CACCGCCCTCAACGAGGAGATTGACCGCGTGCTGGGGCTGGAACTGGGCGCGGACGATTATCTGACCAAGCCCTTCAGCACCCGCGAACTGCTGGCACGCATCAAGGCCACACTGCGGCGCGTGGAGTTTGACCGGGCGGGACTGACCGAAGATCAAGCGATCACGGCGGGCGATATGCGTATCGAACTGGCCTCGCGGCGCGTGTTTCGCGGCGGGCAAAAGCTCGACCTGCGCTACAAAGAGTTCGAGCTGTTGAGCCTGCTGGCGACGCATACCGGCGAAGTCGTCACCCGCGCTGAGATTTTCGACAAGGTGTGGGGGACGGATTGGCTGGGCGATATGCGAACGCTGGATGTGCATATCCGCTGGCTGCGCGAAAAGCTGGAAGCCGACCCCAGCAACCCGCAATACATCCAGACCGTGCGCGGCGTGGGCTACCGCTTTTCTCCGGTAGGTGAATGATGAGGCACACCCTTCGCATCCTCTCGCGGCGTTTCCACAGCCAGAGCATTCGCACGCGGTTGCTGGCAGCCTATGTCGGGCTGCTGCTGCTCGGTTTTGCCGCGCTCACGCTGGTGGCCGGCAGTCAGATCGCGCAGGCGGCGCGGGCGGATTATGAGCAGCGGTTGCTGAACGAAGTCCGGCTGATTCAGCAGGGCTTGAGCGCGGTCATCTCGCCCGGTGACGGGGATACCACCCTGACCGACAAGGCGGTGACAACGCTCATCGAGCAGTATCAGACGCAGTTGAACGCCCGCATCCACCTGTACGCGGGAAACAATGGTGGCAACGGCGGGAATAATCACGGCGCACCGGCTGCGGGGCGCGACAGCTTCCGCGACGCACCCGAAGTCGAGACGGCCATCCGCAACGGCGTGGTAGTGGTCGAACGCAACGACGATGACGGGCGGCGGGCGCTGTTCACGGCTGCCGCGCTGGGCGATCCGTCGCGGGATGGGTTTTCCCCCGGCGTGGTGCAGGTCAGCGTGCCGCTGGATAACCTGCAAGCGTTGATCTGGGGACGCTGGTTGCTGCTGTTGCTGGTGTTCGTCGGCGTGTTGACAGTGACTGTGCTGGCGGTACTGTGGGTGTCCGGTTCGATCATTCGCCCGCTGCTGCACCTGCGCGACTCGGCGCTGCATCTGTCGCGGGGCGATCTGTCGCACCGCGTGACGCTGGAAGGTGACGACGAGGTGAGCGCGGTGGGCAAAGCCTTCAACGAGATGGCGACGCAGGTACAGAGTATGCTGGAAGAACAACGCGCCTTCGCCAGCAATACTTCCCACGAACTGCGAACGCCCCTCACCACTATCCGCCTGCGCTCGGAGGCGCTGCGCTACGACGACACGGTGGATGCCGACACGCGGGCGCAGTATGTCGAGGAGATTGACGAGGAGATTAAGCGACTGAGCGCCCTCGTGGAAGACCTGACGCTACTATCGCGGTTGGACGCGGGGCGGGCTGATCTCGGTCAGAGCGAGATTGATCTGGTGCGCCTCGCCAATAGCTTGATTCAGCAGCATCAGTCGCAGGCCGAAGCACACCGGCAAACCCTGTCGCTGAACGCACCAAACAGCATCATCTCAATTCGCGGTAGCTTGAATCACCTTCAAATTGTGTTCCGCAATTTGCTGGAGAACGCCATCAAATACACGCCGCAGGGCGGGCGCATCGTGTGGACGATCAGCGCCGAAGCGGACGGGGTGCGCTGCCGGATTCAGGATGACGGGCAAGGCATTTCGCCGGAAAACCTTGAGCGCGTGTTCGAGCGTTTCTTCCGTGCGGATCGCGCCCGCGTCCGCAACGTTCCCGGCACCGGCTTGGGGCTGGCGCTGGTCAAATCCATTGTGGATGCCTATGGCGGCACGGTGACGATTGAGAGCGCGGGCTTGGGACAGGGGACAGCGGCGATCGTCTTTCTACCCGTGCGGGCGGCGCTTACAACGGTGGTGTGAGGGGCAGCGCACGGTGAAGGTCGAACCTTTGCCCGGTTCGCTCTGCACTATGAAAAGGTGCGCGGCACACAACAAAAAGCGCCAGCGGACAGACTCCGCTGGCGCTTTCGTATTCAAACGATGCGCTAGACCGATTTCTTCTTGGTGGCCTTCGGCTTGGCCGCCTTTTCTTCCTTCGGCTCGATCTTGACCTTTTCGAGCGAGTCCACGATTTCGTCAATCAGGCCGTTGAACAGCGTGCGGTAGCCTTCCATCGCTTCTTTATAGGCGCTGGCGCTGTGATCTTTCACACCCTGCGGGATGAGCGCCTGAAGCGCCTTGTTGGTTTCCGCAACCGATTTCTTCTGGTGCTCAAGGAACTGCCCGAACACCGAGTTTTCCAGTTCGGACAGAGCTTCTTTGCCCTTTTTCGTCACCTTCTCGGCAGCGTCCTCGGCAGATTGGGCGGCTTTCTCGGCGGTCTTGCTGGCCTTCTTCACCGCTGCACCAACCGCATCGGCGGTCTTATCCACCACTTCTTTCACTTCTTCGGCGGCTTTATCCACGACCTGATCCACTTTTTCTTCCACATCTTTCACGCGAGTACTCGGCTTGGTTGTCATAGTTCCTCTTGCTCGTTTTCTCACCCAAAGGCGACGACTGCTTTTGCAATTAGTTTAGATTATATCGTGATTTTTATCACAATACAATTAACGCCATGTACAAAATGAACTAAATAGGCTTCCGAACGGGCGCGGGTGATGTGCTACAATTTTCGCCACCGCTGTGCTGAGAGAAAGGGACGACTGTGACCGACTCGCGTGCGTTGTCGAATCGTCAGATGGTACGCGCCGCCGCGCTGGTGCTGGTCGGCTTTCTCGCCAGTGGTGTCCTCGGCCTGCTGCGTGCAGCCATCATTTCCAGCACCTTCGGCGCGGGCGACGCGCTGGATGCCTTCTACGCCGCGCAGCGCATCCCCGAATTGATCTTCGTGCTGGTGGCGGGCGGGGCGCTAGGGTCGTCCTTCATTCCGGTCTTTAACCGTTACCTGCTGGCGGAAGATGAGGCGGCGGCATGGCGGCTTGCCAGCGCGGTTATCACCCTGTCGGCGCTGGCGGCGGCGGCGCTCTCGCTGCTAGTGATCGTGTTTGCGCCGCTGATTGTGGATACGCTGCTGATTCCCGGTCGTCCGGCGGCGGTGCAAGCGCTGGCGACTGACCTTACGCGCATCATGATGGTCACGCCCTTCATCTTCAGCATTAGTGGCCTGCTGATGGGCATCTTGCAATCCTACGGCAGTTTTTTGCTGCCCTCGCTGGCGATCAGCATGAACAACGTCGGCCTGATGATCGGCGCACTGGTGTTCGCGTTCATCATTCCCGCGCAATTGGGCAGTCCAGCGCAGGTGGGCGCGGCCAACGTGTACGGGCTGGCGTGGGGCGCGGCGCTCAGTGCCTTGTTGCACCTCGGCATTCAACTGCCCGGCCTGCGCGGACTGCGCGTACAGGGTTCCAAGCTGCAATTCTTCCCCGGCGGTTGGCGCTTATCCGGTGTGCGCGATGTGCTGATGCTGATGGGGCCGCGTGTGCTAGGCTTGGGCGTGGCGCAGTTGAACTTCATCGTCAACGTCAATTTCGCCTCGCGCATGATGCCCGGTAGCCAAACCGCCCTGACGACGGCGTGGACGCTGATGTTCTTCGCGCTCGGCGTGATCGGGCAGAGCATCGGCACGGCGGTCTTTCCGTCCCTATCGGCGCTGGCGGCGCAAAAGAATATCGCGGATTTCAAAGTGCGCCTGTCCGCCGCCTTACGTAGCGTGTTGTTTCTCGCCTTACCCGCGACAATCGTGCTGATCGCGTTCGGTCAACCGCTGGCAACGGTGTTGTTCCAGCGCGGTGAATGGACAGCCGAAAGCAGCGCGGCGACGGCGTGGGCGCTGGCCTTCTTCGCCGTCGGTATCACCGGACATGCCGCGCTGGAAGTGCTGTCGCGGGCGTTCTACGCGCTCTCGGATACGCGCACGCCGGTGTTCATCGGCGTGGCTTCGCTGTTGGCGAACATTGGCCTGAGCGTGGTGTTCATCCAGTTCATCGGTCAGCCCGACCAGTTGGCGCGGGGGCCGTTCGCTGGATTGGCGCTGGCGAACTCGGTCACGACGCTGCTGGAGGCGCTGGCGCTGTGGTGGCTGTTGCGCCGCCGCATCGGTGATCTGGGCGACCGCGCCACCGGAGTCACGTTCGCTAAGACCGCGCTGGCCTGTGCTGCGCTGGTGCTGGTGCTGCTAGGCGCGAACGCGCTGCTGGCACAGGTCGGCGTGCTGGCGGTGCTGGTCGTGGGTGGCGGCGTGGGGGCGGTGGTCTTTTTCGGTGTGGCGCTGGCGCTGCGGCTGGAAGAACCCCGCGCCGCGCTAGGCATGGTGCTGCGTCGTTTCCGGCGCTAAGATCAGTTTCATTTCTGCCAATCGCAAAATCGTGTGAGTAGTATTCACCGCTGCATCAATGGACAATATACACATGCCCATAGACCGGAATAAGCCCTATTACGGATGGTATCTGGCGATCACGCTGGCTGTCACCGAAACGATCTCGTGGGGCGTAATCTATTACGCATTTTCAGTATTTCTCACCCCGATGGAGCATGATCTCGGTTGGTCGCGCTCGGAACTCACCGCCGGGTTTTCGCTGATGTGGCTGGTGGCAGGCGGCATGGCGCTTCCGGTCGGCGCATGGATTGACAAACACGGTGCCCGCATGCTGATGACAGCCGGTTCCATCGGCGCGTCGCTGCTAGTGCTGCTGTGGTCACAAGTGACCACGCTTTCGGCCTTCTATCTGGTCTGGGTCGGTTTGGGGATTTGCGCCGCCGCCATCCTGTATGAGCCGGCTTTCGCAGTAATCGCCCAATGGTTTCACAAAAAACGCGGGACGGCGCTGGCCGTTGTGACTTTCGCGGCAGGCTTGTCCAGCACGATCTTCTTACCCCTATCCGATATACTGCTGCGCACTTCGGGATGGAGAGCTGCGGTGTTCATCCTCGGCGTGTTTATGGCTGTGCTGACGATCCCGCTGCATATGTTCATGCTGCGCCGCCGTCCGGCTGATCTGGGCTTGCAGATAGACGGGGGCGCACTGCCCATGAGTGGCGCAGTCTCTCCCCCTTCGGGTCTATCGCTGCGGGCGGCGCTGAGTGGGCGCACCTTCTGGTGGCTGACGGCTGCTTTCGCATTAAGCTCCCTGTCTGCCGCTGCTATCCGGGTACATTTCATTCCATTCCTGATCGAAATGGGAGCCGAATCCAGCACAGCGGCGCTGGCGACCGGTGTCATTGGAATTATGCAGGTGGTCGGGCGCGTGGCTTTCGCGCCGCTAGATCAGCGGTTTTCCTCCCGCACCATCATAATCGGCGTATTTGGCCTGCATGTGGTCGCGCTGGCCTGTCTGCTGCCGGGAAAGTCGCTGCTCCTCGTCGGGGCGTTTATCGTGCTGTGTTTGGGGCGGCGCAGGGCGCGGTGACGCTGGTGCGACCGGCCATGCTGGCTGGATTGTATGGCATCACGCATTACGGGCGAATCTCTAGCATCATGGCGCTGTTCCTCACGCTGGCCGGCACGGCAGCACCATTGGGTGCCAGCCTGTTGTATGAACAGGCAGGTAGCTACCAGCCTGTGCTGTGGGCAGTGCTGCTGCTGGCGGTGGCGGCTACCGGCGTAGTCTTTTTTGCGGATCGGGATGCCCCCGGTACACAATGAACAATCGCTGGCGCTGGGCAAGACCTTTTTATCCCAATTCATATCGCAAATTGGGATATAATTTTGGATATTATAAATACTTTAAGTGGATAATCTCTATTTAATAGAGTGTTTTACACCCGATCACACATATCCCAACCATATCGCAAATTTGGGATAATGCTTGAGAATCCCACATTTATGAACGTATAGAAAAGAGGTTTTTTATGAATCGTATCTACGCATCGCGTTACAAAGATCAAGCCGCCGTGACCATCGAGTCACCTGTGCTGCGGGCGCAGTTCCTGCCGCACATCGGCGCGAAAATGTGTTCGCTGGTCTATAAGCCGCTGGGCTATGAACTGCTGGTGCAGACAGCCGGTGAAGCGTACAAACTTCAGCCCTACGATGGTGATTATGTGGCGGGGGAATGTTCGGGCTTCGATGATATGTTCCCCTCGATTGATGCCTGCCACTATGAAACCTATCCCTGGGCGGGGACGCGCATCCCCGATCATGGCGAGGCGTGGAGTGTGGGCTGGGATCATCAGGTAGAAGGCGACAGTTTGCACTTCAGCATGGTCGGGGTACGCTTCCCCTATCGCTTGGAGAAACGGGTGTCCTTCAAATCGGACTCCCTCCTGCGGATAGACTACGCGCTGACCAACCTTTCGCCGTTCGATTTTGATTT
>CAIPFY010000006.1 GCA_903864435.1 uncultured Chloroflexota bacterium | reverse complement strand
GGAATTCCAGCGCGGCGCACCTAACCGGCATTCCCAGCCATCGTGCCATCGGTCAATTTATCTGGGATATTCAGTACCAGTTAGCGCCCCCGGCCCAACGGTCGTCCGTTGTTTATGAGCAGATCAAAGCCATGATCCAAAGCATGCTGCAAACCGGCAATGGGGTATGGCTGAACCGGCTCGAAGAATGGGCGGTGCAGCGTGCGGATGGCTCTTCCTGCGCGGTGCAATCGCAGTTGTTTGCCATCAAAACCGCCAGCGGTTTCCGCTTGGGCAACCTGATGCGTGATGTCACCAAGCACAAACAGATGGAAGACACCTTGCGCGAGAGCGAAGAACGCTACCGGCAAACGGTTGCGGTTATGCAGGAAGGGCTTGTGTTACAAAAGGCAGACGGGACTATCCAATTCTGTAACCCCGCCGCCGAACGCATACTGGGCTTAACCGCCGATCAGATGATGGGGCGCACCTCAACCGACCCCCCTCTGGCATGCCGTCCATGAAGACTATTCGCCGTTTCCGGGCGAAACGCATCCCGCCATGCTCACCCTGCGAACGGGTGAGTCGCAGTTTAACGTGGTGATGGGCGTGTATAAATCGGATGACACCCTGTCATGGATCCTCATCAACGCGCAACCGCTATTCAATGAGGTACAGGAAAAACCGTATGCGGTGGTAGTCACATTTGCCGACATCACCGATCGCAAGCAGATGGAAGACGCGCTGCGCGAGAGCGAAGCCAAATACCGCCTGATCGCCGAAAACACGTCCGACGGCATTCTGATGCTGGATGGGCGAAGTGGCACGATTACCTATGCTTCCCCGTCTTACGATCGCCAGCACGGACGCGCCATTGGCGAAACCGTACAAATGAGTTCCGAAGCCATTCGTGCCGCCATCCACCCCGATGACCGCGAATGGGTCTTGCAGATGACGCATCAAGGCATTGAGAACCGGCTGTCCGACCTGTCGTATGTGTTCCGTTCGCTCCACAAAGACGGTCATTACTTCTGGTGCGAAGATTACAACCATATGAACTATGCGCCGGATGGCACGTACCTGTTCTCCAACATCATCTCGCGTGATGTGACCGAACGCAAAGAACTGGAAGCGACGCTGGAAACCAGACGCGCCGAAATCCTCACCCAGTTCATCCGCGATTCGGCGCACGAATTTCGCACCCCGCTATCCATCATCGGCTCCAGCGCCTACCTGCTCACCCGCCTAACCGACCCTGACCAACGCCAACACAAAGCCACGCAAATTAATGAGCAAATCAAGCGCATGACCCATCTGCTGGAAATGTTGACGCTGATGGTGCGGCTGGAAAATCGGGAGGAGATGACCGAACAAGTGATGAGCATCAACGAGGTGTTGCAGGAATCTGCCATCCAGATCATAGACATCTACGGCGCGAAACGGGTGTTCCGTTATGAAGTTCCCGACGACCTGCCAACCCTGATGGGTAATTCCGATCTCCTCACGGAAGCGTTCCGGCAGATACTCGAAAACGCCTATCGCTTCACCCCACCCGGCGGCAGCATTATCCTGACGGCAGGCGCAGCGAACCGGCAGGTCTGGGTCGAAGTGGTGGATACCGGGCGGGGAATCGCGCCGGAGAACCTACCGAACATCTTCAAAACCTTCTGGCGGCAGGACGACTCGCACACGACTGCGGGTTTCGGGTTGGGGCTGACCATCGTCAACCGCATCATCCAGCGACACGGCGGCACCATCATCGTTCAGAGCGAAGTGGGGCAAGGGACTCGTGTGCGGGTCACGCTGCCCGCCGCGCCTGCCTGAAAACGTGCCTACGGCCTTTTAACAGAAATACATCTTAATCCTTCCTGATGAGTAATTGGATATATAATAAATCCAGTGAGAATATGCCTCTGTGTTGTTCTATCGGGATACAGTGCAGATTCCCACTGCATGATTGATGAAGATGTCTAACCACGCATCCGTCGCCCCGACTAACACAGATAGTTTGTAGGAAATAGAAGCGATGTCCAATCCTGCACTCCCCACCCCTCATCCTGATCCTGCATGGATTCACACACAGATGATTGAGCATCACCCATCCGGCATGATGCTGGTGGATGCACAGCAACCTGACATGCCGATTGTGTACGTCAACCCGGCTTTTGAACAATTAACAGGCTATCGTGCCGCAGCGGTGATGGGCAAAAACATCCTTTTTTTGCAGGGGACTGACCGCGAACAGGAAGGCCAGACCATGCTCCGCCGGGGCTTGGAAAATGGCGAAAAGTGCGTGTGTACGCTGCGCAACTATCGAAGCGATGGCACGCTGTTCTGGAACGAAGTACGGATCGCCCCCATCTGCGATGCACAGGGGAAGGTCACGCATTTTGTGGCGGTGCTGAATGATGTCACCGCCCGTGTGGAAAAGGAAGCCGCGCAGCTGCGCAGCGACAGGCGCTACCAGCAAATGTTCGAGAGCCACAGCGCGGTGTGCCTGCTGGTGAATCCCCGTACTGGCAGGATTGAGGACGCGAACCCGGCAGCAGCGGCCTTCTACGGCTATTCGCTCGATCAGCTGAAGTCCCTTGGACTGAACCACATCAGCACGATGGAGAGCAGCGATCTGGCGCGTAGCATGGAGCAGGTGGCGACGCAGCCGCGCTCGGCCTTTGCAGCCCATCACCGACTCGCTTCCGGCGAGGTGCGCGATGTGGATGTGTACGCCAGCCCGATTGATACACCGGAGGGGCGTTTCCATTATGCCATCGTGATTGATGTCACTGGCAAACGGGCGACTGAGCGCCGCTATCAAGCCCTGTTTGAACAATCGAACGATGCCGTGTTCATCCTCAATCTGCAAGGAAAGCATCTGCATGTGAACCAGCGTGCAGCGGATTTGTTCGGCTATACGGTAGACGAACTTACCGCCCTGACGAACCGTGATCTGGTCGCGCCGGAGGACTATCCCTCCGCGACCAACGTGCTAGAACAGTTGCTCAATGGTTTGCAGGTAGCACCGTATGAGCGCACCTTCCGCCACAAGAACGGCAGTTTGATTTACGCAGAACTCAACGTGGAACTGGTGCGCGATTCGGAAGGTCGTCCGCTGTATGTTCTGAGCATCGCCCGCGACATTAGCGAACGCAAACAGGCCGCCGCCGCCCTACGCGAAAGCGAAACGCGCTATCGCGGCATGTTCGAGAACAATCTGGCGATTAAACTGGTCATTGACCCCTCCACCGGACAGATTGTGAACGCCAACAGCGCCGCCGCCAAATTCTATGGTTATCCGGTTCAGACGCTCCAAACGATGTTTATTCAGGACATTAACACGCTCGACGAAGACGAAGTAAAGACGCTAATGGAGTATGCCCGCAGTGAGGAAACGAACGTTTTCCATTTCCGGCACCGCCTAGCCAGCGGAGACATCCGCGATGTCGAAGTGTACTCCGGGCCGGTGACGTTGCAGGGGAAACCGCTTCTGTATTCGATCATTCAGGATGTCACCGCCCGCAAGCAGGCCGAAACGTCGCTCAGGGAACACGCCGCCCGCCGCACGCTCATCATTCAAGCCACCCAGTCCGGTACATGGGAATGGAATATCGCCACCGGGGAAACCATCTTCAATGAGCGATGGGCGGAAATCATCGGCTACACGCTGGAAGAACTCGCGCCAACCCGCATCCAAATATGGGAACAATTCTGCCACCCGGACGATCTGATCATTTCCAACGAGCGCCTCAGCCAGCATTTTGCCGGTCAGTCGCCGCTTTACGACTGCGAAGTGCGTATGAAGCACAAGGATGGGCATTGGGTGTGGGTGTGGGATCGTGGGCAGGTGATGGAATGGACAAAAGAGGGTCAGCCGTTACGCATGTTCGGCATCCACATGGACATCTCCCCCCGCAAACGGATTGCGGACGACCTGCGCGAGAACGAACAAAAATTCCGATCGTTCCTTCAGCAGTCCAGTGATGGCGTGGTGATGACCGATGAAGAGGGATACATCATCGTCTGGAATTCGAGCGCGGCGCATTTGACCGATATTTCTGTAGATCGCGCTTTAGGCCAATTCATCTGGGACATTCAATATCAGTTGGCTCCCGATCATCTGAAGTCACCCTTCGCTTATCAGCAGGTGGAAACCTCAGTCCGCAATCTGCTGCAAGGTGGGCAAAGCGTCTGGTTGAACCAGATTGAAGAAACCATCATACAGCGGTTGGACGGCACACGCTGTGTCATACAGTCCCGGTTATTCTCGATCAAGACCGACAAAGGCTTTCGCTTGGGCAGCCTGATGCGCGATGTCACCGCGCACAAAGAGATGGAAGACGCGCTGCGCCAGAGCGAAGAAAAATACCGCTTGATTGCCGAGAACACCTCCGATGGCATTATCATTTTTGATGCACGCATCGGGCAGGTCACGTATGCCTCGCCCTCCTATGACCGCCTGTACGGACGAACGATTGGCGAAACGCTTGGACGGCAGGAGCAACACATCCGGGAAGTCATTCATCCTGATGAAAGCGATGCCATTCTGGGTCAAATCTATGCGGCCATCGGTCGCAAAGAGCCGGACATCGTGCTTACTTACCAATCGCAGCACAAAGACGGTCATTACTTCTGGCGCGAAGATCACACCCATTTCAACTACGCGCCGGATGGCACTTACCTGAGCGCCTATATGGTCGCCCGCGATATTACCGAACGCAAGCGGATGGAAGATGCGCTGCGCCAGAGCGAAGAAAAATACCGGATGATCGCTGAGGACATCTCCGACGGCATCATTACAATTGACGGGGCAACCGAACGGATTACCTACGCCTCCCCCGCCTACGACATTCAGAATGGGCTTGGCATTGGCGATTCGCTCGGTAAAGGCCGCGACTATATTGCGGATTTGATGCACCCCGATGATCGGGACGGGGTTCTGGCGCAAATCTATGGAGCGATTACCCGCCAAGAAGCACATCTAAGGTATCAGTACCGATCCCGGCACCAGAACGGACATTATATCTGGCGTGAAGATCACGCCCGCTTCAGCTACACACCCGACGGCAGCTACCTGCGCGCGAACGTGATCTCCCGTGACATCACCGAGCGCAAACAGGCCGAAGAACGTCAACTGGCGCTGGCGCTGGAAAAAGAACGCACCGGTTTGTTGGCGCAGTTTATCCGGGATGCCGCGCACGAGTTTCGCACGCCGCTGTCCATCATCGGTTCCAGCGCGTACCTGCTGCTGCGTTCCGAAAATCGGGAACACCGCCGCCAGAAAGCCTTGCAGATTGATGAGCAAATCAAACGCATTGCGCGGTTGGTCGAAATGCTGCTGACGCTGGTCAAACTCGAAGGCGGCGATATGCTGGTGCGTGAACCGGTTGATCTGAATGCGATTCTGGATATAGAATGCAATGCAATCCGAAACAACAGCTTCCGAAAACCGGAACTAATTTTCACAGCCCCCTCGGATTTGCCAGTGGTAACTGGAGATTTCGACTTCCTATCCGAAGCCTTCCAGCAAATCCTGCATAACGCCAACCGTTTCACCTCGCTGGAGGGAACCGTAACCGTAACCGCAGGCGCAACCGACGAACAGGTGTGGGTGGAAGTGGCAGACACGGGCAAAGGCATCCCGGACGAGGATTTGTCGAATATCTTCAAAACCTTCTGGCGGCATGATGACGCTCATTCCACCGCTGGCTTCGGGCTGGGGCTGCCCATCGCCGCCCGCATCATCCAGCAGCACGGCGGCACCATCGTCGTTCAGAGCGAAGTGGGGCAGGGGTCTCGTGTTCGGGTCACGCTGCCCGCCGCGCCCAATCCGGGCTAACGGGTATCGCGCCCGTTAGCCCGCATCCTGTACCCGCTTTCAAAGGCAGGGTTTTTGAAGGTTCAGTTCACGCAAGGCTACCCTTTGCGGACGAATTCCAGTGCGCTTTCTTCCACCCAACCCACGACCGACGAATTGGGAATCTGCACCCGCCACCAGAACTGCGCCCCGTCCGACTGACGGGCTTCCGACAGCCACAACTGCCCGCCCGCCCGCACTGTCGCCAGAATGCCCGCGTTGGAAGCCGGGGACGGACGCAGCCACACGAATGACACCTGAGCGCGGACACGCACCACATCGCTCACCTTCCAGCCGTCCGGCGACAGCGCCCCCGACGGTTGGCTGACCGATTCCAGCGCGTTCTGTTCCAGCCACCCGCCCTGACCGCTGACCACATCCCGCACCTGCCACCAGAACTGCGTTCCATCGTTGGTGGGCGCGCCCAGTACCGTGAACAGGCGTTTGGGGAAGTACGTTCCGGCAATCGCGCCGCTTGAACCGGCAGCCGCCCGCAGCCACACGAACGACATGCTGGCTTTCACGCGCACCTGACTGCCAACCGCCCATGTTTGCGCAGTCGGCGGTGCCGGAGTCGCGGTGGGCGGGGGCAACGTGGGGGTGGGCGGCACATACTGCACCAGCGATTTAAGCTCCACCCAACCCTGTATACGCCCATCCGAGACAAAGCCCCACCATTGGCTATTGGAAGGCTCAAAAATCATGCCGCTGGTGCCAGCGGGGATCAAAGCCGAGAGGCGAGTGCCAGACAACTGCGAACCCACAATCGAGGCAGTCGCCACCGGCGTTTGCCGCAACCAGACGAACGGCACATTCGGCGCCAGCACAAATGTCCCCGTCCACTGTGCATAGGGCGGCGTGGTGGCATCCTCGGCAGCGGGCGCAGCAGACACCCACGACAAGCCGGCAACGGCAAGCAGCAGCAGCATAGCAAAAAGGCGCTTCATAACTTCATACTCCCTATCTCGCAATGAACGACCCTGTTTGATCTCAACATCATCTGTGCGGGTTGTTGCACCCTACAGCGATTGTACGCGCATTCCGGCATTTTAGCGCGGCGTCCATTTGTCTTCTGGAAGGCCGGCCTTCCAGTTCTCCCAACGTGCCAGTGTGAACAGAAAATCCGACAGGCGGTTGAGATAATGAATGACCTGTTCGCCCACCGTTTCGTACTCTTTGAGCGCCACCACCACCCGTTCGGCGCGGCGGCAAACGGTGCGCCCGACATGGATTTGCGCGGCAGCCGGCGACCCACCCGGTAGGATAAACTGCGTCAGCGGCGGCAAATCGGCGTCCAGCGCATCAATCGCGTCTTCGACCCATGTCACCGTTGCGGCGTCCATGCGGATCACCCAGCTGCTCGCTGCCTCCAGCGGAGTAGCGAGGTCTGCGCCGAGGTTAAATAACTGCCGCTGAATCTGCCCCAGATAGGCATCCGTAGTCGGATGCGGCTTCAGCGCCCGCGCCAGCCCCAACACCGAATTTAGCTCGTCGGTTGTGCCGTAAGACTCCACGCGCAAATGGCTTTTGGGGACGCGCCCGCCTGAAAAAAGGCTGGTCGTGCCATCATCACCGGTTCGGGTGTAAATTTTCATCTTGCCCATCCATCACAAAATAACACGGCTGATTCTGGCATGACCACCCGAAAAGACTAGGCTAAATTTCATGAGAGTTTGGTGGCGCACTCGCTCGGAGTTCGAGCGACCGGAACCGTTCATCTGGCGACATTTACCCGTGCTGGAACGCTTGCACCACATCGAATACCATCTCAACCGTGTGAATGTTATCCTGACAGGGCGTTCCCGGCATTCTGCCCTGCGTGACCGCTTCGTAAAATTCGTGCAGTAGATAGACCTGCGCCTGCCGTTCCATCGTCACCAGCGGGACGGTCACGGGCGGGGCGTTCTGCACCATCCGCAGCCCGCCACGATCTGCGATACCCGTCATGCGCTGCACCGTCACCGTATCCTGTTCCACCAGCAACACGCCTTCCGCGCACTCGAAGCGCCAATCGGCATTCCAACTGGTTTCCTGTCCCTGCGAACACCACGAGCCGGTGTAATTGACCTGCGTGCCGTTGTCGAAGGCCGCCAGCACAGCTGCCGACGCATCGCCTTTGTACCAGCTCCATGCCGGATTCCAGCTATGACCCGTCACGCGGACGGGGTTGGCCTCCAAAAAGAAGCGCATCAGATCAAAATGATGAATCGCCATGTCAATAATCAGCGGGTAGGGCATGTCCTCGCGGAAACCACCGAAGTGTGGCCCTTTGAAGAAGCGCACCGCCACCGCGCCGACTGCGCCTAGCTCCCCGCCCTCCAGCACTTGCTTGACGGTTTGCGCCAGCGGCGAGTAGCGGTAGTTCTGCGCAACCATGTGCAGCACGCCCGTCTGACGGCTCTTTTCCACAATGGCGCGAGCATCCTCGCGGGTTCCCGCCAACGGCTTTTCCGACAGGACGGGTAGGCCGGCTTCCAGCGCCGCGAAAGAGATGGCTTTGTGCGCGGCAGGCGGGGTGACATCAATCACGCCGTCGGCCTGTATCGCAGCCAGCGCCGCCTCCAGCGACGGGTAAATCAGTCCTGCATCGAGGCCGAAATCGGCGGCACACTGGCGGGCAACTGCCGCGTCCACCTCAACCAGCGCGGCGGCCTGCACATCGGACGAAGCCTGTATCGTTCGCAGCCAGTGCCGCCCCATCCCGCCCAGTCCGCACAGAATCACCTTCATGACAACCCCTTCCGCATCCCTGCCCGATGCCCCGCATTCGTGGTTCTGGTGTATAGTTCCATACAGTAGATGCTCTTGCATTCTTAGAACGAATGATCTACAATACTGTTTCCGAAGAGCGAATCATATCAGGAAAAACCCACGTGACACAATCAGATTATCCAGAACTCGAAGGCGCTGAAATGGGTTTGGATGAAGACGCTCCTAAACCTGTCAGTGAAAAGAAAAGCAAGAAAGCCACTGCCAAAAAGAAGGAAGTGGTCGAAAGCGACAGCAGCACCCCGATGGAAGATCATGGGCGCATGAAGGCGCTGGAATCCGCGCTGGCCGACATCACCAAACGCTTTGGCGACGGCACGGTGATCCGGCTGGGCGACGCGGCGCACATGGCGGTGGAGGTCATCCCCACCGGCTCCCTGACGGTGGATATTGCCACCGGCGTCGGCGGTGTGCCGCGTGGTCGCATCACCGAAATCTACGGCCCCGAATCCAGCGGCAAAACCACGCTCTGCCTGCACGTCATCTGCGAAGCACAGCGGCGCGGCGGGTTGTGCGCGTTCGTGGATATGGAACACGCCCTCGATCCCTCGTATGCCGAGCGCATCGGCGTGGATGTGGAACGGCTGTACATTTCGCAACCGGACACGGTCGAACAGGCGCTAGAAATTACCGAGTCGCTGGTGCGCTCCGGCGCGCTGGATGTGATCGTGGTGGACAGTGTGGCGGCGCTGGTGCCGCGTGCCGAAATCGAAGGCGAGATGGGCGACTCGTTCGTGGGCTTGCAGGCGCGGCTGATGAGCCAAGCGTTACGCAAGCTGTCCGGCGCGATCAAGCACTCGAACTCGACGGTGCTATTCACCAATCAGTTGCGCGAGAAAGTTGGGGTCATGTTCGGGTCCCCAGAAACGACCAGCGGCGGGCGCGCCCTGAAGTTCTACGCCAGTATGCGCCTCGACATTCGCCGCATCCAGAGCATCAAGACGGGCGGCGATACCGTCGGCAACCGCACCAAAGTGCGCGTCACCAAGAACAAGGTGGCCGCACCTTTCCGCGAGGCCGAGTTCGACATCATGTTCTTCGAGGGCGGCATCAGCAAATCCGGCGAGATCGTGGATTTGGGCGTGGAACTGGGCATCGTTGACAAGCGCGGCGCGTTCTTCCGCTATAACGATGGGCTGCTCGGTCAGGGGCGTGAAGTCTCCAAGCAATTCCTCTCGCAGAACAAAGCGGTTTCGGACGAGATCGAAGACGCGATTCGCGCCCACTACGGCCTGCCGCCAGTCGTAAAGACCTAGAACCCATCCCGATTTTCACAAGGGGCATGTTGCGTCATGCCCCTTGTGGGCGCTGCACACGGAGGGAACATGATGGACAGCTTTCGTCAGGAAATTAAAACCCTGCTGGATGATCTGCTGCTAGGAATGCCGGGTGTGAAAGCCGGGAAGATGTTCGGTTTTCCGGCTTATAAAGCCAACGGCAAAACCTTCCTGTTCGTCATCGGGCACGGCCTGACGATCAAGCTGCCACAGGCGCGGGTGGATGCGCTCATGGCCGCCCAACCCGACATCATGCGCCCTTTCTCGCCCGTCGAAACCATGAAAGCGTGGCGCGAGTGGGTGCTGATCGAACATGACGACCTCGCCAACTACGAAGCCGAGATTGACCTGCTGGAAGAATCCGCCCTCTACGTGGCTTCATGAGCAACAGGATATAATCGTTCAAAACAGGACGAGGACACCTGCCCGTGATGCACGACTCCGCTGAATACCACGACGAAGCCGACGACCCGTTAGAAGCCTACTGCGTCCGTTGCCGCGAAACCATTGAGATGGACAACCCTAAGCCCGTCTGGACGCGGCGCGGGATGCCTGCCACACGCGGCGAATGCCCGGACTGCGGCGGCACGGTGTTTCGTATGGGGCGCAGTCCTGCCCATCTGCGCGAACAGCGTCCGGCGGCGGTACAGGTGGAATCCGCCACCAGCAAACGCGCCAAACTCTCCCGCGATACCGCTTACCTCGCGTTCAGCGAAGCCGACAGCGCCATCGCCGAACAATTAGCGGACGATTTGCAAAAGGCCGGAATCGCCGTGTGGCTGCACGACCCGACCACCGAAGATGTGCATTGGGCGGCGGGGGTGCATCCCGCCCTGACCGAGTGTACGCGCATGGTGGTGGTGGTATCCGGTTTCCCCGCGTCCAGCGTCACAACCGCGTGGACGTTCTTCAAAAGCAAGAGCAAGCGCATCGTGGTGGCACAGGTGGAAGCCGTCGAAGTGCCGGACGGCCTGCGCCGCGCCCCGCGCTTCGACCTGACTGCCGACTACAAAAGCGCCTTCCGCCAACTGGTGCAGGCACTCAGCGGGTGAACCTGAAGTTCGGGAGTCCACAATAGGCGAAAGCGGCGATCCCCATTATTATAAGCAAAGCGATAAACGCTCGGCAGTTGAAGGGTAATCCGCGCCATGTATATCCTCGGCATCGAAAGTTCGTGCGACGAAACCGCAGCAGCCGTTGTGCTGGATGGCAAAACCATTGTCTCGAACATCGTCGCTTCACAGATTGACCTGCACGCCAAATACGGCGGCGTATTCCCCGAACTGGCCTCCCGCGCCCATGTCGAAGCCATCAGCGGCGTGGTCGAACAGGCCATTCAGGACGCGGGTATCAGCGCCGACAAGCTAGACGCGATTGCCGTCACACGCGGCCCCGGACTGGTCGGGTCGCTGCTGGTGGGGATGAATTACGCGAAAGGCATGGCGCTGGCGCTGGACAAGCCGCTGCTAGGCATCAACCATCTGGAAGGGCATGTGTATTCGCTGTGGTTGAGCGACGGGGGGCGTGAAATCCGCTTTCCGGTGGTGATCCTGATTGTTTCCGGCGGACACACCGAACTGCTGCTGATGGAAGATCACGGGCAGTATAAACGCTTGGGCGGCACGCTGGACGACGCCGCCGGCGAAGCCTTCGACAAGGTGGGGCGCATGTTAGGGCTGCCCTTTCCCGGCGGGCCGAACATCGAACGGGCAGCGCAACAGGGCAACGCGCTGGCCTTCCGCTTCCCGCGTGCCAAACGCGACGAGAGCTATGACTTCAGCTTTTCCGGCCTAAAAACGGCGGTGATGCGCGAGGCCACTGTGCCGCCGATCACCCCCCCCCGGTCAGAAGCGCCCGCCGGAGAAGAACCCCAAACTGCGCTCCGATATTTCGGTAGCCGATGTAGCAGCTAGTTTTCAGGATGCGCTGGTGGGGGTGCTGGTGGAAAAAACGGTGCGTGCCGCCAAAGCCTATGGCGCGACTGAGATTTTAATCGCGGGTGGGGTGAGCGCAAATCAGGCGTTACGCCAGCGGATGCGTGCCGAAAGCGACCTGCCAGTGCGCTACCCGCCGCTGAACCTGTGTACCGACAACGCCGCCATGATCGCCGCCGCCGCCTACCAGCGTTACCAGATGGGTTTGCGCCACAATCTGACGCTGGACGTGTTGCCCATGTGGCCGCTGACGAGCGACACCTACGCGATTTAAGCGCTCTTTTGTGCGGTCACATGCAGCGACAGCCCTAGCCGGCGCATGAAGTCGCTGCAAACATCCCACGTCAGCGGGAACTGTGCCGTATCCGCCGCCGCAAGATAGCTCAGTATGTCGTTGAGCAGTTCAATATCTGCATCCGGCGCGAGTTCGTCATCAATGAAGGTGTTTTCCGCCCAATCCACCAGCGCCGCCAGCGACAGTTCGCCATTCAGGTAGGCTAACAGCTTTTTGCTAACCACTTCCCGTGTAATCACGAACGAACCGCTGCGAATGCCTTCAGCGGGACGCTGCTGCTCACGCGCACGCGGTCATTGACCGCGAACCGTCGGGGGGCATCGGCACGGGCGATCAGCGCCGTCCCATCGGTCAGCCGCAGCCCCACGCGCTGGTCATGCCCGTAGAACTCGCGCCACAGGACAATCGCCTCCGCGCCGGTATCCGCGTTCAGAATCAACTGTTCTGGACGCAGTAAGAGTTCCACATCGCCATAAGCGGCTTCCAGAAGCGGCACCGTTCCTAGCACGCAGGCCGCAGTCGCGCCCTGTGCCTGCGCGGGGATGAAATTGGCTTCACCCACGAACCCCGCCACCTCGCGGTCAACCGGATAATGATAGAGCGTTTCCGGCGCGGCGAACTGCGCGATGCGCCCCTGCATCATCACCGCCACCGAATCGGCAAGGCTCAACGCTTCTTCCTGATCGTGCGTGACGAATACGCCCGTGATTCCCGCGTTTTTCAGGATGGAATGCACTTCGCCGCGCACCTGCATCCGCAGCGCCGCGTCAAGGTTGGAGAACGGCTCGTCCAGCAGCAGGATTTCCGGCTCCGGCGCGAGTGCGCGTGCCAGCGCCACCCGCTGCTGCTGCCCGCCGGACAGGGCATACGGCATCCGCTTCTCCAGCCCTTCCAGCCCCACCAGCGCCAGCATCTCGGCGGCGCGTTTGGCTTTGTCCTTCGCGCTCCCGTGCAGGCCGAAGGTGACGTTGCCCATCACATCCAGATGCGGGAACAGCGCGTATTCCTGAAAGACCATGCCCACGCGCCGCTGTTCGGTGGGGACATGTGCGCCTTTGCCCGCCACCATGCGCCCGCTGATGGTGATCGTTCCTTCATCCGGCCACTCGAAACCCGCGATCAGGCGCAGGGTGGTGGTTTTGCCGCACCCACTGGGGCCAAGCAGCGCGACCAGTTCCCCGCGCTGTACCGTCAGGCTGATGTTGTGGAGGACAGGCTGCGCGTTGAAGGCTTTGACGAGTTGGTGACACTCTAACGGTACGGTCATGCGTTCCTCGTGGGTCGAAAACCTCAGACAGCCCCGCCGCGCTGAACACTAGCGGGATGAGGTTTTGGGTTGCTTAATCACTAAAGATGCTGGCGACTGCCAAGCGAAAACCGGGCAACACCGCGCCCCCTTCCAGCACATCCCCGACACGCAACGTGTGGCGCGGCTGCTGCGGGGTGTACACATCGAGCGTCTTGCGCTGCGGGTCGGCCACCCAGACGACGGTGCCAGCCGCCATGTAGTTGCCAATTTTACGGCTCATCTCGGTGTCCGTGTTGCCCGGTGACAACACTTCGATAGCGAGATCAGGTGCAACGGGATTATAAAGCACATTGGGCGCTTTGGGCTGTCGGGTATACGAGACAAAAGCCGCATCCGGGACGTATTTCTCGTCAAACACGATGTATCCGCCATCCGCACCCGTCACGCGCCCTAGCTTGTGATCTTCCACATACATTCCAACGCGGTTGGCGATTTTCGCCGCGATCCGTGAGGAAGTGCTGGTGGCGACATTTTCAACAATCTCTCCGGCGATGAACTCAAAATTGCGATCCCGGTTTTCGGGTCGCATCACGAAGTCATCAAACTCGGCATCGGTGATGATGGGTTGTATTTGAAGCATCGGTGTAACCTCATACCTTTGGTTGCATTATAGCATTCTGTCGTGTCCGGGAGGATACACGGCGGATGAGAAGCACATTCGGATTTGGGGGCGATAACCCTCATCCCCGACCCTTCCGCTGCGCGTCATGGCGAAGGGGGTAAAGCAAGCAGACACGGCATTCCTCCCCTCTCCTAGCTGTACTCAGCGGTTGGGAGAGGGGGTGGGGGTGAGGGCTGTCCCAATTTCCGAATACACGGCGGATGAGGGGCGGGTTGCGGTTTGGGGCTATTGTTCGCGCTTGAGGATGAACATCAGCGACAGCGCCGATACCGACACCAGCAGCAGCGCAGGCGCACCCACGCCAGCAAAATTCACTTCTTTGTGCGCTGTCCAGATCACGGTGGCGAAGGTGTCGAAACCAGTCGGGGAGAGCAACAGCGTGGTCGGTAGTTCTTTCATCACGCTCAGGAACACCATTGCCATCCCCGCCAGAATGCCCGCCCGTGCCAGCGGAACCGTCACCCGCAGCATCACGCGCCAGCCGGATAAACCTAGACAGTGCGCGGCTTCTTCGAGGCGCGGGCTGATCTGCGTCAGGGCGCTGCCCGTCGCGCCCACGCTCAGCGGCAGGAAACGGGCGGTATAGCCCATTATCAACACCGGAAGGGTCTGATACAGCGCGGGGAGATAGTGCGCGGCGAAGAACACCAGCGACAGCGCGATCACCAGACCGGGGACGCCGTTGCCGATGAACGCGATTTCGTACAGGCGGCGGTGCAGCCCCGACGGACGGCGAATCGCCAGCCACGCCAGCGGCAGCGCCGCCACCGCCACCACCAGCGCCGCCAAGCCGCTGATGCCGACGGTGTTCAGCGCGGGTAGCGTCAGGTCGTTTTCTGGCAGCGCACCGCTTCCCACCACCCACGACAGCAGCACGCCAATAGGCGTGAGCGCCCCGATGCCCACCAACAGCGCACAGAACAGCAGCGCCGGAACGCGCCAGCGCCCCAGATGGACAATACGCGCCTGCCGCCCCGTGCCGATGCCGGTACGGTAGTTGCGCCCCTGCGCGGTGGCGCGGCGGCTGGCATGAACCAGCGCCATCGTCAGCAGCACCAGCACCACCGCCAGAATCGCGGCGCGTTCGCGGTCAAACGAGTTGGTGTACTGCATGTAAATCACGCGGGTGAAGGCGTTGAATTTCATCAGCGCCACCGCGCCGAAATCGCTCAGGGTATACAGTGCCGAGAGCAGCGCGCCCGCCGCCAGCGCCGGACGCAACTGCGGCAGCGTCACCCGCCAGAAGATGCGCCAGCGGTTCAAGCCGAGGCTGCGGGCCGATTCTTCCAACGCGGGGTCAGTGTTGAGCAGGGCGGCGCGTACCGGCAGAACGATATACGGATAGGTGAACAGGGTGATGGACAGCCACGCGCCGAAGAACCCGTAGATGGGCGGCAGCGCGGTCACGCCTAGCGGTTCCAACGCCTGCTGAAGCAGCCCACGCGGGCCGAACGCGGCGATATAGGCAATCGCGCCGATGTAGGACGGGATGACCAGCGTTAGCAGCCCCGCCACCAACCAGACGCGGCGCAGCGGCAAATCGGTGCGGGCGGTCAACCACGCGAACGGCACACCGATAGCGATGGACGTGACCACGACAGCAGCGGTGAGCAACAGGCTATTGCCGATGACGGCCAGCGTGCGCCCATCCAGCAGGTATTCCAGCCCTTCCACGCCTGCGCCCAACGAGCGCATGAGCAGGTAGGCCAGCGGCAGCAGGATGAGGGCGATCACCGCCAGCGCCGCGCCTTGCATCAGGGACGGGCGCGGCCAGCGGGTGAGGGCGCGTTTATCGGCAAGCCAATCTTGGATGGTTTCGGAGTAGTGAAGGCTAATTTGCATCAGTGTCCTGAACCCTAACGGAAGGGGCATTTTCAATGTTCCCCATTATGTCGTGGGGAATCACGCAGGTCTACGCGCATGGTCAATCCATTGCTTTCGCAGGCCGTGACATCGGGCATACGTGCAGGTGCGACTGATTTTCGCAGCGGTTAAATTCGGTGTTGTGCGGGCGGATTAGCGGCGGCTGCGAGCAGTCAACTGCGCTTCAAGTTGGGCGCGGCGCTGGTCGCTGGCTTTGCGTGCTTCGGTCAAGGTTTCGCGGTAGCCCGTTTGCAGGCGCTTGACCAGTTCTTCGCCGGAAGCCGGCGCGAACAGCATCACCAGCACCACGCCCAGCGCCGCCCCCACGCCAAAACCCACCAGCAGTCCCATCAGTTTACGCATGGCATCCGTCTCGATAATCACGTTCCCAGTAAACCCATTATAGCGCAGGCTGTCCCATCCGGCATAAGCCCGATAAGCCGGGTGCATTCGGAAATGGGGGATATAAACCCTCATCCTTACCCTTGCGCTGCACGTCATGGCGAAGGGGGTAAAGCAAGCGGGCACGGCATTCCTCCCTTCTCCTAGCTGTACTCAGCGGTTGGGAGAGGGGTTGGGGGTGAGGGCTATGGAGCTTGCCTTTAGTGCAGCGCCACCCACCAGCCTTCGCGCTGTTCCGGCGCGATAGTGATGGCAAGCACCGTGTCGCCTGTTCTCTGGAAGAAGCGGGTATACGATGTGCGGCTGGCGGGCTGGACGCGCACTTCCCCGCCGGATTCAGCCGCCAGCGCCCACCCCATCGCCCCCTGCGCCTCGCCCAACTGCTGCCACACCTGCCCGAACCCGCGCACAGGCGTTTGGCGACCCTCCGGCGGCACAGCGGTAGGGCTGGAATCACCCTCGACAAAAGTATCCTCAAAGACCTGCACCCGCCCATCTTCCGTGAGCGCCCAGATTTGTTTCGCCTCCGCAAACCACCACATCTGACCACGCTCGAACGGCTGCCAGACAATCGTCGCCACCTGCGCGGATTCCAGCGGACACGGCACGCGCCCGTTGTAAGCGCCTAGCGATTTCTGTGCGCAAGCCACCTGAACCGTCACATCACGGGTGACGGCGCTCGTTCCGCCCACCACTTCCAGCCGGTAGCGATACTCGCCCGCGTAAAAAAAGCCGCTGATCGGCGCGGGGGTATGTGTAAGGGGCAGCGGCAGCGCGTTCAGCGGACGCGAACAGGCCGCATCGGGGTCGGCAGTTGGGCAAGCATAGAAATAAGCCGCTGCGCCTGCCGCTGTCCATGTGGCGGTAAAGCTCTGGTTATCGTTCAAACGGGTCTGGCTGACGCGCAACTGTTGGATGGCAGGCGCGGCGGCAGTAGGCGCAGCCGTAGCCGCTGGCTGTGCGGCGGACAGCACCGCCCCCGGTAGCCAGATGATCGCGCCAATGGGCAGCGCATCAGGATCGTCAATGCAATTCAGCGCCGCGATCTGGGTTATACTCAGATTCGTTACGCCAATCATTAAATTCGCCAGCGTATCGCCGGGGCGCACCAGCACCGGCACGAAACCGGAGAGATACGGCGCGGCGCAAATCGCCGGACGAGGGTCATCTGGAACGGGCGTGGGCAGCGGCACGTTCACCGCGCCGAGGATCATCGCAGTCGGTGTAGTCGTCGGTTCGAGGGTCGGGGATTGCGCCTGCACGCCGACAGTCGCCAGCAGCGCCCCTCCCAGAACCAGCAGAACCACCCACCCGCGTATGGAAAATTTCAACACAGGCAACCTCTTTCCCCGTCGGCGACCAAGCGGCGGCTAAACGACGGGCAGATCATTGAGGAAAAAACACGTCGCAACTGTACCATGTGTTCGTAAGAATGGGCGAACGTGAATTACGGATAGCGATCCCATTCCCCTCGCCGTTCAGTGATCGGGCAGGTGGACGGTAGGTCAATCGGGGGACAATCACCCCGCGCAGCAGCCGGATGACGCACACTCAAGGAGCGATTCTGATGGAACGACGCGCATTTGCAGTAACGGCGGTGGCAGCAGGCTTGGTACTGGGAATACTGGGAACCGTATTTTTCTACAACAAACTGCTCGGCATTTCCGTCGTGCTTTATACGGCATTGGGAGCAGGCGTGATAATCGAGATGGCGCGGCGGCGCGGCCTCCATCTGCTACGGCGCAATTTGTGGCCGCTGCTGCCCATCCTGTTCTTCGCCCTGATGATTGCGGTGCGCGATGACCCGATGATTGTGGCGCTCAACGTGGCGACGATTCTGGCGTTAGGTGGGCTGATGCTGTACTACCTGCCGCTGACACGTCCGCTGGATACGGATTCGCTGCAAGATTACACCTTACACACCATCGAAAGCGGCGTGGCGATACTGCCCTCCGCGCTGGGCGAAGCGGGTGATGCGTGGCGCTGGCTGCGCGACAACCGCCGCCGCAAAACCGGCGCGGCGACAGCCGTCGTGCGCGGGTTGCTGTTCGCTGCGCCCGTCCTGCTGGTGTTCGTCTATCTGCTCGGCTCGGCAGATGCGGTGTTCGCCCGCATGGTGGGAGATGTGCTGAACGGCCTGCTCAGTATTTTCGGCATCCAATATCTCGAAGATACGGTAAGTCAGGGCATTTTCACGCTCGTGCTGGCGGTGGCAATCACCGGCGCGATCAGCTTTGGCGTGGCGCGGCGGCCCGCCCGCAGCGTGACCGTCCCCGTCACCGCCGCCCCCGCTGCGGATGCCGACGACAACGACGACGATGCGGCCTATGAGGAGGTGGACGATCTGCCGGAAAAGGGCAAACCCGCTTTCAAACTGGGCATGATCGAAAGCACGATCGTTCTGGGAAGCGTGGTGGCGCTGTTCGCGGTATTCGTGGTCATCCAATTCGCTTACTTCTTCGGCGGTCAAGCCCACATGGACGCGGTTGGCCTGACCTATGCCCAGTATGCGCGGCGCGGCTTCTTTGAACTGGTCATCGTAGCCGCCCTCACGCTGGGGCTGGCGCTGGGGTTGGATCGCTTCACGGTGCGGCAGGAAAGACACGAAGCCAAACTGTTTCACGGGCTGGCGCTGGCACTGGTGGCCTTAACAACCGTGATGCTGGTTTCCGCCGCGCAGCGCATGTGGCTGTATGAGCAAGCGTTCGGGTTCACGCAGTTGCGCGTGTATACCCACATGTTCATTCTGTGGCTAGGCGTGTTGTTCGGGGTGTTCGTGACAGGGCTGTTCCGGTTGCGCCCAAATATCTTCTCGTTCGGAACGCTGCTGGTCATCATCGGCTATCTGCTATCGCTCAACCTGATGAACGTGGATGCCTATATCGCAGATCGCAACATCGCCCGCTATGTGGATCAATCTTCAACCGAGCTGGATGTGGCCTTCCTGCGCACCCTGTCGGTAGATGCTGCTCCGGCTATTATGCAGTTGTACCAGCAAACGCCGGATGAGAATGTGAAAACATGGGCGGGGCAATGGCTCGTGCAGATGCTATACCGGCTGGATGGCGAACGTCAGGGAGTCGGGCAAACGGTGTTCTCGTGGAACGCCAGCCGCGCCACCGCCTATGCGCAGTTGAACGCCATCCGCGACGGGCTGCCCGAATACGACGGTTCCTTTTTCTACAGTAATGCCCCTTTCGTGCTGCAATCCGAACTCAACGCCGATCGCAGCAGCGGGTGGGATACGGTTGGCACGCCGTCGTCAGGGGAGTAGCGCCGGCTTACGGCTTGCGGTCAAAGAAGTAGTAGTGCAGGATGTCGCGCACGATGGGAGCCGCCACGCCGGAACCTTCACCTGAGTTTTCGGCCATCACCACAATGGCAATCTGCGGGTTTTCGCGGGGCGCATAGGCCGCGAACCACGCATGAGTCGCCAAGTCGGGGCGGTTCTGCGCGGTGCCGGTCTTGCCGCACACGCCAATATTTTGCAGCTCAGGGTCGAGCTTGAACTGAAATTCCGCCGTACCATACGCAAGCGTGGTCACATCGCACAAGCTATTGCGAACCACATCCAGCACTTCGGGGCGAATGTCAATCGTCGCCATCGCGTCCGGCGTGAGCGTGTAACTGGGCGCTTCGCCCAGAATACCCGCCTGCCGCACCAGTTGAGGCCGGTACAGCGTGCCGCCGTTGGCAATCGCCGCGAACATGCGGGTCACTTGCAGCGGCGTCACCGAAAGTTCGCCCTGACCGATGGACATATTCACCGCGTCCGAGAACGTCCATTCGATGCCGGTATTCACCCGCTTCCATTCCGGGTCGGGGATCAAACCGGGGTCTTCGGGGAGGTCGGTCAGGCCGGTGGGCTGCCCCAGACCGAGGCGCTTGGCGTAAGCCGGCAGCGTTTCGGGGTTGAACTCGTTCAGTTGATAGCCCACTTCATAGAAATACGGATTGCAGCTTTGCGTCAGGGCGCTAGGCAGCGTGACCGTACCATGCCCCCCCGGTAGCCAGTCGTAGCGGGTGATGTCCCGCGTCCAGACGCCGCTGCATGTGTACCGCTGGTCGAGCGCATACACACCGCTGTCGGCCACCGCAATCGCCGAAGCCGTTTTCATGACCGATCCGAGTGGATACGTCCCCTGCGTGGGACGGTTGAGCAGCGGAATGCGCGGGTCGGTCTGAAGTTGTTCCATCAGCTTTTGCGCAGCGGCGCGTCCCATCTTGGGGAAAGGCGCAAAAACGTTAATGTCATAGGTGGGGTAGCTGACCATCGCCAGAATTTCGCCGGTCTGCACATCCAGAATCACCGCCGAAGCCCCTTTAGAGCCACGTCCTTCCAGCTGGTAATTGCTGTAATAGCGGTCAAAAATTTTGAGGATGGCTTCCTGCATGTCGGCATCAATGGTCAG
Organism: uncultured Chloroflexota bacterium; assembly: GCA_903864435.1. Taxonomy (GTDB): domain Bacteria; phylum Chloroflexota; class Anaerolineae; order Aggregatilineales; family Phototrophicaceae; genus CFX2. Next base: position 2,388 of record CAIPFY010000006.1, on the reverse strand, counting down.
CCACACGCTTTCAGGTGGACGGCTGATGCTGCGGGCCACTTCGCGCAGCACATCCCCGCTGGAATTGACGATCAACAGTTTGCCGCCGGGATGACCGCGTAGGCGATCATCCCAACTGCGCTCGATGCCGCTTTGCCCCAGAATCGAATCGCTGTTGAATCCAGCGGCTTCGATGGCAGACAGATCATCCGGGTTGGGGTAGCCCACCGCGCCGACGATGTTGGGCGCAACGGTTCCACGCTCATAAAGGCGCGTGGGACGGCTGCTGAATTGTGCCGCGCAGGTGTTTTCCAGCGCCACATGCGATTGTTCGTAAACCGCGACTTCCAGCGTCCCCATCTCCATCAGCCAGTCGTTCGCAGACTCGTCATAGACGGACTGAAGGGTTGCCGGGTCGCGTCCGGTGGCCGGAGCCAGCAGCGCGAGGCAGGTGTTCCAGTCTGCAATCTGGTTCTTGACGGCTGATATGGTGACAATGCGCCCGCTTTGCCCCGCTAGAATCTGATCGTGGCGGTCATAGATGTTGGCGCGGCTGGGGATCGAGATTTGCAGTTGCATCTGCCCGCCCCCGGCCAGTTCGGGAAAAATGTCGCCCGCCGACCATGCCACCCGCCACAGTTCGATACCGGGATCGTACAGCAGTTGCAGCAAGCGGTCATTGTCGGAAAAATCACCTAACATGCGAGTTTGAAAATCAACGTTGTAGCTGAACGCCGCCACATCATCCCGCGAGGGGTCGCGGTACAGCGTGTTCCCGCTGACGGTCAGCCCGGTCAGCGTCATGGTATCGGCAACGCTGGTATAGGTGGCGGTGAAAGCCTCCAGCGGCGTTGCTTCCTGACTGGCGAACGACAGCAGCGCATACATCGCCGAATAATCGCCCAAGCGCCAGCTTTCGAGGAAATTGATCGCGGTGCTGGCTGCGCCTTCCAGTTCTGGCGCAACCGCCAACGATGCCAGCGTGGGCAGCGGTTGTTCAGCAGCGGGTGGCGCGGGCTGGCAGGCAGTCAGCGATAGCAGTAAAACGGCGATTAGGACATGGCGACGCACAGATTACAGTTCCTATCAGCGCGGATTCATCGGTTCCGCTGGTACGGTGCATGTTTCATTGTAGAGGAGTAAGGGGAAATGGGCAAAGGAATGGTGCATCCCGCGCCTCAAGTTTCGCTCATCGCAAGGCCGTGTTATACTCATCAAATGAATGCTGCTTCGGAACCGCCGCTGCCGCCAGATTGGGTGCGTGAACTCCGCGCACGGGGTTGGGTGCGCCCCTTGCTGGCGCTACTCGATGCACTCGAACCGCTTGGCCCACTGGGCGCGGGTGCGCTGTGGATCGCACAGCCCGCACTAGGGACGTTGATTTCCCGTCGGGTGCTGGCGGACATCGCGGAGGCTTTGGAAACGCCCGAAGGCATCGAGACGCTGCGCTGCGCGCTGCAAGACGAGGAAAGACGTGGATAGCACGACCCAAATTCTCACCGTCCTCATCCTGCTCATCACAATGGTTCTGGTGGTGATTATTACGCAGTTTGCCCGCCGCCGCCGCAGCCTGTATGTGCTGCGCCCGCTGCCCGCTTACCGCCTCATCCCCACCGCCATCGGCGAATCCATCGAGGCCAACCGGCCTGTGCATATTTCCCTCGGCGCTGCCGGACTGGGCGGGTTTGAAACGCTCACCGCGCTGGCCGCCGCAGAACTGGCTTATCAAGCCGCTTCCCGCGCCATCATCGGCGGCGTGTCTCCCATTGTCACCATCAGCGACCCCACCGCGCTACCGCTGGCGCAGGACACCCTGCGACGGGCAGCCGCAGCACGCGGCCTGCTGAAATCCGGCGCGGCGCGGGATGCCCGCTGGTATCCTGCTGGCAGCAGCGGGCTGGCCTTCGCAGCGGCGCTTTCGGGCATGTTGCCGGATGACCGTGTGGCTGCCAGCATCCTTGTGGGCAGCTTCGGGACGGAACTGGCGCTGATTGCCGAAACCTCCGCCCGCCGGGGACAACGGTTGATCGCCGGAACCGACACCTTACAGGGGCAAGCGGTGGCCTATGTCATGGCTGATGCGCCTCTCATCGGTGAGGAAATCTACATGGCAGGCGCTTATCTGGGCGACTCGGCTGTGCAAATGGCGGGTGCGGTCGTGCCGGATATCCTGCGCTGGTTGCTTATCCTCGCCATTTTTGTACCGACGGCGCTGGCGGTGGGCGATGCCATTCTGAATGGACGCTTCAGCGCGGCGCTGGCGCGCCTGCTGGGAGGGGGGTAAGCCGTGCGGCGTATTCGTTCCGCGATTGTCTCCTCGGTCGCCATCGGCTTCGGCCTGCTCACGCTGGTCGGCCTGCTGCTGGGCGAAAACGGTGGCATTCTCTACGCGGTGACTAACATTTTCTT
>CAIPFY010000005.1 GCA_903864435.1 uncultured Chloroflexota bacterium | reverse complement strand
TCACCCATTTCTCATGCCATCCGGCACTTGGCGCGGTATGACCGCTTCAGTGTACACTGATGAAGTTTCTTCCATCGGAAAGAGAACTATGGCGCTCACCCGTTTGAACGTTCGATTTTTGTTGATTCTGTCCTGCCTGCTGCTGGCCTTGCCGCTGCCTGCCGCCGCCCAAATCTCGTCTGCCTCCGATCTCACCGTCCCGGCGACGATCAGCGGCGAGGTGACGAACGGCACCGCAACCGGCACCGTTCCCGCCGATCTGCGCGTGACGCTGGTCATCACCCGCGACGGTAACACCATCAGCCAGTTGGCGACGCTCATCACGGATGGTCGCTTCACTTTTAACGATGTGCCAGTCGTGGATGGCGATGAGATGGTGGCGGCAGCAGTCTATCGCGGGCATGTGTTCAGCACCCACTTCGCCAAAGTGGAAGCCATTGTAGACCGCTACAATCTGCCCATCACCCTTTACGAGCCAACCGAAGACCCCGCCGTGATTACGGTATCGGGGACGGTGGTTCAGGCCAGCGCCAGCGGCGACAAGCTGGAAGTGCGGCAGGTGTTCCAGTTCCGCAACCATTCGGATCGCCTTTTCACCAGCAGCAGCGACTTAGGAAATGGCAAATTCGCGTCGGTGGCGATTACGCTGCCGCCCGGTTCGCAAATCGTCAGTTTCGACAACCCCGACCGCTATGTGGTGCTGCAAGAGCAGTACAGCGTGGTGGATACCAGTCCGGTTTTCCCCGGTGACGATCATCAAATGGTGGTGGTGTACCTGCTGCCCTATGACGGACAGCCCGCGCTGCTGGAACAGGCCTTCGCCTATCCGTTCGAGGGGCAAGCGCGGTTGCTCATCTGGCCGGACACGCTCACCGTAAAAAGCACCCAGTTCCCCAAGCAGGAAAATCAGAACTTTGGCGACTCAACCTATGCCACCTACGGCGGCGAACTCACGCTCCCCGCTGGCGAGGCGCTGCGCTATGAACTCAGCGGCGCGGCGGGGGCTGCGCCTGCACCTGCATCCGAAGCCCGTCCGGCTTCGGCAAACGACATTCTACTGGTGGTGGTCGGGCTGGCGCTGCTCGGCGCGGCCATCGTCGCGGTTTTCTTTCTGCGCGGTCAACGTCGTCCATCCAGCACAAACCAGAAAGACTCCAACGCATGACATCATCCCCTTCGACTCCGGCGGCTGTCGCACTCATTGAAGCGCAGGCCTTAGTAAAAGCCTATGACCTGCTGCCGGTTTTGCGCAAACTCGATTTCACAGTACAACGCGGCGAATTCGTCGCCCTCTTGGGGCCGAACGGCGCGGGTAAAAGCACCTTTTTGCGGCTGGTGTGCGGCCTCAGCCGTCCCACTGCCGGCACGCTGCGGGTAGGCGGTTGGGAACTGCCGAAGGAAGCCCACGCGGTACGGGCGCAGATCGGGCTGGTGAGCCACAAATCGCTGCTGTACGAAACCCTCAGCGCCCACGAAAATCTGGTGTATTTCTCGCGGCTGTACAACCTGTCCGCCGCCGTCACCGCCCAACGCATCCCCGAAATTCTGAATCAGGTCGGGCTGGGCAAGCGGGCGCATAACCTTGTGCGCACCTTCTCTCGCGGGATGCTGCAACGCCTGAGCATCGCCCGCGCCTTGCTGCACAATCCCGACATTCTGTTGCTGGACGAGCCGTACACCGGACTCGATCAGGACGCATCGGCGGTGCTGGACGATCTACTGCGCGATGCCCACAACGGCGGACGCACGATCCTGATGACCACCCACGACCTGCCGCGTGCGGCGGCGCTGGCGAGCCGTGTGGCGATTCTCTCACGCGGGGTAATCGCCTATGACCAACCGGCCTCCGAACTCAACCCGATCAAACTCTCCACGATTTATACCGAAGTCACTTCGATGACGAGCGCCCGATGAAAACACCTTTCCTGAAAACCGTTTTGACCATCGTCCGCAAAGACCTACGCGCCGAACTCCGCAGCCGCGAATTGGTCACTTCGATGGCCTTGTTCGCCTTCCTCAGCATCCTGATCTTCAGCTTCGCGCTGGAACTGGATCGGGAAGCCCGCGAGGAAGCCATCAGCGGCGTGCTGTGGGTGACGGTGGTGTATGCCAGCACCATCGGCTTGAACCGCAGCATGGCGGGAGAACGCGAACAGGGCAATATGGACGCGATGCTCATTTCGCCCATTGATCGCGCCGCAATTTTCTTCGGCAAGCTGGTGGGCAACCTGATCTTCACCCTGCTGGTGGGGCTACTGCTGCTGCCGGTGATGATGATTTTGTATAACAAGGATATGGTACAGCCCTGGATACTGGCGGTACTCGCGCTGGGGACGGTGGGCTTTGTCTCGGTGGGGACGTTGCTGGCGACCATGACCACGCAAACCCGCGCCCGTGAAAGTTTGCTGCCCATCGTGATGATGCCCATCGCGCTGCCGGTGCTGCTGGCAGCGGTGCGGGCAACCACCTCCATCCTGAACGCCGAGAACTTCGCAGACTGGGTGTTCTGGCCGCAGCTTTTGCTGGCGGTGGATGCTATTTATCTACTGCTGTGCTACCTGCTGTTTGAGTACGTGATCGAAGAATAACCGCTGTCCGCGTGGTTCCCCGCGCCTAACCCGCAAAACCCTTTTCGCTGGCGGAAAGGGTTTTGTTTCGAGTTGCTCATCGGCGCATCCATCCCCCCTTGCGGGCAACCCGCCTCTGGTGATGGTCTTGCTTTTTACGCGCTCAGGGCAGTAAACTTAAACACCTTTCAAGTCTCAAGATTCCCCGTTTTAGGCAGCATAAGGAGCTTAATCGCATGGTGAAACGGCTAAAAAATTACATCGGCGGCGAATGGGTCGAATCCAGCGCCACCACCTACACCCCGGTGGTCAATCCGGCCACCTGCGAATTGCTGGGCGAATGCCCTGAATCGACGGCAGCCGATGTGGACGCGGCAGCCAAAGCCGCGCAAGCCGCGTTCGAGGAATGGCGCAGCACGCCGATGCTGAACCGCGCTCAATATATGTATCGCCTAAAGACGTTGCTGGAAGACCGTTTTGAAGACCTGTCGGAAATGGTCGTGAAGGAAAACGGCAAAACCCGTGACGAGGCGCGTGGCGAAGTGCGGCGCGGCATCGAAAGCGTGGATTTCGCCGCCAGCGTGCCGGTCATCATGCGTAACGACGGCGTGGAAGACATCGCCGCCGGCATTGACGAAACCACCCTCCGCCAGCCGGTGGGCGTGTTCGCCGCCATCACCCCTTTCAACTTCCCTTCGATGGTGCCGCTGTGGTTCCTGCCCACCGCCATCACCACCGGCAACACCTTCATTCTGAAGCCTTCGCCGCAGACCCCGATCAGCATGGAACTGCTGTTTGAAATCATGGAAGACCTCGACCTGCCGGAAGGTGTGGTCAATCTGGTGCAGGGCGGCAAGGAAGCCTCGATGTCCGTTATGGAGCATCCGCTGGTGCGCGGCGTGTCGTTCGTGGGCAGCAGCCCGGTGGCGCGTATCGTGTACGAAACCTGCACCAAGCACGGCAAGCGCGTGCAGGCGCAGGGCGGCGCGAAGAACTATATCGCCGTCATGCCGGATGCCGATCTGTCGGCTTCGGTCAAGAACATCATGGGCGCGGCCTATGGTTGTGCCGGTCAGCGTTGCCTCGCGGCTGCCGTCGTGGTGGCAGTGGGCGATATGTACGACCAACTCAAGGATGAACTGGTGAAGCAGGCGAAGGGTTTGCGCGTGGGCTACGGCCTGAACGAAACCACGCAGATGGGGACGGTCATCAGCACCGCCGCCCGTGAACGCATCACCAAGATGATTGAACAGGGTGTGCAGCAGGGCGCACAGTTGGCGCTGGACGGGCGCGGCGTGACAGTGAACGGCTTCGAGGGCGGCAACTTCGTCGGCCCGACCATCGTGGAAAACGTCGGTTCGGATAACATTCTGGCGCGTGAAGAAGTGTTTGGCCCGGTGCTGACCATCATGAAGGCCGACGACTTCAACAGCGTGGTGGACATCATCAACAAGAGCAAGTACGGCAACGCCGCCAGCATCTTCACCAACAACGGCAAGCAGGCGCGTGAATTCAAGTACCGCGTGAACGCGGGCAACATCGGCGTGAACATCGGCGTGGCTGCACCGTCGGCTTCGTTCCCCTTCGGCGGTCAGAAGGAATCGTTCTTCGGTGATCTGCACGGGCAGGGCATTGACTCGATCAACTTCTACACCGAACGCAAGATCGTCATCGAACGCTGGCTGTAAAAGCTGAAACCTCACCCCTCAATCCCCTCTCCATTGAAATGGAGAGGGGAAGCTAATCGTAGCGCAGCGGGGTGAGGTCGGAGACTCCCCGTTGATCGAATACCGCGATACGCTGGCGGGCGTGGAAGAAGCGCAGTTGCGCGGCTTCTTCGTCGGCTGGCCTCACCCACCCTCACCCGCCCATCATCTGCGGATGCTGCACGGCAGCCGCCACGTCTGGCTGGCGCTCGACGGTGAGCAGGTGGTGGGCTTCGTGAACGCCATCAGCGACGGTTTCATGACCGCCTATATCCCGCTGCTGGAAGTGCTGCCCGCGTGGCAGGGGCGCGGCATCGGTACCGAACTCATGCGCCGGATGCTGGACAGCCTGCGCGTGTACTACAATATTGATCTGATGTGCGACCCCGACGTGCAGCCTTTTTATGCGCGGCTGGGGATGCGCCCGGTGGGCGGGATGGTGGTGCGCCACGATATGAGCGCGATCCACCAGACCACACCAGCAGGCGAATGAGCCAGTCCGAACTCACAACACGACGATTAGAGGAATCCATGTCACTGAATACGTTTGGAGCCATCCTAACCTTTGCGATTGATCTGGAAGCACGCATGACCGCCTATTATCAGGCGGCAGGCAGCGCCGACCGCGCCAAAGAAGCCGACAAGCGCCGCGCCAAGCTCCAGCGCGCACGGCAGGAATATGTGCTGGAAATCACGCTGGAAGCGATTGACGGGCTGGACGAGGCCAACTACGTGCTGAACCTGAGCGACAGTTCGCCCGCCGGACAGCAAGCGGCGGCGGCAGTCGCCACCCGTTTCTACGCCGAAGTCAGCCCGCACATCAACGTGCGTGACGCGCAGCGCATCCTCGAAAAGTGCGGCAAGGAATACGCGGCGCTGGCCGGCTAACGCGATCATCGCCTTTACACCCTTTCTGTTCCTTCCCCGTGTGTGCGAAGGAACAGAGAGGGAACTCCTCGATTTTGTTTCTTCGCGTCATCATCAAAGGACAACATCATGCCGGAACAATGGGCGGCGCTAATCGTGGTCGGGCTGGTGGCAGGCGTGGCCTCCGGCATGTTTGGCATCGGCGGCGGGGTCATCATCGTGCCGGTGCTGACGGTGCTACTCGGCTTCCAACTCAAAATGGCGGTCGGCACATCGCTGGCGGCGCTGCTCATGCCCGTGAGCATCTTCGCGGTGATCGCCTACTACCGCGCTGGCAAGCTCAAGATCGGCACGGCGGCATGGGTGGCGGCGGGGCTGGTGTTCGGGGCGCTACTAGGGGCGCAGATCGCGCTCAATATGGAACCCAAACCACTCCAGCAGTTGTACGGCATCTTCCTGTTCTACATGGCGTGGCGCTTCACCGAGCCGCGCAAATGGTTGGCGGAACGGCGCGGCGAAAAACCCGCCCCCGCCCCGGAGGGTCTGACCGAGGTCAAAGGTTGGGTGCTGCTGGCCGTCGGCTTCGGCGCGGGCATTCTGTCGGGCATGTTCGGCATCGGCGGCGGCGTGGTGATCGTCCCCGTGCTGGTGGCGCTGCTGCACTTCGACCAGAAGCAGGCGGTGGGGACTTCGCTGGCGGCGCTGCTGCTGCCCGTGAGCATCGGCGCGGTCATCTCGTACTATCAGCAGGATTTGCTGGACATCGCGGTGGCGGCCTGCGTCGCGGCGGGGCTGGTGGGCGGGGCGTTCGTGGGCGCGAAGATCGCGCTGGGGCTGCCCTCCGCCACTGTCAAGCGCCTGTACGGGATTTTCCTGTTGTTCGTGGCGCTGCGCTTTTTGTTTTTCTAGGGGCGAAGTGAGCCAACTCATGTTGCTTATAACTGTAGGAGGATAATCATGAATTGGCTCAGCCAATCCATTGAAAGTGCAACACCGCTGCAAAGTAGCGAAATCGAGACTGCACTTTTGAATGGGTTGATTACATCATCATACCGCCTCGCTTCAGAGGCGGATTTGCCAGTAGATGACACTCGCCAGCTACGGCAACTTTATTTAGCAGCAGCATTTGATCTGGTGGTTGCAGCAGAATATTATAGAAACGTTGCAAATGCGAATTGGAGTTATTGCCCTTCACAATCAGACCCATTCGCTTTCTATGTTTACACGAACGCCTGTCCCCGGTGCTTAATTGAGGGAAAGGACTTCTGTTTTTGCTCTGCTCATAAGCCGCAATCGGGTAAAATTGGGGCTGCAACCTCTCGTCTTTTATCACTATTCTTGCAAGAACTGTTTCGCAAAAAAGGTGGAACGATAGATATATTCAAAGGCAAGGAACCCATTGACACAATCTTTCTGGGAAAAACCGAAGATGTGCCTATTGCTCTATTTGCGGAAGTCAAATCAGCCCCTTTGCTCACCCTTCCCCTCGCTATCTCATCTGATCGTTTGACAATAGAAAAAGAGGGCGACGTTGTAATCTTAAGCGAACACTACTCGCAAACGGTTAGTTTATCCACTTCCGAAATTCAAATTGCACTTCCCAGTAAAGACAACGATTCGGAAACAGGATGGAAAATGAAGTTTTTTCCTTTAGGCCGAAAGCAACACGATCAAGATAGTGATTGGGCTTATCGAGGAATGGTTAACCTTGTTGATAATCATCCTTCTTTCTTCCGTGAATATGTCGCTTTTTGGATCGAAGCCTTTCGCGCTTATTCGGAATACAACAAGAACACGCTGGTTTACTGGCTTACGAATGCGTGCGGTCAACCCATTCCAAAACCCGCTAGTTGGCCCAATAGACAAAAAGGTGAAGGCTATGAGTCCATTTCAGATTCAAAAACCAGCGTAGGGATGGATAGAACAGATGATATAAAGAAAAGCATCTATCAAGTTCTTAAACTGGGTGCTGAAGGTAAGCCCTCGTCATCTGATGTAAAATATTTGGTCGCAGTCGTTTCTAATATACATGCGGTTCGTCATTTTGATGAGTATTTGAGCGTTTTTAAGGACATCGTTTGGACACGAGATCAAACGGGAACGATTAAGTACGCATCTCAACTCGATCCTGACATAGAGTTATTCAATTTATTTGATGGGTTAATCTCCTTAACTCAGACTATTTCACGGGATGAATGGATAACTTCAGCATTTGATTTTTAGAGGTCGCATGGAGCAAGTTTTCAATCATCAACCACGAAAAGTTGGCGAAACGGTTCAAGAGCGAATTAACGCACTTGGCATTGGCGAAAAGATGCAGGATTTGCCTGAGCATCTCTGGCATGACAGTTTTCGCTACTATGTGAAGGAAGACCCCAATCGTCGAGGCGGGCCTAATCTAAGGATGATACGCCTAGACCCCAATAAGCCGTCTCTAACCGTGACGGCGTACATCTTCAATAAATTCGTTCACCCATATGAAAATCGCTTCATCACCCCCCGTGAAGCTGCCCGTCTACAGGGGTTTCCTGACGATTTGAAGTTTGAAGGAACATTAACCAGCACACAACGACAAGTAGGAAATGCGGTTCCAATCCAACTGGCGAGGGCTGTCTTTCGGTCAGTCATCGCACACGCAAAATCGCTCAACCCTGAAATGCCAGCTTTTCATGCGCTTAGTTTGTTTAGTGGTGCGGGTGGCTTAGATATTGGTGCATCTACAGCGAACTGGAATGATGCCCGGTGGAAAACCTTTGCGGCTATAGACTTTGATCGGGATAGCTGTAACACGCTTGCCCAGTACCGAGGACATGAAACCGCAGTCATTCATAGCGATATTTCTCAGATACAGAATCCGGTTGAGTTTTGCAACCAGCATGGAGTATCAGCAGAAAAAGTGTGGCTTGTTTTTGGTGGCCCACCCTGCCAGGCTTTCAGTCAAGCCGGTAAACAATATGGGATCAAAGACCCAAGAGGGCAACTGATCGGTGAGTATTTGCGCTTTATTCGAGAGATTTCTCCTAGATATTTCGTGATGGAGAATGTCGCCGGCTTAGCGGGAATTGGGCAAGGGGCGCTGCTGAAAGAAATTCTGGAGCAGATGGATTGTCTTGGCTACAATGTGGATTATGGCCTCTTAAACGCGGCGGATTATGGCGCTCCACAATTGCGCAAAAGGCTCATTTTTTTAGGGACAAGAAAAGATATTGGAAAAGCGTTTCTACCTTATCCCTCGCACTCTGAACAACCTAATCTACTGACTCTGAATCAGTACATGACTGTTGGTGAAGCATTCGCTGGTCTTCCACCGTGCGAGATCATGGAGAGCATGATAACCGAATGATACGGAACGATTGTTTTAGGGCAATCTCATTCTCTATCCCATGATGTTCGGTTGTTCGTGGCGCTGCGCTTTTTGTTTTTCTAACAGGCTAACCCGCCCTCTTGCAGAATCGCGGCCTCTGTTAGAATCGCGCCCATGATAAACCGATTGCTGCGCTCAACAGATGGAATGCTTCTGCTCACACTGATCCTGTGCGCGTTGGCGCTGTGGCCGCTGGCAGCACGCGCCGGCCTGCCCAATGGCGACGATGTGCTGTACCACGTCTACCGCGCCGCCGAGATGGATCGCAGTTGGAATCACGGCGTCGTGTTTCCACACTGGGCGGAAACCTTTTACACCGGTTACGGCTCGCCCGTTTTTCACTACTACGCAGGTTCCACCTATATGCTGACCAGCATCCTCACCCGCCTGTTCGGGTGGGATGCGGTGAACAGCCTGCGTGCCCTGATCGTCCTTGCCATGCTACTCGGCAGCGGCGGCATGGTTGCCTTTGTGCGTCCGCTGGCGGGGCGCTGGGGCGGGTTGCTGGCGGCGCTGGCCTACACCTTCAGCCCGTACATTCTGTACACCGAACCGTATTCACGCGGCGCTTACCCGGAAATGATGGCCTTCGCCCTGTTCCCGCCGCTGATGGCGCTGTACGGGCGGCTACTGCGCGGCGGCGGACGCTGGACGTTCGTGGCGGCGGCGCTGCTGGAGGCGCTGCTGATCTGCACCCACAACCTGATGGCGCTGGCGCTCACGGCGCTGCTGGTCGGTTGGTTGCTGTGGAGCGCCGCCGCTGTGCTGCGGGGGGCAGGCTGGCGGGCGGTACGTGTACACGGGTGGGCGCTGCTGGCACTGGGACTCGGCGTGGGAATCGCCGCCGGATTCTGGTTGCCGGTGATGCTGGAAGGCAGCGCCGTCCGCTTGGGCAACCTGACCGGCATGGCAGGCGTGGCGGAACTGGATTACCGCCGCTTCTTCGTGCCGCTATCGCACCTGCTCGCGCCGTCGCCCCGCGTAGATACAAGTGTGCTGAACGGCCTCGAACATCAACTCAACCTCGGTCAGCCGCAGGTGATTCTGGCGCTGCTGGGTCTTGCCGCGCTGCTGGTGGTGGGACGCAAACGCACCGCCGCTGCGCTGTTCTTCGCGCCCGCCGCGCTGGTCATGATCGTGCTGATGATCCCCGCCGCGAACGTGATCTGGGGGCTGGTTTCCCCGCTGACGTTCCTGCAATTCCCGTGGCGATTCCTCGGCCCGATTGCCTTTTGTCTGGCGGTGCTGGTCGGCATGAACGGCCTGTGGCTGGAACGCTTACGCCCCCATCTGCGGCTGGCGCTGGCAGCGGCGGGCAGCGCGGCGCTGGTGTGGGCGGCGGCTCCGCTGCTGGTAGTGGTCGAGTGGAAATATGCCACCGTAGACACATCGGCAGCCGCTTACCAGCAAGCCGAAGTACAGGGCTTGCAGCGCGGCACAACCTTCTCGAACGAGTATTTGCCGCGTGCGGTGACTGTCGAACCTGACCCCACGCCGCGCTTGCTGGCGGAATACGCGGCGGGCTATCCCGTCAATCGCGCTCATCTGGAAACGCTGCCGCCGGAAACAACGGTGACGCTGCTCGATCACGGGCCGCAGCATGACCGCTGGCAGGTGTCCGCCCCCGCCGATTTCACCTTCGAGGCGCTCACATTCGATTTTCCCGGCTGGACAGCGGCGGTGGATGGCACAACCGTCCCCATCACCCCATCGCAGCCGCACGGCCTCATCACCTTCCCGGTACCTGCGGGCGACCACACCGTAACGCTCAGGTTGCAAAGCACCCCGCCGCGTGATGTGGGGCTGCTGCTGTCGGCGCTGGCAGCGGCGGCGCTGCTAGGCGCGGCGTGGATGCGAGTCTCCGCAGTTCCTCAGAGCGAAAAAGAGCAAGAGGGAGAACGTCTGGAATCCCCTCTCCGCCGTCAATTCAGCCTTCAGGAAAAGGCCGGAGCGGGGGTGATCGCCGTCGGTGTCGCGCTAGGGCTGGCGCTGCTGCTGCGTGAAGGCGGCGCGTGGGTGCAATCCCCGCCCGATCAGGCGCAACTGGCGCAACAGGCCGTCCATTACGCACTCGGTGATCGCATCCGGCTAATCGGCTACGACCTGAACGGCGAGGCGTTCCACCCCGGCGATCGGGTGGAACTGCGCGTGTACTGGACGACGGACGGCAACATCCCGCACGGCTATTCCAGCTTCGTCCACATTTCCACTGGAGGGCCGCCCCCCGCGCAGGCCGACAAGCTCAACCCTGCCGACCTGCCCACCGTCACATGGCCTTCCGGCGGCAGCATCCACGACGATTACACCATCACCCTACCCGCCGAAATCCCCGCCGGTGCGTATCAGGTCTACATCGGCCTGTACACCTGCGAAACCCGTCCGGCAGGCGACTGCGGCAACGGCGACCGCCTGACCGTCACCGATGCTGACGGCACGCCGGTAGGAGATGCCGTCCCATTAGCGAGGATCACGATTCAATGAAATTCACCCGCGCTGCTGCGCTGCCATTCGGGACGGTGCTGCTCGTCCTGCTCATCGCTTATTTGAGCGTGCTGCAAACCATCCCCAACGGTTCCGAACACTACTACATGATTGATGTGGGCGAAACGCAGATCGTGATGAACGTGTGGGGAACGCTGCACATGACTGGCTACCCGCTGTACATCCTGCTCACTGGAACGCTGGTCGCCCTGCTCAAAGGGTTGGGCGTGAGCGCCGTCACCGCGCCAGCGGTCACGTCGCTGCTATATAGCCTGCTGGCGCTGTCACTGGTCTATGTGCTGGCGGCGCATATCACCCGCCGCCGCTGGCTGTCCGCGCTGATGGTGTTGCTCTACGGGCTGACGCGCACCGTATGGGTACACAGCGCCATCGCCGAAATTTATGCGTTCGGGTTGCTGCTGCTGGTCGCGCTGCTGCTACTGGCGCTGTGGCAACCACCTATCCGGCGGCGCGTCTATTGGCTGGCGCTGCTCGGCGGGATCGCGGTCTTTCATCACCGCGCCCTGCTGATGGTCGCACCGGCGCTGCTGCTGGCGGCGTGGCCGGATTTCGTCGCCACCCCGCGCCGCCGTTTGCCGCTGCTGCTGATCGGGGCGCTGGCGCTCGGTTTGCTCGGATTCTTGCCCTATGCCTATCTGCCGCTGCGGGCGTGGGCGGACGCGGGGTGGGTGTATGGCGACCCCGGCACATGGAAAGGCTTTCTCGATCAGTTCTTCGGCACAGAAGCCTCGCATTTCATGGGGCTGCCTTCCACGCTGGATGGCCTGCTGGCGAACTTCAACCGGATTAACACCGTTCTCATCACCGATCTCACGCTGCCGGGGGTGCTGGTCGGCCTCGCGGGGCTGCTGCTCGGCCTGCGAGATGCCCGTACCCGCCGCGCCGCCGCTGTGCTTGGCCTGAGCGCACTGGTGGCCTATGCGTTTCATGTGCTGTTCTACACAGATATTCTCTCGGCGCTGATTCTGCCGATTACGCTGTCGTTGGCTTTCGGCTGGCTGTTCGCGGCGGTTGCGCTGCTTGACGGATTGCGCAAGCTCCCGCGTTTCCATCCCGTGTACGGGCAGGGCGCGGTGATGGCGCTGCTGGTCGGCCTGATGGCGGCGGCGCTCATCAGCAGCCATGTGCCATTCCTGCGTGACCTGACCACCAACCCGACCGGGCTGGAAACGCAGAACTTAGTACGCGAAGCCCCGCAGGATGCGGTACTCATGCTGGATTGGGGGCCGCGCCATTTCGCCGCCGGATTCCTGCGCGATGTGATGGGCGAACGCCGCGATCTGATGCTGGTGACGCATAAAGCCGATTTCAGCCAGCTGATACCAACGCGAACAGTGGTCACGCCGGAGTACACGTTCTACAATCGTCCGGTCAGCTGGTGGCAGGAACAGACGGGCGGCAAGGTCTACCTGAGCGCCATCGAGCCGCAACTGGTGCGAATCGCCGCGCAGCCCGAACGCGCTGCTGTGACGGGTGCAGGCGTGCAGGCGTTGGAACACACGCTGGACTGTACGGCGGACGGCCTGAACTTGCGGGTGGCATGGGCTTCCGCCACCGTCCCGACGGCGGATCGCAGCGTGTTCGTGCATCTGCTGGATGCAGTCGGCAACGTGATCGCGCAGGCTGACGAGTCCGCGCCGGTCTACGGCTGGCGTCCGCTGACCACATGGGACGCGGGCGAAGTGGTGCGCGATGTCTATCCGCTGCCGCGCCTGCCGGAAGCGGCAACGGTGGCCTTCGGGCTATATACGCAGCAGGCCGATGGATCATTCCTAAACGAGAGCGTGAATGAAGTGGCGGTGATCTGTGATCCGTAAATGGCATTTTCTGTGGTGTGCGCTGCTGTTGACCGCCTGTGACAGCGGCAGCAATACCGTACCGACTGTCCCCGCCGTGCAGCCCAAGCTGCTTGTGACTGTCGAAATCTCGCCCACGCCGGATGCCACCCAGCAGGACGCAACCCGCGCCGCCGTCATCCCTAGCGCCACGCCGCCACCAGCCACCGCCGCCGCATCCGCCACGCCTTCCGTGGGCATGTTCATCGGGGAAGCCGAAAGCGCGGGTGACGGGCCAAGCATGAACACCGTGCTGGCAGAAAACAGCGGACAGCTTCCGCCGCCGCCCATCACCGGCACGCCCTCCTGTCCGGCGCAGCCCGATCCGGTTTTCGGCACGCGCTGGAACAGCGATCCGGCAATCGCGGCACAGGTGGGTTGCCCGATTGAGATGGTCAGCACCGCGCCGGGGAAGATGCAAATCTTCGAGCGCGGGGTGATGTATGCACGACCCAGCGGCGAAATCTGGGCGATCGTGCCGGGAGAGCAACGCTTCTGGTATTACGCCATCCAACTACCGCCGCCCCCCAGCCCACTCGGTGCGCCGGAAGGGCTATTCGTCCCCTCGCAAACCTTCCTCACCATCTGGGTGAGTGTGTCCGGCCTGAGCGACTCATTGGGATACGCCCGCACCGAAGAACAGGAAACGCCGCTTTCGACGCAGAAGTTTCAGGGTGGGCAACTACTCGCAGATGGCAGCAGCGGGCAGGTGTTCGTGCTGTTAGGAGATGGAATCACCACGATGGGGCCGTACTAAGGGGATCGGTTCTTGAGGGGTTGCTCAGGGAGTATGAATCACAGCGGGGGCGCTGTGGTGAGCGCCCCCGCTGGCTGAGGAGAAGGTAATTAGAGAATTACGAGTTAGGGACGACGGTTGCTTCGGGCGTGGTTGCCGGGCAGTTGCTATTCATGCAGCCCTGATCGTTCATGCCACCCATGCCGTTCATGCCGCCGCGACCGTTGCCATTCATGTCGTTCATGCCACCCATGCCGCCGTGACCACCACGACCGCCGTGACCACCACGACCCATCATGCCGCCCATGCCGCCATGTTCCATCATGCCGCCCATGTCACCCATGTTGCCCATGCCGTTCATGCCGCCGCGACCCATCATGCCGCCATTCCCTGCTGTCCATACCTTGCTTGACCACGCTTCCAGATTGGCCTTCAGCAGCGCCACATGCGC
>CAIPFY010000004.1 GCA_903864435.1 uncultured Chloroflexota bacterium | reverse complement strand
AGGCAGCGATGGTCGCGCCACATTATGGCAGGTGTAGCCTAGAGTCCAGCGAATAAAAAGCGCTTCACTGCCAATCATCCCTCTTTCGATACCAGAATAGAATCAACGGGATGAAGTGCCGCTGTGTTCGTAGCATGGCTGCACAATGAGTTACAGAATTTGCGGTTTTTCACCCCTTCCGGCTGCCTGTTGGACGGGAGGGGTGGAAGACCGACTGCACGCGCACATCCGCCCCGCCCCCCCTTTCCGAATGCACCCCCACAGGCCACCACTCTCGCCAGCCAGCGCAGCCTGTTCTACAATCTTCTCCAGAGAGTCATCCAAAAGCCACCCGCCGCCCATCGTTCGGCAGCGCGGATGGAGAAAGCGCGAGGTTGTCATGCGCCGACTGCTGGTGCTGGTTATGCTAGGTCTGCTCATGGGTGTGGCGCAGATTGCCGCTGCACAGGACTCCCCCCTGACGATTCAATCGCAAACGCTCACGCCGGAAGTGGACGTGTACGGCGTGCCGGTCTTGAATGTGCGGGGAACGCTGCTCAACGCGGGTGTGGTGGCCTTCACCGATGTGACACTGACCGCCACTGGCTATAACGCGGCAGGTGAAGCCGTCGCCGAAGGGTTTGGCTATCTGGTGAACGCCTGTCATGCGGCGCTGCCCTACGAGTTTGTGCTGGAACCGGACGTGTCGCAGTTCTACAGCATCCCGCTGGAACTGTACGAAGAAGGTGTCACCGTTGACCGTGTGGAAGTGAACGCAACAGGTACACAAACCATCCCCGCCCTGACCCCCGATGCCGCCCCGCTGCCCGAAGGCATCACGGCGGTGGCGACGGGCGAAATCGTGAATGTGGAATGGATTGACGCGGAAAACCTGCGCTTTGCCGGAGGCTGCTACCGCGACCTGTTCACCGCGCAAAGCTGGCGCGAGTACAACTTGCTGGCCGCGCAAACCACGCCTATCGAACATCCGCAGGCGGCGCGGGTGACGGATGCGCTGCGGGCGCAACTGGGCTTGACCGAGCCGATCTACTTCCAGCACTCCGCCTTAAGCTACGACCCGACCGGCGGGCGGCGCTTGGTCTACCAGACCGAACTGAGTACGGTTGTGACCGCCGAAGCAGACGGGGCGTTCAAGCGCATCGTGTTTGAAAAACTCTCCAGTTACAGTCTGGAGGGTCTTCAATGGCTGCGCGAGGGGCGGTTTCTGGCCTACTACTACGGCTCCACTGGTGATCCGGTGTCGTATTTCACTGCCAGCGTGGACGGGCAAACCCTGAGCGAATCGGTGCCGAAAAGTCTGCCCTCGCTCATCGTCCCCGGTGCCAGCCCGGACGGTGAACGGCTGGTGATCGCGCAGGAGGAAGCGGGCATCACCGGATATTATCTGAAGCGGGCGGCCTATCCGGGGACGGAACTGCTATTCGAGCATCCCGCGCCGGGGAACAACTGGCCGGGGCCGGCATGGGTGGTGACGGCAGACGGTGCGGACTGGCTTTACGCGGCGCTGCCGGCTGATGATGGTTCGGCACGGCTGGCCTGCTACAACAGCGCCACACAAACGCTGACCGATCTGGCGCCGCTGCCGCTGAACCTGACCAGCGAGGAACGGGCGCGCTGGTGGCTTTCGCCGGATGACCGTTTTCTGGCGCTGGCGGCCAACGGTTTGAACGGCGGCCTGTGGTTACTTGATCTGATGGCACTCGGCGGTTGCGCCGATTAACAGGAGCGATAAAACAACATGGCGAAAAAGGCACTTTTTGTCGTAGGGGGTTGGCTGGGGCATACCCCGTTCGAGTCGGCGGCGTTGTTCGCGCAACTCCTGCGGGAAGCTGGTTACGAAGTCGAAATCAGCGACACACTGGATACCTATCTGGATGCCGAAAAACTGCGCGGGCAGGATTTGATCGTGCCGACATGGACGATGGACAAGATCAGCGATGAGCAGTCCAAAGGGCTGCTGGATGCCATCGCTGGCGGCGTGGGCGTGGGCGGCTGGCATGGCACAATGGGCGACTCGTTCCGCGACAATGTGAACTATCAGTTCATGGTCGGCGGGCAGTGGGTGGCGCACCCCGGCAACATCATAGACTACACGGTGAACATCACCCGCGCTGACCACGCTATTATGCAGGGCTTGGCGGATTTTCGGATGCACTCCGAGCAGTATTACATGCACGTTGACCCCTCCAACGAAGTGCTGGCGACCACCACCTTCAGCGGCGAGCCTGTGCAGTGGATCAACGGCACCGTGATGCCGGTGGTCTGGACGCGCAAATGGGGCGCGGCGCGGGTGTTCTACTGCTCACTGGGGCATGTCGTGAGCGATTTTGACGTGCCAGAAGCCCGTGAAATCGTGCGGCGCGGCCTGTTGTGGGCCAGCCGCTAACCATTCACTGACGATCACCACCTCTGGCGGCTACCCCAGAGGTGACACTTGCTTTTTACTAAATTAAGAAGTGGTGTATAGTTATGTGAAAATCATCCTCATAAGTATAAATCATCCGTTTGAATGAGAGGATTGCTGATTTTTTCGCGGCTCATAAAGGATTGAGCAAATCCGCGCAGAATGGTTTTGAGAATTTGGAATGAATTTCTCTAGGTGGTTTCAAACCTTTACCCACAGATTACGCCGGAGTCGGTTGTCGCCAGCAAGGGATGACCTTAGCACCCTGCGTGCCGAAATGAGCCGCTTGACCGCGCACAACCACCAGTTGGAAAGCCAGATTAAACAGTTTCAGCAGACCGAACACGACCTGCGCGCCAACCGGGAACGCTTGCAACTCATCTCGTCCGTCACCTCCGACTATATCTATGCCATCCGTATGAACCCCGATGGCACGATGGCCCATATTGAACTCAGCGGCGCTGTCGAAGCCATCACCGGATACACGCCGGAAGAATTCATTACCACCGCCGGCGGTTGGCGTGGCATCTTGCACCCGGATGATCTGGAGCAGGATACACGCGATATGGAAATGCTGGCGACCAATCACGGCACAAATTCGGTACTGCGCATCCGCACCAAAAGCGGCGAACTACGCTGGGTACGTTCGGACGCCACGCCCGTGTGGGACGACGAGAACAACCGTCTGGTCGGCATTTACGGCGGCGCCAGCGATGTGACCGAAAGTATACGGAAAGAGCAAGCCCTGCGCGAAAGCGAACAACGCTTCAAAACGCTGGTCGCCAACGCTTCCGACGTTGTGACGGTGCTGGACGATCAGGGCAACGTCACCTTCATGAGCGACTCCACCACCCGCATTCTGGGCTATCGTCCCGATTTCCTGATCGGCAGACACTTTAGCCAGTACATCCACCCGAACGATCTGGGACGGATTGCGCAGGTTTACTCGGTTTATGTCCACCAATCAGATGAACAGAAGACGATTGAATACCGCTTGCTGCATGCCGATGGCAGTTGGCGGCACATGGAATCCCGCGCCAATAACCTGCTGACCGATTCGATCATCAACGGGATCGTGATTAATTCCCGCGATGTGACCGAACGGGTGCAGGCCGAACAAGCCCTGCGCGAGAGCGAAACCCGCCTGCGGGCGCTGCTGGACGCCACCACCGATGTCGCCTTCCTCATGTCCACCAACGGCACTTTCCTCACTTTGAACAAGGCCGTTGCCGATTTGCGGCATACCACCGTAGACGAGATGGTGGACAAGAATGGTTTCGACAGTATGCCCCCGCAGCAGCGTGCCGAATGGATGCCGCACTTCGAGCAGGTTTCGCGCACCGGGCAGCCGGTACGCTTTGAGGATTCCAGCAGCGGGAGCTGGTCGGATAATTCCATCTATCCCGTGCTGTCCCCTTCCGGCGAGGTGAGAGCCTTTGCCACCTACAGCCGCGACATTTCGGAACAAAAACGGCTGGCGGAACAACTGGAGCGTTACACCGACCAGCTGGAGCAAATAGTCAGTGCGCGCACCGACGAACTGCGCCACGCCAAATCCCGCATTGACCTGATTCTGGACAACACCAGCGACGCGATTGCGCTTGCTCATTCCAACGGGGATGTGCAGATTGCCAACCCCGCTTTCCAGACGGCTTTCGACGCGCCGGTTTCGCTGTTCATCGAGCAAATCCTGCACCTGATTGACGACGAAGAACAGATTAAAATGGTCAGCGAGGCGTTGCTCAACACCATCGAAAGCGGCATGCGCCACCGCGTAGAAGTGCAAATTGCAACCGAAGACCACAGTAGCCGCGATGTTGATCTGGTCTTGATTCCAGTACAAATGGACGAGCATGATAAACGCTGGGGGGTGCTGGTCAGCGCCCGCGACATCACCCAGTCGAAAGAGTTTGAGCGTTTCAAAACCCGTTTTGTGGCAGACGCGCTACACGATCTCGCCACGCCCATCACCGGCCTGAATACCCGCCTGTACCTGCTCAAGCGCAGCCCGGAACGGCTGTCAGAACACACCGCCGCGCTCGAAAATCAGGTCGCGCATCTCACGCATCTGCTCGAAGACCTGCGGATGCTGGCGCAGTTCGGGCGCGAAAAACGGGTACTCGATCTGGAATTGACCGATCTGAACGCCATCGTTCAGCGCGTGTTCAACACTTATGAGCCAGTCGCCATCAATAAACAGCAATCGCTCAAACTCACTACGGCGTGGAATCTGCCACTCATCCCGATTGACATCCGGCTGATCGAACGGGTGCTGGTCAATCTCGTTTCCAACGCCATCAATTACACCGAGAATGGCAAAACCATCCACATCGTCACCGCGCACGAGAACCGATGGGCGCTGTTTACGGTACGCGACGAAGGTCTAGGCATTTCGGAAACAGACCTGCCGCACATTTTTGAGCGTTTCTACCGTTCGGATCAAGCTCGCCAGATGCTCTCCAACGGCACAGGCTTGGGGTTAGCCATCGTCAAAGAGGCGGTGGAACAACACGGCGGTAGAGTGGATGTCAGCAGTCGTCTGGGCGAAGGCAGCATGTTCACGCTGCGCCTGCCGCTGGTGCCGCCCATCGGCTCAGATAAGACCTCCTGAATCCTCAATCCCGAATCCACTGGTAGTAACGGGCATTCGTAGAAAAGGGCATTTGTTCCAGCAGCCGCCTTCGCAGGTTGGGCAAGCGGCTGTCCGTCTGATTCGCTGCAATCGGGTTCGTCCGCCACAACCGCGCCGCATCATGCACCGCGCCGGTGTTCCACGCGGCTAACCCCGCCGCCGCCTGAAAAGCGGCATCGGCGGCATGGAACGCCAGGGGATCGGGCAGGGCTGCAAGCTGGTTTGCCCGCCGCTGCAACACGGCGCTGCCCACACCCGCGCTATACAGCAGCAGCGCACCGACCAGCAGCGCCCACCCGCGCCGCGTGGGATACACGCGCCCCACCAGCACCCACAGCACGCCCACCACCAGCGCCACCCCGTCCGCCGCGAATGCCAGCCCGCACAGACTGAGCAGCGGCACCGCGTCCGGCGGCAGGTTTCGCAGCAGTGCATCCAGCCCTTCCGCCGCCAGCGCCCGCCCGATGCACAGCGCCAGCGCGAACCCGCCCCACAGCGCCAGCGTCCGCCCGATTTGCTGCCGCCATCGGACATCCCCCTCCGGTAGTCCCCGCCGCACCCAGCCCCACCCGATCAGCCCGAACGCGCCCATGAGCGCCAGCACCCACCACCACAACGCGCTGCCGCACAGCATCGTCAGCGCCGCCAACCCTGTCGCCCGGATGAGCCAGTGTCCGTGCAGCGCCGGAATCGCGGCCTCATCGTCCGTTTCGCCTTCGCCGCCGGACTGTGCCCGCAGCAGTAGCCCCAGACAGACAGCCATCAGCGGTTGCGTCATGAGGGTGGAAAAGCTGAACTGTTCGATGACAAACGCGCCGACAAGGGCGCACAGGATACCCGCCACCAGCGGGCGGGCAGGCGTGGACAACGGCGCGCGCCGCAGCGCTCGAAAGAGCAGCCCCAACCCGACACCCACCCCGGATGCCGCCAGCCCCAGCGCCACGCCCATCCCCGCGTGACCGCTGATGAACGTCACCGCCGCCCCCAGCGCCAGCCCGCTGGCTGCTTGCAGAACGATCCAGCGCCACGCAACCCGTACTGGTCGCGCCAGCCCCAGAAGGCGCAGCGCGGTCAGCAGCGCCGTCTGCGTGAGCGCGAGGGCAGCCACCAACCCGATGACGCCCGTCATCAGCAGCGCATCCAGCGTTTGATTGTGCATCCGGTCAATCCGCAGTTGGTTGTTCAGATCGTCAAAACGGTGGACGTAGCGGCTGTCCAGCGTTTCGAGCGTGTCATAGCCGTAGCCCACCAGCGGACGCAGCGCCGCCAGCGCGTCCGGCGTGCCATCGGCGCGGTGCAACGACTCCGGCAACCGCCCGACCAGCAGCAGCGCCGCGTCCCACAGGCGCACGCGGAAGGTGTCCTGTTCGGCAAAGGCGGACAGCAGCGGCGCGGCCTGAAGCGTGGCGACCAGCAGCAGCGCGGCGCACCCCACCAGCGCGATCAGCGCGGGGCGGCGGCGGGCGGTCAGCGCGCACCACAGGCCGAATCCGGTCAGTGCCGCCGCGCCGAGTCCGATCAACGCGGCGCGGCTGTGCGTGACGATCAATCCGAAAGTGATGCAGGCGCAGGCCGCGCCGCCTAGCAGCGCCCAACCTGCCCGTCCGGTCTGTCCGCCGCGCAACCTATCGCGCAGCAGCGGCACGATCAGCAGCAGCGCCAGCGCCAGCCACGCCGCCAGATAATTGATGTTCCCCGCCGCCGATGCCCGCGCCAGACCGGACAGCGCCGCCGGATCGAACAGGCCGGCCAGCAGCAGCAGACACAGCGCCACCGCCACCAAACACAGCAGCGGCAGCAGCAACCGGACTCCGGCAGGGGATAAGCGGCTGGCACCGATGCACACCACCACGCCCACCAGCAGGCTCAACACACCCTGCGAGCGTTCCGGCGTGCCGAACGCGCTCACCAGCGGGCTAATGGCGGTCAGCGTCGCCACCAGTCCGGCGAACACCGCGCCCGCCAGCGCGATTCCGAGCGCGGAGAGGCGCACCCGCCAACGCCCGCTGGCAAGAATCACCGCCGCGAACAGCAGCAGCAAACCCAATTTTTCGGCTTCAAAGGATTCGGCACGGAGGCTGTGGTAGCCCAGCGCGGTGAGGAGGCAACCCAATACAGCCGCGTCGTTCGGGGGCAACCGGGGAATCGAGTCGCGGGTCAGCATACAATCATCAGCAAGGCTGTTGACGGAAGTCTATGACACTATACCGGCGGCGGCGATTCCTGCCGGAGCAACGAACCGCCGCCACCGTAGGCACTCAGCCGGAGGCACGCTGCTGGAAGAAGCTACGCACTTCCGCCGCGATTTGCTCATCGGTCAGCTTGTCGGCGGCTTGCACGCCGACCACACGCCCATCCAACCGCTGCACCCCCAGCCGCTTCTGAAACTCAATTTTGGCCTCGCCCGGCCCCATGATAAGGATCGCACTGGCATCCCGTAGTTCCGCGATCACGTCGTCGTAGTAGTGAGATATCTGATCCTCGAACCGTCTGTCACGTCCGTCCTCGGTCGTATCCAGATGCGTGTCGCCATTGCGCGGGTGCGAAACACCCGAATAGCGCACATGCCGTTCTAAGTTCGAGACGATGCGCTTGATCTCGTCCGAGTTCACAAGCACCGCCTGCCGATGGTCAATCCACAAGCCTACTTCTTTTCGCATACACGGCTCCTTCGGTTAACGATCTGTGCGTTTCACCTCACAAGTGACCAAGAAAACTCCATTCTGATAAAAGCAGACGCTAGGCCTGCGTGAGCAGCGACTTCAGCACCGCGCCCAACCGTTCAATCCCTGTAACGATCATTTCGGGGCGGGCGTTGGAATAATTCAGGCGGAAGGTGTTGTGTCCGGTTTCGCCGATGAAAAAGCCATCGCAGGGCACGAACGCTACGTTCTGCTTCAGGGCTTCCTGAAGCACGTCCACCGCATTCAGGTGTTCGGGCATCGTCACCATCGTGAACAGGCCACCGCTGGGGCGCGTCCATGTCACTTCGGCGGGGAAGCACCTGTCCATCGTCGCCAGCATCAAGTCGCGCCGTTCGCGGTAAACCTTGCGCAGGTTCGCCACATGGTCATCGAGGAACTTGCCATCGCGGATCATCTCGTAGGTGATGAACTGCGACAGGGTGCTGGTGTGCAAATCGGTGGCTTGCTTGGCCTGCACCAGTTTGTCAATCACCGGGTAGGCCGCCGCCACCCAGCCCACACGCAAACCGGGCGTGAGCGTTTTGGAGAACGTGCCGGCGTAGATCGTAGTGCAGTCCTCGATGCTGGTGGTGCCACGCTGCGCGGCTTCCATTTCCAGCACCGAAGGCATCTTTTCGCCGTCGAAATACAGTTCGCCGTAAGGATCATCTTCGTAAACGGGCAGGTTGTATTGTTGCAGCAGTGCCGCCAGTTTGGCACGGCGCGGACGGCTCATCGTCGTCCCCTGCGGGTTCTGGAATGACGGGATGGTATACAGCATCTTGGCGTCGCCCGGTTGCAGCAGCGGTTCCAGTTCGTCCACAATCATGCCGTCCTGATCGGTTGGCACGGCGGTGAACTGGATGTCGTAGGGCTTCCATGCCGAGAGCATCCCCACATAGGTCGGGTTCTCCACAATCACGACATCGCGCTCGTCCAGCAGCACCCGCCCGACCAGATCAAGCGCCTGCTGCGACCCGCTGAGGATCAAGATATTGTCCGGGCTGATTTTGAGCGCCCCTTTGGACATGCGTTCCGCGATCCAGCCGCGCAGTTCCGGCATGCCTTCGCTGGTGCTGTATTGCAACACTTCGCGCCCGCGTTCCGCCAGCACAATGTCGGAAACTTCGCGGATGCGATCCACCGGAAAAAATTCCGGGGCGGGCAGCCCGCCCGCAAAAGAGATGACACCCGGTTGTGCGGTCAGCTTCAAGATTTCACGCACGGTAGAGCGTTTCATCTGTGCGGTTCGGCTGGCAAAACGATTATCCCAATTCATGAAAGAAGCCCTTTTAGCGGTTGATGATATTCACTTATCCTTATTATAGCGTCTATCTCTCAAACTCTCTCACTCCCCCGCAAGACCATTTTTCTGCTTGCCTCAAAAGGCGACCCGCGTACAATGAACAGTATGGCAAAACCAACCTTGAGCAGTACCATTCCTCACTATAAACGGCGCAAAGCCAAGTATGCGCCCGTCTCTGCTGCCCTGCGTGAACTCTATGGCTACCCCGCGTGGCGCAAAGCCTACCCGCCGGTGGATGAGCTGGTGGATTGCATCCTCAGCCAGAGTACCACCGACGCCAACCGCGACCGCGCTTTTGCCGCGCTGCGTGCCGCGTTCCCCACTTGGGAGGCCGTGCGCGATGCCGCAGAGGAAGATGTGATCGCCGCGATTAAACCCGCCGGACTTTCCAACCAGAAAGGGCCGCGCATTCAGGGCGTCCTGCGCGACATCACCGCCCAGCGCGGGGAAATCAACATTGATTTCTTGGGCGACCTGCCCGTTGATGAAGCCAAAGCGTGGCTGATGAAGATGCACGGCGTTGGCCCCAAAACCGCCGCCATCGTGCTGTGTTTCGCCTTCAATCGCCCAGCCTTTCCGGTGGATACCCACGTTCACCGCCTCGGACAGCGCATCGGTTTTCTGCCCGAAGGAATCAGCGCCGATCATGCGCATGATGTGATGGAAGCCATTATCCCGCCCGATGATTATTATGCTTTCCATCTAAACCTCATTCGTCTCGGTCGTGAGATTTGCAACGCTCGCAGCCCCTACTGTGAACGCTGCCCGTTGACCCCACACTGTGATTATTACAAGCGATTGTGAGCTGTCTTATGGTTGACCAGACCACGCCCAAACCCATTACCGACCAAGAACTCGCCAGCCTGCGTAGCAATATCAACTTGCTGCGCAGCCAGCTTCAGACCGGGCGAGTAGATGGTGCGTTCCTGTCGCGGCAGGTAGACCTGCTGAACGACTTCCTCATCCGCACGGATGCCGAACGCAAGCAGCACAAGAAAGAAGGCCGCTTTCAGGCTTTGTACAACGTCAGCCGCCTGTTGGGTGCATCGCTGGATTTGCAAACCGTGCTGGATCAGGTGATGGATGCCATCATCCAACTGACCAACGCCGAACGCGGCTTCCTCATGCTGCGCGATGATGACGGCGGGCTGGGGGTGCAGGTCGCTCGCAACCTCGACCAGCAAACGCTGGGTGGCGACCACTTCAAATACAGCCGCACCATCGCCAATCAGGTGTTGGACAACGGCAAAGCCATCCTCACCACCAACGCGCAGGAAGACCCGCGTTTTGCGGGGCAAGCCAGCATCGTCGGGCAGGCGTTACGCAGCATTATGGCGACACCGCTGCGGGCGCGGGGCAGCGTCATCGGCGTGGTCTACGTAGACAACCGCATGATGGCGAGCCTGTTCAACGAGGACGATCTGGCGGCGCTGGATGCGTTCGCCGCGCAAGCCGCCGTCGCGCTGGACAACGCCCGCCTGTTCAGCCAGACCGATCAAGAACTCGCGCAGCGCGTGGAGGAACTTCAGCGCCTGCGCCGCATTGACCGCCTGTTGAGCGAAACGCTGGACGCCGACAAAGCCATGCAAATCACGCTGGAATGGGCGTGCCGCCTGTCGAATGCCACCGGCGGCTATCTCGCCCTGCTGGAAGGCGACCCGCCAACCATCAATATCGCCCATCAGTTTCACCCGAACGAACAGGCCGTCGCCCCACCAACCCTGTATCCCGAAGTGGAAACCGCCATCAGCGGGGCGCGTACCCTCATCCTAAATCCCGAACAGGGGAACGGACGCGCCGTCGCCATCGTCCCCATCCGGCGTGAAGCGCGGGTGGTGGGGTTGGTCATCATCGAACGCGAAGGCCAGATGCCCTTCACCGCCGACGAACAGGACATCATCGAGCGTGTGATTGTCCGTGCCGCCATCGCCATCGAAAACGCCCGCCTGTATGCCGCTGTGCGTGCCGCCGACAACGCCAAAAGCGAGTTCGTGGGCATTGTCGCCCACGATCTGAAAGTGCCGATGACCAGCATTTCCGGCTATGCCGACCTGACCTTGATACAGGGCAGCCTTTCCGAACGGCAAACTGAATTTATCGGGCGCATCAAAGATACGGTCAAGCGCATGGCGATGCTGGTTTCGGATTTGGCGGACATCAGCCGCATCGAAAGCGGCGTGTTCTATATGAACGAAACCCGCGTGAAAGTGACCGATATTGTGCAGGCCGTTCACGATGGCTCTATGACGCAGATGCAGCAATACCAGCATGAGTACGGCGAAGAAATCGAACCGAATTTGCCCGATCTGCGCGTGGACTACTACCGACTGGTGCAGGTACTCACCAATCTGGTCAGCAACGCTTACAAATACACGCCGGACGGCGGCAAAATCCGCCTGCGCGTCTACCGTGATAGCGATGGCCGCGTGGCTTTCGCGGTGGCGGATACCGGCATTGGCCTATCGAAAGAGGCCATCGCCAAACTGGGCACCAAATTCTGGCGTGCCGAGGACGAGTTCACCCGTTCGCGCCCCGGAACCGGGCTGGGCTATGCCATCACCCGCAGCCTCGTGGAACAAATGGGCAGCCGCATTCTGATCGAAAGTGAAGTCGGGCGCGGTAGCCAGTTTAGCTTCAGCGTGACCGCCGAGGGGTAATTCGCATGTATATCATCTTATCCCCTCATTTTGATGATGCGCCCTTTAGCTGTGGCGGAATCATTCACACGCTGACCGCCGCCGGACAGCAGGTGGAAGTACGCACTATTTTCGGCAGCATCCCCGCGCCGGACAACATGCCGGATACGCCGATTACCCGTGACCTGCATCAACGTTGGGCGGCGGGCGCTGATCCGGTGGCGGTGCGCGCCGCCGAGGACGAAGCCGCCATCTTGCAACTGGGGGCCAGCTACCGGCGCATGGCGGCTTATGCCGATTGCGTTTACCGCTGTTCCCGATCCGGTCTGGCGCTGTATCCCAATGAAGAATCGCTGTTCGGGGAAGTCCATCCAGACGACATGGCCGCCCGTTTGCTGCCAACGGTGGCGCTGCCGCCCGAACCTTTCGTCGCCGAAGTCTATGCGCCGCTGGCTGCCGGCCATCATGTTGACCATCAGATTGTGCGCGACTGGGGCTTCAACCTGTGGCAGTATCGCTCGGCGCTGATCGTCAAATTTTACGAGGACTATCCCTATACACGGGATGAAGCGGCAGTCGAGGCGGCGCTGCGAGCATTTGCGCCGCTGTCCTTGCGGCCTGAAATCACCGAACTGAGCGAAGAAGCGGTCATCGCCAAGCTGAACGCCATCCGTTGTTACCGTTCGCAAATGAGTACATTCTGGCCGGATGACGCGACGATGGAGGCCGAAACCCGCGCCATGCTGAATGCCGTTGGCGGTGGCCGCCCCGCCGAACGCTGCTGGGTGCCGGGCTAACCGCCCGCAGCATCATTTTCTACCGACCTGTGCAGGTCGGTGCCGTTCGTAGGTTACAGGATAACGAAAGTGACCGGGCCATGACCCAACAGGCGTTGGAACAAGCGCGAACCCTTCTGAACGAACTGACCGAAGCCGCCCGCAATGGACAGATTATTCCGGTGCGCCTGACCGGACAGCTTCAGGCCATCAGCGATTTGCTCACGCAGGCGGCGCAACCGGAAGCGCAGGCCGCGCCGGAGGAGCCGACTGGCGATCTGGAAACCTATCGTCACACGCTGGCGGAATTCCTGCGCCATGCCTTCCACGATTTGCGCCTGCCCCTCACCAGCATACGCGGCTATTCCGATATGCTCGGCAATCCGGCGATGGGACAGCTCACGCCCATGCAGCAGCAGTTCGTGGATGTGATTAAAGCCAACTCCCGCCGCCTCGAATCGCTGCTGGTAGATGTCAGCGATATGAGCAAGATTCGCGGCGGCGTACTCAACCTCACCCCCAAGATGGATATGTTCAAGAATATCGCAATGATGGTCGAGAAGCAGATGCGCCCGCTGGCGGACGAGTTAAAGCGTACTCTGACGCTGGAAATCCCATCCGGCTTGCCCATTCTGAATATTGACGGGGATATGCTGGCGAAGGCTTTGAACAAGCTGGTCGAAAACGCGCTGCGCTATAACCAGCCGGAAAACGGGATCGTTGTTCTGCGTGCCGCTGCGGAAGGCGGCAACCTGCTGATCTTCGTTGAGGACAACGGAATCGGCATGTCACCTGAACAGGTGGCGCGGCTGGGCGAACCTTATTTCCGTTCCGATGATGAGCGCGTGCTGGCGTTCAAAGGCAGCGGTTTGGGCACGCCGGTGGCTTTTGGTATTATTGCGCTCCTCGGTGGTACTATTTCAGTGGACAGCCAACCGGAACAAGGAACGACCATTACTGTGATTCTGCCGGGGATGACCTAGAATATGACGAGTGATTACGCTAGTGTCACCTTACAGCAGGCGCTGGATACCCTGATTAAACTTCAGAGTACCGCGCCGCCCACTACCGCCGTCCGGCTGGCACAGGTTGCTGACCTGCTCAATCATTTGAGCAGCGAAAATGCGTATTTGAACAGTCTCGTCATGGATGATTTGCCCCCGTCCTACCGGGGAGCGGGGCCGGTTGTCGCGCCGCGTGCCGCCGCGCCCGTGCCGGTCGCCCCGCAGCCGGTTGCGCCCCCGCAGCCGGTCGCCCCGCCCCCGCCGGTTGCGCCCCCACCCGCGCCTGTCCCGCAACAGCCGGCTATTTTGCAGGGGCATATCTCGGTCATCGCCGCCCCGCTGGTGCAGCATTTCAACAACATCGAAGAATTGCTGTTCAGCGGCATGAACGACGCGCTGCGCCCGCCCCTCATCGCCATCCGGGGACGCGCCGAACTGGTGCAGGCCGGTATGCTAGGGAACATCACGCCCGAACAGGGGTCATGGTTGCAAGCCATTCAGGAAAGCACAGATCGCGCTTTCGCGGTACTGGAAACCATCCATGAAATCATGGCGCTCCAGAAAGGCGATGCCAAGATCGAACAGGTCAACTTCATTTCCTCTGACCTGCTCACCGAAGGCTGGGAGCGAATCCGTGACCGCGCCCATCAGTTCCAGCATGAGGTGACGATTCAAGCGCCGGAAGTGGTGCCACTGGCACGAGGCGACTTTTACCAGAGCTTGATCGTCCTGAGCGACATACTGGACAACGCAGTGCGCTACACCGCGCCCGGTGGTCAGATACGCATGTCGGTGGATCACCTTGGCGACCATGTGCTGTTCAGCGTGGCGGATAGCGGAGTCGGCTTAACCGAGGAGGATTTGCAGAACGTGGGCAAACCCTTCTGGCGCGGCGATCATCACCGGTTGGTACGCCAGCACATCGGCACTGGCCTGCGCCTCGCGCTGGCGAAAGAGATCCTCGCACGGCAAAACGGCGAACTGATCTTCTCCGGCGAACCTGACCTCGGCAGCACCTTCAGTTTCACCCTGCCCGCCCCGTAACCCCGGCACGCCTGTCAAAGGTAGGCTTTCCCTGCTAACGGAACCTCAACGGTACTATTGCGACCATTTAGGTTATGATAAAATAGTATAAGTAAGTTGGGAAATATTCTTGATACTGCAATTCTATATCGGAATTGAAGCTCTATGCCTAATCTCCTCAATACAGTCGGATTAAAACGTCTCGGTATCTACGATCTCGATACCCCGCCTTCTGGCAACCAATGGAAGGCCTGCCTCCGCCTTCTTGATAACCTACTGAGCGAACACGCGCTTCTGCACACGTTTTTCGAGCAAACCACTGACTCGGTGGCAGTTTTTACGCCGGAGGGTTGCTGCATCAAGGCCAATCCGCAGGCGGCGGCTATGCTGGGCTATGACTCGCCGGACGATCTCATCCAGAGTCCGGTGGCAAACTGGATCACGCCGGAATGCCTTTCGCAGATGATAGATGCGTTTCAGCGGGCGACGGCGGGCGAAACCCTCCAGCCTTTTGAATGTGCGCTACGCCGCAAAAGTGGCGAACCATTCCCCTGCAAGATTCATTTGCAGGCCAGTCGGGATGAAAACGGTCAGACGCGGGTGGTGCAAAGCATCATGCGCGACAACGCCGTCGAATCCGCGCTGCGGCACGAATCGCAGTCCCGGCAGACGCAAGAATCCCGGTTGCAACTCATCAACGATACGATGACCGATCTCGTATGCCAGATCAACGCTGATGGGATTGTGGAATACGTCAGTTCGTCCATTGTGCAGTTGATGGGTCGCAGTGCGGATTACTGGTTGGGGAAATCCGCATTTGTGCTGCTGGAATCCGTTCATCCCGACGATCAAGCCAGTGTGTTAGATGTGCTGCAAAACGCGCTTGCTAACCAGACCGAGACGGTGGTGCGCTATCGCTACCAGCACGCCGATGGGCATTATGTGTGGTTCGAGAGTACCGGACGATCCGTAGAAGACCTCAATGGTCGTCTGAGCATCGTGTATGCCGCCCGCGACATCACCCGTCAGAAAATGGCGGAAGACGCTTTGCGCGAACAGGATGAGCGTTTGCAGCTCATCACCAATCATATCGAAGATGTGATTTTGCTGATTGGGATGGATGGGCTGACGCACTACATCAGTCCGTCATTCAAAACTGTGTCGGGGCATGATCCGGCTGATTTTGTGGAGCGTGGAGCCGATGCGCTGGGGCAGATCATCTCACCGGTTGAACTGCTTACGGTGGGTGAAGCCATCCAGCAGGTGCTATTGACCGGACAGACCCAGAAGTGTGAGTTCCGTGTGCTGCGTGCCGATGGGCAGTATATTGATACGGAAGCGGTGTATTCACCCGTGCTGCGCGACGGTCATTTGGACGGCGTTCTCAGCGTCTCCCGCAACATCACCACCCGCAAAGCGGCGGAAAAGGCGCTGCAAGAACGCGAATCTCAGCTACGCCTGATTACCGACAACATGGCGGATGTGGTGAGCGCCTATGATCTGGACGGCATCACCCGCTATGTCAGCCCTTCTATGGAAGCGATCACCGGCTTTACCCCCGAACAACTCATCGGTGAAGGGCTAGTGGAGCGCGGCGAACGCATCCACCCGGACGATATGCCGATCACGGCGGCAGCCATTCAGCAGGTCTATGCCACCCACCAGTCGCAGAAGGCCGAGTATAGGACGCGGCGGGCAGATGACACCTATATATGGGTGGAAACCATGTTCAGCCCGCTGCTGAAGGACAAAGAGATGGTGGGGTTCTCCACCACCACCCGCGACATTACCGCCCGCAAACAGGCCGAGATTGCGCTGCGGGAGAGCGAGGAACGGCTGCGCTTGACTCTGAGCGCGATTCAAGCCGGTTGGTGGGATTGGAATATGCACACCGGTTCAGCCGTCTGGGCTAAAGAAATCTATGCCCTGATGGGCTATCCGCCGGATGAGATACCCGTAACCCCCAATCAGGCGCATTGGTTGGCGCATATTCATCCTGATGATCGGGCGATGGCGGATGCGGCCTTCAAGCACATGCTGGAAACCGGCACGAGTTTGGATTATGAGGCGCGGGTGGTGTGGTCGGATGGCAGCCTTCACTGGATACAGGACATCGGCAAAATGGTTGCCGACAGCAGCGGCGGAGCGCAGCGTGCGGTGGGTATTTTGATGGACATCACCGCCCGTAAGCAGGCCGAACTCACGCTGCGGGAGAGTGAACAACGATTGAACCTCACCCTTCAAGCGGCCAAAGCGGGTTCATGGGAATGGAATCTGCGAACCTACTCCACACGCTGGTCGGATCAAGAATTTGTTCTGTTAGGGCAATCGCCCGGTTCGCTCGTACCCACGCTCGAAAAATGGATGGCCTGTGTGCATCCTGATGATCGAGACAACCTGCTTAATCGCTATTACGAGGCGATTCAGAATAAGGAAATCTGTGATCTGGAATACAGGACGGTGTGGCCGGATGGCAGCGTTCACTGGCTGCATGACATCAGCCAGACGTGGTATGACCGCGACGATGTGCCGGAACGGGTCATTGGAATCACAATGGACATCACCGCCCGCAAACAGGCCGAACTCACGCTGCGCCAGAGCGAGGAACGGCTGCAATTTGCGCTTCAGGCGGCACGAACAGGCATGTGGGAATCGACCCTCGCCACGCAGGAAACGCTCTGGTCAAAACAAGAATACACGCTGATGGGGCGTTCCCCTGCGGATTACACGCCCACAACGGAGTGGTGGAAAACGTGCATTCACCCCGATGACCGAGAACAGGCGGTGACGAACTATTACAACGCCATCTTGAATCAGGTCAGCAGCGATCAGGAATACCGGGTGGTGTGGCCGGATGGCAGCGTTCACTGGTTGCATGATCTGAGTCAGGCGCAGTACGGGCCGGACGGCTTGGCAGAACGCCTCGTGGGCATTTCGATGGACATCACCGAGCGTAAGCAGGGGCAGGAGGCGCTGCGCCAGAGCGAGCAGCGTTTGCAACTGGCACTCCAAGCGGCTAAAGCGGTCGCGTGGGAAACTGATCTCGTTTCACAGGTTAAGCACTGGTCAGATGAAGAATATGCCCTGATGGGACGT
>CAIPFY010000003.1 GCA_903864435.1 uncultured Chloroflexota bacterium | reverse complement strand
TACAGAACCTATCCCCATTACCCGCTACGCTGCCCTTCAAGGAAGCCGATCACCCCCCACAGGGTCTTTTTCAACTGGATACGCGCATAACCTGCGGTCGGCATCAGCGGCGAAATCTCGTCTACCCCGTCCGTCATGCCGCTATGGGCGAAAATGCTTATGCGGATGTGCTGAATCAGCCCCTTCGGACGTTTGATGTCTGCGATCAGCAGGCGACCACCCGGCTTGAGTACCCGGTAAATCTCACGCAAGCCCTGCTGCTTGAGGCCGGGCGGCAGGTGGTGAAACATCAGGCTACTCAGCACCACATCGAACGTGCCATCTTCAAAGGGCAGCGCCTCGATCAGGCCGACCTGAAAATCCACATCGCCCTTTTGCTGCGCGGCTTTCTGTCGGGCGACGGCGATCATTTCCGGCGCGGGGTCAATCCCGTACACCTTGCCCTGCGCTCCCGCCTGCGCTTTCGCTAACAACGTCAGCGTCCCCGTACCGCAACCCACATCCAGCACGCTTGCGCCGCTGGCAATTTCGGCCTGACGGATGGTTTCGGCACGCAGGGTGCGTTCTCTGCCCAGTGTAAGCAACCGGACGAGCATATCGTAATGATCTGCCCAGCGGATCGTGCGCCCTTCGGTGGCGGGAGCCGCGTCATTGTGGGAGTGGTGATGGATGCTGCTCATTTTCGTGGTATCCTGTACATAGTGTTCGATAGCGAACATGCTGTTCTTTTATACGATAGGCCGGGCGCACGGGCGCGGTCAACAACCAAGACTCGCAAAATGTTCCATACCGGACAAAACGCCCAAACTGTTCGGAAATGAGGGGATTGCAATGGAAGCCGCAAAAGAGGATCGCCGTTCCAAGCGCACCCGCCAGTTGCTAGGAAACGCGCTGGTTGAGCTGATGCTCGAAAAGCCGTTTGATGAGATTACCGTACAGGATATTCTGGATCGCGCCGATATAGGCCGTTCCACATTTTATGCCCACTACACCGACAAAGAGAATTTGTTGATGAGCGAGATCGAGCGGGTCATTTACCAGTTGGATGCCTATACCCGCGCTGTGGGCGAACAGACTCACCTGCTGCTGCCCAGCCTCGAACTGTTCCGCCACCTGCGGGAACAGCGCCGCCTGTTGCAAGCCTTCATCTGGGGGCGTGCCTCGGACATGCTCACGCGCAGTTTTCAGGGGCGGGTGAGCAAAATTGTCGAACACAACCTGCTGGCCTTGATGGGCGATACGGTCAAGTTCTCCGTCCCGCTGTCGCTGATTGCGGATTTTGTCACCGCCACCTTCATGACGCTGCTGCGCTGGTGGCTGGATGACGAGATGCGCTCCACGCCCGAACAGATGGATGAGATGTTTCAAAAGCTGGTGATGCCGGGGATTCATGCGTTTATGCTGTGAATCATGTAGGCTACTGGTGGATGGAATAGTGATTGGGAGGGAACACTATGCAGAATGAACCGGTCACCACCCGGAATACACTGGATCAGATCAAGGACGGATGGGACAGCCTTCAGGCCTTTGTGAACAGCCTGACAGAGGAACAGATGACCACCCCGAAAGATGCGGTCGGTTGGTCGGTGAAAGACCATCTGATGCATCTCGCCGCATGGGAAAACGGCACCCTCAGCCTGCTAAACGGTCAGACGTTCCATGCTGGTCTGGGCGTGGATGCCGCGCTGCTGGCCACCGGGGATTTTGACCTCATCAACGCCCGGATTCAGGAAAGCACACGCGATCTACCGCTGTCGGAAGTTCTCAACCATCTGAAGAAGGTTCACACCGCTTTTGTCGCACGGGTCGCTCAACTGTCCGATGGCGACCTGATGCGCCCGTATTCCAGTTTCGATCCGGCACAGGCGAATAACAACCATCCGGTGATCGGCTGGATCGAAAATGACAGCTTCGGTCACTACGAAGAACACCTCCCCTGGATGCAAGCCATCGCGCAACCGTGAGCCGTGTGACGGGGGAATCCCCTATCCCCCGTCCCCTTTCCCCATACATGGTGCAAGGGGGGAAAGACATACACTTGAATCCCTCTTTTTCCCATGTATGGGGTAGGGGCAAGGGGTGGGGACTCTTACCGCTACCACGCTGACCAGTTTTCTGCCGCGTTTTCTTCTTCCTCGTCGCGGCGGGGGTACTTGCGCTTGTGCATCATACCGGGGATGTTGAAGGCGTGATGATCGCTTTCCTCCCATGTGATGTTGCGGCTGACCACCCGCCGCTGCGGGGAAGCCACTAGAATCACATCGGACTCGATCATACGCCCCGGAAAGACCACCATCCCCGCCCCGATGCGGCAGTTGTGACCGATGGCGCTGCCTAGCACCACCTGACCCGCGTTGCCGATGTTCCCGTTGATGTCGGTCGCTTTGATCGGGCGCGGAATTTCGTTGCCGTGTCCGTCGCCTTCGCCCACAAGGTTGAAATCGGTGAAGGTGCTGCCCGCGCCGACGAAGCTGTTGCGCCCGATGACGCACATTTGCAGGCAGGTGTTCTGTGCCACGATGGTTTCTTCCATCATGCTCGTCATGAACAGGTTGGCGCGGAACGGCAGGAAACAGTGGTTGCCAACGGTACTGAGCATCAGCTGGCAGCCCTGCGAAATGTTCACATTGTCACCGATCTGGCAGTTGTCAATCACCACGCCGGGGCCGATCACGCAGTTATTGCCGATGACGGTCGGGCCGTTGATGATGGCGGACGGGTCAATGATGGTGTCTTTGCCCACCACCACCACTTTCGAGGTGGTCAAGATTTGCTTCTGCTCGATGATGGCTCGCCACAACAGCCGCAGCGCGAAAAAGTTGTGCTTCTTGATGTATTCCTCGAAGCGACTGCCTTTGGTGAACACGCCGAAAATCACGCTGGCGTAGTAGATATGCACCCAACTTTCGACGGACACCATCGCTCGTTCCGGCAGGTAATGGGTGAGGTCGCCGCGATTCTGCGCCATAAACTCCGGCACGCTGTAGAAACCTTTTTCCTGCCACCCGCTAGGGACAGTCACCGCCAACTGCTCGTCGGTATAGCCCTCCGGGAAGTACCACAAATCCACCAGATAGACCGGATTGCCGTCCTCGTCCGTCCCTTTGTCGAAACTGTTGCTCAGGGGCAAGGTGTACGAGTTATAGGCTTTGTCATCCGGCGGGATGGCGGCGCGGCAAGCACGCCCGCTGTTCTGAGCGCGTTCGAGGAAATAGGCCAGAAATTCGTGATCGAACCACAGGCTGTCGCGGTAGACAATCGCGGGTTGATCGGGCGTGATGGCGGGGAGTTGTTCACGGTACTGGCGGTATTCCAGCGTGTTCCCCAGTTCGATCTTGCCCTGAAAGGCGCTGGCGAACAGTTCTTCATGGAACAGGCGCAACACCTGTGTGCCAATGGTCAGTTCACTGGCGGGCTGGTTGAAGGGCAAGACATGGCGCTTGTCTTCGAGGATATAGCGATACATGCACGTTTCCCCTGCGGATAAGCCGTTTTGTGTGGAGTATAACATGAATGGCAGACAGGGGCGGGGTGAGCCGTTCAGCCCAAAATGCACAAGCTGACCGCAACTCCCGCAACATTTCCATCGTATACTGGACAGAGGCGTGCGTGTACTCACGTCTCTTTTTAACGTGCCTGATGGATGCCTATCCATCAGCCGGATTTTTACCGAATATGGATGAGGTTGAACAATGCGTCTGCGACGACGACATTCCGCATGGCTGATTTTACTGGGGGCGCTGGTAGGGATGGCGATCATCAGCCCGGCCTATCTCGCTGAGAATCTGTCGGACGGCATGGCGCTGGTGGCGCTGTTCCTCGCGGCGCTGGCAACCTCGTTTATGGAGATTCAGCCGCGTAAGCTGCTGAGGCAGGCCGCTTCCGCGCCGCTGCTCAACCGCAAGATCAGCGCACAGGCGCGGGAAGCCAGCGAACGCGCCCGCCGCCGCAGTACACTGTCTGCTCCCGGCCTGACGCTGCTGGATGTGGGACTCATCAGCCACCGCGCCAGTTCGGAAGGCATGGATATGCGCCGCACCCGCAGTATTTCGCTGGATGAGGACGGTGTGCGCCCGTATATCACGCTGGACGTACAACCTTCGGAAGCGGATCGCCACACCATTGTGCGCTTCGAGATCATTGACCAGAACGGACAGACGCAATACGTCCATGAGATGAAAACCTACTTGCGCGACGGTGAGATGAACCTGCTGGCCGATCATCAACTGCCGCTGTATGGCAACGAGCGCCTGATGAGCGCGGGCGAATGGGACTTGCGCGTGTCGGTGGATGGGGCGCTGATCGGGCTGCTAGGGTTCACCGCGTCGCCTTCGCTGCGGGAACGCGCCCGCCAGTTTGCCCGCCACAGCGACCTCCCGGCTGCCGAGCGTTTGAGCGACGAAGCCGCCGATTCGCCCGTCAGCCTGCAAGATTTGCTGCGCGAAAGCCGCCAGCGACGCGATCGCTAGGAACTGCCTATGAACAACTCGCCTTCTGGATCAAGCACGATTGTGGTGGCGCTGGTGCTGATGTTTCTGGGGATCATCGCCACTGGCAGCGACATTTTCCCCGGCGTTCTTCTGCTGGCCTTAGGCGCGTGGATGCTGTACAAGCAGATGGGCGGAAAATCCGATTTGGGGAGCGTGTCCCGCCGCTACGGGGACAAACGCGCCAAAGCCGCCGCGCAAGCCTTTGTGGAGGAGAGCGCCGCCGTGCGTCAATCCGGCTCTGAGAAGGTGTACGCCCACGCGCTGCACGCCGTCGAACAGGCGGGGCTGAACCCTGACCAGATGCGGGTGCTGCCAGTGGATATGGGCTTCATGGTCTTTCGCGCCAACAACGAAGCCGATTTATTCCGCACGCAACCGCTGCCGGACGACGCCGACTACATTCAGCCGTTCGTGCAATTGCGCCTGTCCACCCGTGCCAGAGGGCGCGTGAAGTTCGAGATTATGGACAGCGACGGGCGCACGATTTTCATTCATGAGGACATCCACGAATTAGCACGCGGGCGCAACCTCATCACGCCCAAAGCGCGGTTGCCCATTCATGACGCGCACCCCATGACGCACGACTGGCATCTGCGCGTGAGTGCCGACGGCCTGCCGCTGGCAATGCTGGAGTTCGGTTGGAGCGAATCAGGTACGCGCTACATGCGCCGCAATATCAGCGAGGATGGCGAAATTAGCAACGAACTACGGGCGGCGCTGGCGGAAAATCGGTTACAGGAGAAAGTCAGTCTGGATGACCTGCTGGCTCCGCAACAGGACGAAGAACCGAAACGCGCCACGCGGCGCTGAACCCCGTCCCCCCCGTACTTGCCCTATAATGCGACAGTCGCGCTGCTTTCAGGCCAGCGCGACTGTCATTCTGCAACTATCACAGACATTCCTTCTGTAGATGCCCTACCGGGTATCTGTACCTGCGATTAGCAGGTCTGCCACTGTCTATTGCGTTGTTCGAGTTCTACCTCCAAAGGCGGTAGTCCTTTCTCCAACCTTTGACTTCAGCATAGTCCTATATCGGGTAGAGGGGGGGCGAGGAATGTCATATAAAAAATATGACAAACGTCACACTTGATGGATTCGCCGCACAATGCTATCGAAGTTCATCAGCGGCACGACGATATCCTGCCGCATCCACCCCGCGCCGGACTTCACGCCATCAAATCCTTCCACCGTGTACCGCGCTTCCGGGTTCAGCCCTTGCAACCGCAACCGTTGTGGCAGCGCCGGATCGGGGATATAAGTGCGGAAGGCGAACAGCACGCCCTCGCGCTTGTCCTTGCGCATGTACTGCACCCCGCTTAGGCCGCCGCCGAACTGCGCCGAACGCAGCCGGTACTGGTCGCCCAACTGCACAATCGGGCGAATCTGCTTGTACAGCGCGATCCAGCGGCGGGCTTCTTCGCGCTCGGACTCGCTCCAGCGGGTGATGTCGGCGCTGATGCCCAGTACGCCACACATGGCCGCGTGGAAGCGGAAGGTGAGCGACACCTCGCGCTCCATCTCCGTGACCTGCGCTTCCATAATAAGGGCGGGCATTGCCAGCGAGAAACCTTCCTGAATGCCCAAGCGGGCGGTGGCGCGGGTGTTGTCGCTAGGCCACACCTGATCGGCATAGCGCAGGATTCCCATATCCACGCGCCCGCCGCCGCCGGAGCAGCTCTGGAACAGCACATCGGGATGGCGTTCGCGCAGCGTTTGCCACAGGCGATACACGCCCTGCACATAGCGCACCCACACCTCGCGGGCTTCGCCTTCGTAATCCGGCCAGCCCGGTTCGCTCACGGTGCGGTTCATATCCCACTTGATGAACTTGATCGGGTTGTCGCTCAGGACTTTATCCAGCTTTTCGATCAAGTAGTCCTGCACATCCTTGCGGGCAAGGTTCAGGATGAGCTGTCCGCGTCCGGTCACGCGCTCACGGTTGGCGAAGTGCAGCACCCAGTCGGGATGAGCGCGGTACAGGTCGCTGTCCGGGTTGACCATCTCCGGCTCAATCCAGATGCCGAAATCCATGCCGAGCGCGTTCACACGGTCAACCAGCGGCTTCAGGCCGTCCGGGAACTTCTTCTCGTCCGGCCACCAGTCGCCCAAGCCAGCATTATCGAGGTTGCGCCCGTGAAACCAGCCGTCATCCATCACGAACAATTCCACGCCGAGGCTGGCAGCCACTTCCGCCACGCGGCTCTGCGACTCGACATCCACATCGAAGAACACCGCTTCCCACGAGTTGTACAGCATGGGGTGAATCACGTTGCCATGCGGCAGGATGGTCTGACGCACATAGTCGTGCAGCGTGCGGCTGGCCGCGCCGAAGCCATCCGGCGTATAGCCGGCAATAGTGGTCGGCGTAACAAAATCCTCGCCGGGGCGCAGCGCCCAGCCGAAATCCCAATCGTTCAGGCCGATGTTGATGCGCGTCGAGCCGAAATCGGTGGCCTCTGCCGCGATCTTCCAGTTGCCACTCCACGCCAGCGCCCCGAACCACACCTCGCCGCTGGTTTCCGTCGCGCCGCGATCCAGCGCGAAATACGGGCTGTGGTGGTGGCTGGTGTGGATGCGGCGGCTTTCCAGCACGGTCACACCCTGCGTCAGCGGCGCACGCTGAATCTGGAACTCGCCCATCCAGTGACCGTAGAGATGCGTCAGATGATACGGTTCGCCCTCCGGCACATGCCACTGCGCCGACCACACGCGCTCCAACTGAATCGGGTCGCTGCCGGTATTGCGCAGGGTCGCCCACCGTTCGATCAGGTCATAGTCGGGGTAGGCGCGGTAGTGCAGCGTGACGGTCAGCGGGTAGTGCTGGTCACGCAGGTGCAGCCGCAGTTCTTCGCCCACGATCTCGGCGCGGTCAAAGGCCAGCACTGTCGTGCGCGTGCCATCGCTGAAGGTAGTTTTCAGGCACGGCTCGGTGAACTTGATTTCGTGGAAGGTCGGGTATTCTTCTGGTGTGCGCTGCGGCGGGTTGTTGAACGAAGCCCAACCATCCGGCGCGGGAGCAGCAGGATAATCCTCGATATAGGGCAGTTTCGCGCCCCAGTAGCGGTGAGTCAGCAGGCCAGCCGGATTGAGTCCCAGCGCGTAGGCGGTGTGCTGAGTTTCCAGAACCCATGCGTTATTTTGACTGCGAACCGGCATTGTCGTCCTCTCTGGAACAAGCGCTCAAACGATCTCATCCGTCCAATGTTTCAGACTATACCATACCGCCACACCCAAAATGAACACGGCTTCCGCCGCCCAGATGATCGCCCACAGCCACGCAGGCAGCAGGGGCGTGAACTCGGCGGCGAAGGCGGCGGCATCGTTACGCACCAGCCCCAGCCCCGCGCCGCTGTTGCCCACGATGTACCACAGATCAAGGACAGCGTTCAGCCCGCACAGAATCGCCAGCACGTTCAGGATGATGCGCGTCAGGTCGGGCGCGGCTTTCCACGCCAGCAGCAGCAGCGCCGCGCCGAACGCCAGCCCCACCAGCAGCGCCGTCCCCGCCCCGCGTGCGTACAACACGGTCAGCGCCAGCACCGCCCCGCCCAGCAGCGCCGCGATCAAGCGCGGACGGTGGAAGCGGTTGGTCAGCCAGAACAGCAGCCCGCCGAACAGCGCCGCGCCCAGATAGCCAGCAGGGAGAATGATCGCCCGCCAGCCGCCCGCCGTAGCCGCCTGCCCCGCGCCGTTGGCGAAAATCTCGAACCCCAGAAAGCTCCCGCCTGTGAGCAGCGCCGCCAGCCCGTGACCGGATTCGTGCGCGAAAGTCACGAACAGACGGAAGGGGTACAGCAGAAAATCCAACTGCGGCACGTTCCACAGCACCAGCACGATCACGCCGGCGGCCAGCGCCAGCCCGAAAGAACGTTGTGCGTGGTTGCGTTTCATCTGCATGATTTCTCCTCGAATCGGCTACAATAAAGGCTCATCAAACGGGCGCATTCGGATTGAGGTACAGCCCTCACCCCCACCCCCTCTCCCAACCGCTGAGTACAGCTAGGAGAGGGGCGAAAGACAGTCGGTACACGGCGCACGCCCTATCCATTTGTCTCACACCCTTCGCTCTGACGTGCAGCGAAAGGGATAGGGATGAGGGTACTGACCCCCTTTCCGAATACATGCTCATCATATTGGAAACGGAGTCTTGCCCATGCCCGCCCCCAAAACATCCGACAAACTACGTTTCGGCACGGTCGGTTCGCCACAGACCACGCCGGTTTCCGGCACCGCCGCCGCCGTCGCCCACATCCGCGAACTGGGACTCGATCATCTGGAGATCGCGTGGGTGCAGAGCGTGCGGGTGAGCGATGAAACCTGCGCCGAGATCAAAGCCGCCGCGCAGAAGGCCAGCGTGACGTTGAGCATTCACGCCCCTTATTATATCAACCTGAACAGTCAGACGGCGGAACTAATGGCGAAAAGTGACGAACGTCTGCTGGCCGCCGCCCGCAAAGGCTATCTG
Source organism: uncultured Chloroflexota bacterium (assembly GCA_903864435.1). Taxonomy (GTDB): domain Bacteria; phylum Chloroflexota; class Anaerolineae; order Aggregatilineales; family Phototrophicaceae; genus CFX2. The sequence continues at coordinate 4,678 of CAIPFY010000003.1, read as the reverse complement.
GCTGGCGCGAAAGACATCATCTTTCACCCCGGAAGTTACCACAGCCAACCGCCGGAACAGGTGTATGAACGCGCCAAAGAAAAGCTGCTGGAACTGACCGCGATTCTGCGCGGCGAAGGGGTGCGGGTGAATCTGCGCCCGGAAACGATGGGCAAAGGCGCGATGTTCGGCAATCTGGACGAGGTGGTGCAGTTGAGCAAAGATGTCCCCGGCGTACTGCCCTGCATTGACTGGGCGCATCTCCATGCGCGGCGCGGGGACGGCACGTTCAACAGCTACGCCGAGTTTGCCGATGCGCTGGAGCGCGTGAAAACCGTGTTGGGCGAAACCGGCCTCAAGACGCTGCATTTTCACATCAGCGGGATTGCCTACACCGCCAAAGGTGAGAAAGAACACCTGCCGCTGAACGAGGCCGATCTGCGCTACCGCGAACTGCTGCAAGCCTTCGTGGATTACGGCGTGGAAGGCACAGCGGCTATCGAAGCGCCGGAGCCGTTCCACACGGCGGACGCGCTCACATTTCAGGCCACCTACCGCCGCCTGAGCGCACTGAAAGAAGGCACAGCCCCCGCCGCCGCCGGAGAAGATGAATAGTGACTGCTTAGGTCATTCGTTGGTCTGAAGGAGGTGTAGCATGACTCTGTATGAAGATGCCCTGCAACTGACGAACCGCATGTCGTTGTTCGACAAAGTGCGGCTGATGGAACATCTCAGCACGATGCTCAAATCCGAGCTTGAGGTCGAAGCCTTTAAGCATATCCCTTGGAATCAGTTCATTGACCTGACCTATGGTAGCCTTGCGGATGATCCGCTGGAACGTCAGCAGCCCTTACAAGCCGATATACGTGATGAGATCGAATGAAGTACCTACTCGACACCAACACTTGTATTCGCTACATCAATGGACGTGCGCCGCGCATTCAGGAGCGAATGCGTGATATTTCCGATCTTGATATTGCAGTCAGCACAGTGACAATGGGCGAAATGTACGCGGGTTCTGCCCGCAGTCAAAATCCACAGCGTTCTCGTATGCAGCAGAATGCGTTCTTCATTCGCTTTGCTCATCTTAGCTTTGATGAGGATGCAGCCAACGAGTTTGGACGTATTCGTGCGATACTCGAAAAAGCGGGTACTCCAATAGGCCCGTATGATATGCAGATTGCGGCTATCGCAGCAGTTCATGATCTAATCGTTGTGACACACAACACAAAAGAATTTGTGCGCATTCCGGGACTATTGGTCGAAGATTGGGAATAAATCCTCAACTTCCCACGCCCGCGCTGGCTTCCGGCGCGGGTGCTTCTTTCTCGACGGGCAGCGTGAAGATGAACGATGCGCCCTGATTGGGTTCGCTCTCCACCCAGATTTGCCCGCCGTGCGCTTCTATCGCCAACCGGCAGAACGCCAGCCCTAGCCCGATCCCTTTGGGCGCGTCTTTGTACTTCACGCGGCTGAACTTGTCGAAAATTTGCCGATGCAGAAACTTGGGAATGCCGGGGCCTGAGTCGGTGACGCTGATGCGAATGCCGGACACGATTTTGGAGGCGTTCAAGCGGATAGTGCCGCCCATCGGCGTGTATTTGACCGCGTTTTCCATCAGGTTCGTCACCACGCGCAGGATCATATCGGCGTCGCAGTAGACAGACGGTAGTTCGGGCGGCAGTTCGTAGATCAGGCTTTGGTCGGCTTCGGCGGCCAGCGGTTGTACCAGCTGTGCGGCGTTGGTCAGGATGCTGTGCAGCGGGGTGGATTTGGGATCAAGAACGGCTTTGCCTTCTTCGAGGCGCTGAATATCCAGCAGGCTTTCCACCAGCCGCGAAAGTTGCTGGGTGCTGCGTGACCCCACCAGCAGCAAATCCTGTATAGCCGGCTGTTGGTTGCCTTGCAGCAGCCGCAACAGCGCCGAAAAACTGCCGTAGATGGTGTGAATCGGGCCGCGCAGATCGTGGTAGACCATCGCCGTCAGGTCATGGCGCAACTGCTCCAGTTCCATCTGCGGCGTTAAATCCTGCTCCACCCAGAAAATGACATCGTTGTTGTCGAAGAACAGCCGCCGCGCCCGCACAATCACCTGCAATTCGGTGCTGTCGGTGGTATAGGCGGTGGTGCGAAATTCCAGTTCGCGCCCGGACTGGAGCGACTCCAGCCGGTCTAAGCCCAACGGCCCCGTCCCCATGCGGTGAATGGCGCTGATGGGGTGGTCTACAATGTCGTTACGCTGGCAGCGCAGAAAGTCACAGGCGCGGCGGTTCACATCGAGGATGTAGCCATCCAGCGAGGTGATGATGATCGGCACCACCGCGTCCTCGAACAGCCAGCGGTAGCGGCCTTCATCCAGCGGCGCTTCTCTTGTCCACGCATCCAGATTGCCAATCGCTGTCGAAACGATGTCCGATACGCCCGCCAACCATTGTGCAATCGTCTCGTCAAAATAATCCACTTCAGGGTGAATGAGCGTCATCACGGCATACAGGCGGTTGCGCTTTTCCATCGGGAACGCAATCGCCGAGCCTTCACGCGGCAGCCCGTCCGTGCCGGTACTGCGCACCCAGCGCGGATCGGCGGAGATGTCACGGGCGATCACCGGACGCCGCGAATGCTGGGCAAACCCCACCAGCCCGCGCTGAATCAGCGGCAACCAGCGCCGCCGCCGCGCTGCCCGGTTATCCAGCGCACCGAGCAGAAGGATGTCTTCCACATCCTCATCGGCGCGAAAAATGACGAGGCTTCCCTGCGCGACGTTCAGCACTTCTCCGGTAATGAGCAGCGCGGTCTGTAAAATGGCGTGCGGGTTCGCGTCCAGACTGCGCAGCACACGGGAAAGCCGATAGAGCGAGTCCAGCTGCTGGCGTTCACTGAGCATATCATCCTCAGGGTTTGGGTTTTTGCCGGTTCCGAATTTCGGTAGTCAATTCCTCAAACGTCTTTTTCCGGTCGCTGCTGTCGTAACGAACCGATTTGAGATTCTTCAGTTCAATCGGCAAGTCGTCCACCGGAGAATAGATCAGCGGAATAATGGGTTTCTCGCGGTTGAAGAAGTAGCGATAGGCCAAGCGGACGTAGCGCGAGTTCAGCGCGGCGGGCGAAACCACGACCAGCAGCAGCGTACATTCCGAAAGCGCCTGCTCCACCGCCACCGTCCAGTCCGCGCCGCCCTGCATCAAATACTGGTCAACCCACACGTTCACGCTGGAATCTTGCAGCAGCATGGTCATCGGCGCGACAATCGGTTCCCAGTCTTCGCGGGCATAGGCAAGGAACACATGACCGATCAGGCTGCCGGGTATCAAGCCAGTTCCGAGCATGGTGGTCTGGCGCTTGCTGTTGGGCTGAAGGATTTTGGCCTCGCGGGTTTCGGTTTTAACGGTGGGCGCGGTGGATGCTGCGCCGCCTGCTGCACCGGCGGGGGTATCCACTTTCACATCGTTCGGTTGCCATGTAAACCGGAATTCCAGCGTGGTCGCCAACCGGATGATATCGTTGGTACTCAACGCGATGGGGGTTTTGGCCGCCAGCGTCGCGCCGTTTAACAGCGTCCCGTTGGTTGAACCGAGGTCTTCAATCACATAGGTTCCATTTGTCCAACGCAGCACAAGATGAAAGCGGCTGATTTCCGAGTCTTGCAGCACCAGTTCATTCGTCAGATCGCGCCCCACGCGGATGAGCGTTTTGGTGAGCGCGTGTACCTGACCGGGAATCGGCCCCTGCGTCATGACCAGATAAGGATGCGATTGTTCGGTGGGTTCTCCGGCAGCGCGAACCGGGACTTTGTTTAGCTCGCTCGTCCCCGGTGCGCGTTCGTATTCCAGCACCACATTCTCGCCCAACTCGATCATGTGACCGGGGCGCAGCGCGAATGGCCCGCGCACCATCTGACCGCTGACATACGTTCCCCGCGTCGAATTCAAATCGTGCAGCTCGTAGTCCACCGCCAACCGTTGCAGGCGGCAGTGTTCGCGGCTCACGTCGTTATCCAGAATGACAATCGTGTTCTTCGACCCACTGCCGATGGTAATCACTTCACCATCCAGCGCAAACGTTTTGTTCGGGCTTGGGCCACGCCGCATAATCAAACGGCTCATAACATCATTCCCACATGCAGATAAAAACTTTAAGGTTGATATTATCCGAATTGTGCATTCAGCGAAACCACCTGCTCAAAGGATGCTTTCGTCCGGTTGCAAAAAGCGATCCCGGTAGCGCAAGAGTGCCAGCAGCGCCCCGAAAGAATAAATGCTACTGAGCAGGATCGAAAACTGCCCGAAGTAGAACGAAAGGGTATTGGTGAAGGTAAGCGTAATCACCAGCGCCACTGTACCCATTGTAATCGCTATTGAATCGCGCTTGAGAACGAAGGCGACGGTTCCCGCGAAGGTTAGCAAGTCGGTGAGCAAGCTGAGAATGGTCATCAACAGGTAAAACTTCAGACTGGTGGGGCCGCTGACGTAAGACTGGGTGAGCAGGATGGATTCCAGCATATCGGTCAGTTCGCCGTTGGTTCCAGTGACCACGTTGATGAGGACGAACAGCAGCAGCAGCGTGGAAAAGGCGCTCACCACGTACATCGCCAGCAGGATGCGCCGGGTTCGCGTTTGCGATAAGAAGCGATCTTCCACCTGCCGCAGCGCGTTGAGCAAGCGGTTGAAGGCGGCGGGTCTGTCCGGCACCGTTTTGACCG
>CAIPFY010000002.1 GCA_903864435.1 uncultured Chloroflexota bacterium | reverse complement strand
TTGGCTGCCAACCGGGGCATCACGCTGGAACAGTTGATGCAGATCAACTGCCTCACCGATCCGCGCTTCATTGTCGTGGGTGATCTCCTGATACTGCCACGCGCTTCCTCAACTGCCACAGACATACCAGAAGATGCGGGAACAATCGGCACACAGGAAGACAACGGCTCATCGAACGACAATAGCAACGACAGCAGTAGCGATAACTCAAGCGTGGACGACAACGGCGGAGGCAGCAGCAACGACAACAGTAACGATAACTCAGGCGTGGACGACAGCGGCGGTACAGACAACAGCAACGATAACTCAGGCGTGGACGACAACGGTGGACACGGCAGCGATGGGTAGCCCCCGATGACTCAACAAAACGGGGCGGTTGAGAATGCCGCCCCGTCGTTCCGATTAAATGCCCTCATGCAGCAGGCTTCAGCGCCGCCGGTTGCTGCTCGCGCTCACCAGACTGATGTAGTACAGCAGGTTTAGCAGCGAAGTAACCGCCGCCGCCACATAGGTCAGCGCCGCCGCAGTCAACACCGAACGCGCCCCGCCGCTTTCCTCGCTCTCCTGCATCAATCCCGTTTCGCGCAGCAAGCGCATCCCGCGCATACTGGCATCAATCTCAACCGGAAGCGTGAGCAGCATGAACAGCACCACAATCCCGTAAACGAGAATGCCCAGTTGAGCCAGCGCCATCATATTGAGCAGCAACCCTAGCACGATCAGCAAATAGGACACGCTAGGGCTGAAGCGCATGGCGGGAACCAGAAAGCTGCGCAGGGCGATCAACGGCGATTTCTGCTGGTACTGCTGCACATGACCAAACTCATGTGCCACCACCGCCATCGCCGCCACCGAAGGCACGGTCGCCACTTCTTGCGACATGCGCACCACGTTGCGCGAAGGGTCGAAATGGTCGCTACGCTGCCCCGGCGTGCCTTCCAGCCCCACCTGCAAGCTGGCGCGTTCCATAATCCGCCGTGCCACCTGTTCACCCGTCAGGCCGGCGCTGTTCCGCACCTTCCCCCAACGGCTAAACGCTGACGACACCATCCCCTGCGCGATCATCGAAATGACGACAGTGGGCAGGAATACCCACAGAAAATAGCCTGAGTTGAGCAACCCGCCGAAACCGTACATCTCCAATACGCCTTTCTACGCACAACCACAATAGACCGACCAGAGCAGGCGAATTTTACACCTGCCACCATGCCGCTATTATCCTTCGGGATTGTCGGAAAACCATCGGATTCTGCTCAGAAATGACCGCTAAGGTTCAGGCGGCGGCAAAATCTGGTTGTCAATCAAGTGAGTCGTGCCGAAGCGCACCGACAGCGAGAGCAGCAGCGGCACGTCTGTCGGCAGTTCCAGTTCCACCAGCGAGTCCGCCGCCGCCACCGACACATACTCCAGCGCCGCCGCAGGTTCGTTTTCCACTTCGGACATCATAATTTCGCGCAGGTCTTTGGGGTGGCGCGTTCCCGCCGCGTATGCCGCCGCCGCCGCCCGCAGCGCCTTTGGCACGGCCACCGCAGCAGCACGCTGCTCAGGCGTCAGGTACACATTACGCGAACTCATCGCCAAACCATCAGCTTCCCGCACCGTCGGGCAAACCACCACCCGCAGGGGGAAATTCATATCCCGCACCATGCGCTGAATCACCGCCACCTGTTGAGCATCTTTCTGCCCGAAATAAGCCTCATCCGGCTGTGTCAGGTTGAACAACTTAGCGACCACAGTGGCGACCCCCCGGAAATGCCCCGGACGCCGCGCACCTTCCAGCCCCTTAGCCACCTCAATCACATCTACCCATGTCTGAAACCCTGCCGGATACATCAAATCAGGCGTGGGCGTAAACACCACGTCCACCCCTGCCGAGCGCAGCAGTTCCAGATCATGCGGCAAATCACGCGGGTACTTCGCCAAATCCTCGTTCGCTGCAAACTGCGTCGGGTTGACAAAAATTGTCACGATCACATGGTCATTCGCCGCCCGCGCCGCCGCCACCAGCGCCAGATGTCCGGCATGGAGCGCACCCATCGTCGGCACCAGCCCCACGCGCCCCGTCATCGCCTTCCGCGCCGTTCGCAGCGCGTCAATGGTTTCGATCACATCCACGTTTTACACCAGTTCCGATTCGGTCTGTAGCGTCGCCAGAACCTCATCACTCATAGAAAATCCGTTTTCAAGCGTAGGGAACTGCCGGCTCTTAACCTCGTCCACATACTGCCGCAGCGCACCTTCCATAGCCGCCCCTGCGTTCACAAACTGTTTGGCGTGGCGCGGGCCAAACGAAGGGTGCAGCCCCAGCAGGTCGTGAAACACCTGAATCTGTCCATCACAGGCCGCACCAGAACCAATCCCGATGGTCGGAATATCCAGACGGGAAGTAATCATCTCCGCCAGCGGCGCGGCCACCAGTTCCAGCACCACCGCGAATGCGCCCGCATCCTGTACCGCTTGCGCATCGCGCAGCAATTGTCGGGCGGAGGTGATCTCGCGCCCCTGCACCCGGAAACCGCCAAAACGGTTCACGCTTTGCGGCGTCAAACCAATGTGCGCCATCACCGGAATGCCGATCTCCACAATCCGCTTGATGGTGGAAGCCATCGTTTCGCCGCCCTCCAGTTTGACGGCATTCACGCCGGCTTCCTGCATCAATCGGCCTGAACTTACGAGAGCCTGTTCAGAACTCAACTGGTAGGACATAAAAGGCAAATCGCCCACGACCATCGGCTTCTGCGTGGCACGCACCACAATCGCCGAATGATAAATCATGTGTTCCAATGTCACCGGAATGGTGGACTGATGCCCCTGCACCACCATCCCCAGAGAATCGCCCACCAGCAGCAGCGGCACACCCGCCGCCTCCCCCAGATAGGCGCTGGTCGCATCATAAGCAGTTAAAGTCGGGATGGGTTCGCCATTCGTCTTCAGCTTTTGAATATCACGCACGCTGATCCGCATGATCGTTCCTCTCATCCAAAATTGCACCCAACGGTTCGAAATCTCGATCCGGTTCTTTCGCCATCGCTACCGGCAACGTCACCTGCGCCAGCAGTTTATACAACGCCTGTAACCGTTCGTCGCAGTCACCAAGCGCCTGCAAATGCGCCGCCACCGTCCCCGCATCGCCCCGCGTCAACGGGCCAGTCAGTGCGTCGGGAATGCCATACTGCTGGATATTGGTCACGGTTCCGGTCAGCAGCGGGTTTAGTGCCGCCGCCACCGACGCATCATCTAAACCCAGCCCGGTCAGCAAACGTCCGGCCACCGCATACAATCCCACCGTATAGTTGCTCACAAACACCAGCGCCGCATGGTAGACCACTTTGCCGCCGGGTGGGATCATTAGCGGACGCCCGCCGAAAGCAGCGGTCAGGTTCAGAAGCCATTCCCGCAGCCGCGCATCCCCGGTTTCTACCGCGAAGGCCACACCAGTCAGCCCCGCCCGATTTGCCGCTGCAAAAGCCTGTGCCGGATGCCAGCTACCAACCATTGCACCGGCTTTTGCTGCCGCCTGCAACACCCCTGTATCCAGCGCCCCCGCCGTATGAACAACCGCTTTTCCAGCCAGTGACACTTGCGCCACCTGTCCTGCAACCTGCGCAATCGCGTCATCCGGCACCGTCAGCAGGATCAAATCGGCCAGAGCAGCCGTTTCGACCGCACTGGAGACGACAGACGCGCCCGTTTCGGCAGCCAGTTTTTCGGCGCTGGCACGGTGCAGACTACTCACCGCCGAAACGGTGTAGCCCACCTGTACACTTAGACGCGCCAACACACTGCCAACTTTACCTGCGCCGACCATCCCGATGCGGGGTTTCTCATCCATTTCTCGAAAACAGCTTACGAGCCTGCCGACAACGGGGTTGCTGTCGGAATCGGTTCACTGATGGTGATGTTTACCGTACAGGCCGCTTTCAGTGTATTAGTGATGTCGAACACCGTCAGCCGGAACTGGTACAGGCCGGGCTGATAGAAAGCCGGCACAAACTGCCCCAGCACCCCAATCTCCGGCACCGGTTGGTCATGGTCGCGCAGCAACGCGAAATTGCCTAACGTCTGTGGGCCATTCAGCTCAAAGCGGTAAAACGCGAAGTTATCGGCATTCGCCGTACCGACCACATTAATCGGATCGAAGATCAGCATCCCGTTCGCTGGAATTTGCAGAGTCGCGCCCGGTGTATCACAACCCGCAATCGGGGGCGGGTTCGGCAAAATCGTCCCCACCGGCGTCGGGGTCAAAGTGGGCGTGGCCTGCACACGCACAATCTCTTGTTCGCCCAATTGCACACCACTGGGGTCTACAGGCGCATTCCCGAAAGCAACCGGGGCGGGCGTGGGCGTGTTGAACTGACCATCGTCCACCACCTGAATCAGCGTCAAACTGGTGTCCTCGGTGGCGCGAACGGTAGGAACCACCACCTGTTGAATACCGACCACCACCAATCCGAACTCAATCAGCAGCACCAATCCGGTTAAAGCGTTGGCCTGCTGATAGCGGTAAATATCGCGTTCTAGTTCAAAATGCGTTGATCGAAATTCGCGCCGCGCCCGTCCCCAGCGCCGCCACAGCACCAGAACGCCCACCGCAGTCAGGATATACAGGCCGGGCGCGATTTGTTCGATCAGAAACAGCAGCGCGTTCATAGAGATCGCAGCACGCCCCGCACCAACCGTTCCAGCTTTGGAACAATAATCTTACCCGCATCCAGCACTTCTTCGTGGTTGGTTTCCAAATCCACGTCCACCGAGTCAATCGCCTCGTTCGTAATCCCGCTAAAAGCCATCACCCGCACGCCCATGTGCCGCGCCACCAGCACCTCATGAACGGTGGACATCCCCACCGCATCGCCGCCGAGGGTGCGCAGCATCCGAATTTCAGCCGGAGTCTCGAAGTTCGGCCCCGACAGGCACACGTACACGCCCTCATGCAGCAGCAGCCCTTCAGCCTTCGCCGCCTGCCGTGCCGCCGCCCGCAGCGCCCGATCGTAGGTCTGTACCATGCCGAGAAAACGCGGGCCAATACGGTCATCGTTCGGCCCCATCAGCGGGTTATGCCCCACCATCCCCACAAAGTTGATATGGTCGTTGAGCATCATGACATCGCCAGTATGATAGGCCGTATTCAAACCGCCTGCCGCATTAGTCAGGATCAACGTCTCTATGCCCAACATCTGCATCACACGCACCGGAAATGTCACCTGCTGAAGCGAGTAGCCTTCGTAGAAATGCGCCCGCCCCTGCTGTGCGACAACCGGAACGCCTTCCAGCGTGCCGAATACCAGCTTGCCCTGATGCCCTTCAACGGTGGAAACCGGCCATCCGGGAATTTCGTGGTCAGCCACCGCGACTCGATTTTCAAGCCGATCCGCCAGCCCGCCCAGCCCTGACCCCAAAACAAGTCCCACACGGGGCGTCTGGTTCACTTTGCTGCGGATAACCTGTACTGCATTTTCATAATCGGTATGGGTATAGGTGGTCATGTTGCTTCCTTGCTGAATACCCCTATTTGGTGTTGAATTATACCCCATCCGGCATTTGATTCGTATCATCACCCCCGCCGCCGCAGTACAATCTGTCTACGCCTGTTCAATCCGTTGGGGGCATAAGGTGACAGCAACAGACACACTCATGCAAGCGGCGCTGACCGGCAAAGACCGTTTCATCGGAGCAGCACTCATCCACTTGAACCGCGATCACCTGCTGTTCCTCGATCTCGCCGCGCCCGATCAGGAAAGCCTGCGCAGCGACTATGAAGCCCTGCTGCTGCACGCTGCAACGGATGTCGAGGCATTGGAAACGCTTGCAGATGAAACCGATCTGCACTACTTCACCGCCGACGGCACGCAAATCATCCTCCTCACGTTCCGCACCCGCAGCGGGCGCTATTTACTATCCGCCCTCGTCGCGCCGCGCAAACCCTATAAGCAGGCGATCAAACGTCTCGCCAAGAGCTTGAAAGCAGCACTGAAATAAATCCTCACCTATAATCACTCTCATTCAGTCACCTATTCAGCACACAGGCCAGATTCGGATGAACTCATTCAAAGAGGCTCAACGCCAGATTCGTATCGCCATCGCAGCACTGGCAACCATCCTCCCAATCGGGGTGGTGGGCTTCATGCTGCTCGAACATTTCAGCCTGCTGGATTCGATCTGGCTCACGGTGATTACGCTTGCCACCATCGGCTATGGCGACATCTACGCCCACACCACAGGCGGGCGCATATTCACCGTGCTGCTCATCCTGTTCGGACTCGGCACCGTCGCCTACGGCTTACAGGCCACCGCCAATTTCATCGTCAGTCCTGCGGTTCGTGATCTGCGTCAGCGCCGCAACATTATCAGCAAGATACAGGTGTTAAGCGGTCATTACATCATCTGCGGCGCGGGCGAACTGGTGAACGATACCATCACCTACCTGATTGAGGGAGCGCGTCTGCGCCAGAAAATGCAGTTGGATGTGCTTTATCGCCCGATTGATAAGCGGTTGGATAGTATCTTCGGCACACCCGAACGCCGACGCCTTCCACGTTTGCGGGCATTCATCCGGGGTGTTATCACGACGGTGCTGCGTATGCGTCACCGTCAGGAAACGCTGCTGGATGTGCTGGTCGTGGTCACGCCGCACCACGATTTTGCCGAACACAGCCGCGACAATGGCCTGCTGGTGATCGAAGGCGACCCCACCAGCGAATCCATGCTGCGGCGGGCAGGAATTGAACGCGCACAGGCCATGATGATTATGCTTGACCGCGATACCGAAACGCTGATTTCCGTCCTGACTGCTCGCAGCTTAAACCCCCGGATCGAAATCACAGCAGCAGCACTGGATGAAGCGTTGACCACCAAAATGATCCGCGTAGGCGCGAATGATGTGATTGCGCCTTATGAAGTGGCCGGGCGCTTCCTGAACAATGCGACCATGCGCCCCGCTGTCAACGAGTTCTTCAATTCCATCTTGTTCAGTCAGCGATCTACCTCGCAAACCACCCTGCTACACCTCTGGGATGATTCGACGTGGATCGGACAAACGCTGGCCGATCTCAACTTGCGCCAGCGATTCGGCGCTGCCATCATCGGCCTGCGCCTTGAAAACGGCGGGTATGTGGTCGCGCCCGGTCAGGATTACCGCTTGAACGAAGGCGAAAGCCTGATTGCAGTCGTGCCGAACCAGCACATCGCCGCGCTGCAAGCAGCTAACCGGGAATCAGCCACCCCGCGCCCTCGCGGCGTGTTCTGGCAGCGCCTACCCACCCCGCAGCAGCCGCCCATCCAGACTCACCGGGTATACACGCTCGAAGAAGCGGCGCTGGTCATCAAGGAGATGCACAGCCATTATGTGATATGCGGGTCGAACCGCGTCGCCCGCAGCGCGATCAGCAAGCTCGATCCGCTGCGCCCCTTCGTCATCATCAGCGATAACGCCAGTTATGCACAGGAATTGCTGCAAAAAGGCTTCCGTGTCATTTATGGCAACCCGGCGGAAGAAGCCACCATTCAAGCGGCTGGCGTAGAACGTGCGCTGGCGGTCATGGTGGCGATTGAAGATCAGGCTGCCAGCATCATGACCATTTTGAACTGTCGGGCGCTCAGCAAACGGCTGCTGATTACCGCCGCCGCACAAACCGACGATATGCTCCCCAAACTTTTGCGTACCGGCGCAGATCGTGTTCTCAGCCCGTTTCAGGTGGCGGCGCAGTTCGTCCTGCTCGCCACCACCCGTCCGGCAATCAGCGACTTCCTCCAGCATGTGGTGTACAACTACGCCGCCCAAATCGAAACCACCGAACTCTATATGCAGCACGATTCGCCCTGGATTGGCAGAACACTTGAGTCGCTCACACTCAAAGCGAAATACAATGCCGATGTCATCAGTGTGCGCGACGCGGATGGGCGCTACACCTATGCCCCGCCCCCCGACCACTGCCTAGCGCCTGATGAAGTGCTGATCGTAGTCACGCCGATGAGCGCATCCGATGCGCTGCGCGAACAGGCGCACGGCAGCATCACCAAGCGCCCGCTGTCGCTGCGGCGCGGCTATTTTGAAGGGCAACATAACCCCGGCGGTTGAGTAGGAGAAAGGGCGTTATTCGAGACCCGCCAGACGCCGTTCGCTCTGATAATCGTCCGGCGTATCCACATCGCGCAGCACGCTGTCGGTATCCACGTTCACATACGCGATCTGGTCGCGGTGGCGTTCGATCACATCACGCGGCGCACCGTCGTCAGGCAGCGCCAGAATTTCCGACCAAAACTTGCGGTCAATCAGAATGGGATGACCGCGCCGCATCTGGTAACTGGGCGCGACAATATCCCCCGCGCCCTCGGCATAAGCGGTCAACACCTGCGCAATCACACGGGCTTGCAAGCGCGGTTGGTCGCCCAACGTGACGAGCGCCGCGCTGATGTGTGCAGGCATCGCCCGCAGTCCCGCCTTTAAGGAGGAGAGCATTTCGCCCGTCGCATAATCCGCATTGTGCGTCACATCCACGCCGGCGCGGGTCGCCAGCTGCCGCACTTCGCCCGGACGGTAGCCCGTGACCACCGTGATATGCGCCAGCCGCGCCAATTGAAGCTGGTCAATAATCTGTTCCAGTATGGTGCGACCACCCGCCCATGACAGCAATACCTTCGGCTGTCCCATGCGCTTAGACTGTCCGGCAGCCAGCAGTACCGCACCAATCTGGCGCTGAACTTCATGCACCGGATTAGCACCGCGCACAGAACCCAGCGCAACGCCGTAGATGCGCGGCGAACGCAGAATAAACTGCGCGATCAGCCGCGCCCGCGCCCGCAAATAGCCGCCCGCAGGCGTCTGGTTGAGCAGCGCGATCACCCGCGCCTGATCCGGCACGCCGCGCAGTCCGAGAGTCTCATCCCGCAAAATCTGCGCCACCCATGGCGATTTAACCCGATTCCCTAGCCCGAACCCGTAGCGTTCTTCAATGGCCTGTGCATTGTAAACATGCTGCTCATCCAGCGGTTGCCCCAGCACCGAAAGCGATGCCATCGGCACCACCAGCGTAGTTTCCGGCGGAATGACAGGCTCGTGCGGTTTGGGGGCTTTCAGCGGCAACCCGCGTGACCCATCGGCTTCGATCAGCAGCACGTCCGAATCCACCGAATCCAGCAGGCGCGGAATCCATTCCAGACCGGGGCCATACACCTTGCTGCCTTTAATCTGCCCGTAGAGGAATACAAAACGGTTCTGCCCCAGCGCCAGCGAAAGATGCGAAATACCATCCGAAATGCTGGCCGCATACGGCATCAAATCAAGCTGGTCATGACCGATACGGGTGGTCGTGGTGGCAACCACTCGCAAACCCGCGTTCGCCAGCTCATGCCCCAGCGCAAACAGCGTGGAAGTCTTGCCACCCGCGCCCACAAAAGACACCACATCACCGGGAACGATGTCAAACGCTTTTTGCAGTTTCATGGCTCACCAACCGGTCACGGACTGCTGCCGATCCCAGAACACTCTCCAAAACACCCCCGCCAACCGCCAACGATTTATCCGACAGCGTAAAACAGGCTTCCAACTTCGCACGGGGATCGAGGTCGCCAATTTTCATACCAGCCGCGCACCACACCCGTTCATGAATCAACCCGCGCAGCACGCCGCCAAAAGGCGCAAGCAGCGCCGTTCCCGCCACCGTCGCAATCGCCTGCCCTGCAACCAGCCGATCGCCAATGGTCGCCAGTGCGTGAACATGCCCCTCCACAGGCGAACGTAGCACCCGCGAATGTGTTTTGCCTTCTACCATCCCCGGCTCACCGGTATCCGGTTCGGCGCTCCCCGCGTAAATCACCCGCCCCAGATCATGCCCCCGGTTGGTTTCCACCACCGCATGACAGTCCAGACCGGCAGTAAAACCCGGCCCCAGCGCCACCACATGCGGCGCATCGTCCAAGCGTGTGCCGGTATTCACTTTCGCCATGCGGGCATCCACCACCACCGCAGGGCGCAGGGTGCGAATCACAGCCCCTTCAGGGTCAACCAGCACCGCCACCACGCCGGATAGCGCCATCTCTCCGGCTTCCAGCGCATCGGCGGCCAAACGCGCCGGAATGCCTTCGACGGCATTCTGACCGCTGTAAACCGCCTCACCAAAGCAAACTGCCCGGCGCACAAACATGGGCGCGGGCAGTTCTGTCACAATCACCGGGAATCCAGCACGCACCAGACGGGCAATCGCCCCGCTTGCCAGATCACCCCCGCCGCGAACGACGACTAACGCACGGCTAAAGAATACCGATCCCATGTTCCCGCAGCCCCGCCACTACCCGTTCCGGCGTCAGCGGGATCGAATCGAACCATACCCCTGTCGCATCACGCACCGCCGCTGTGATGGCCGCCGACAGCGGGAGAAAAGGCATCTCTGCCATGCCGCGTGCGCCCCAAGGGCCAATCGGGTCGGGATACTCCAGAATGACCGATTTCACTTCATCCGGCACATCCAGAACCGTCGGGATAAGATAGGTCGAAAGATACGGGTTGCGTATCTTGCCTTCCACCGAAACCAGATTCTCCATCACGGCATAACCCGCTGCCTGCACCACCGCGCCTTCAATCTGTGAGCGCACCATCTGCGGGTTGATCGCCGTGCCTACATCGTTTGCCGAAATCACCCGCACCAGCCGCACATGCCCGGTTTCGATGTCCACTTCCACTTCCACCGCTTGCGCCACATAGCCGTAAGCGAAATTCGGCTCGCTGCGTCCCGTCTCCGGGTCATACGGAGTGGTCTTGGGGGGGCGATACTGGTAGGTGGCAATGGCGGGGCGTTCTTCGTGCTGCCAGAGTTCCAGCGCCTTTGCTCCCGCGCCTTTAATCGCGTTACCCGCCATGAACGTCAACCGTGAAGCCGAGGCGCTGCCAGATGTCATCGTCTCGGCAGTATCATGACCGATCAGATGTACCTTTTCCATCGGCACGCCCACCGCTTCCGCCGCCATCTGCATAAAGACCGTGTGCGCCCCCTGCCCCACCTCCGCGCCACCTTGCCGCAGTACGACCTTTTCAATCTCGCGGTCGCCGTACAGTTCGATAGTCGCCCAGCTCTGTTCCGGGAAGCCAAAGCTAAACCCGATATTCTTATACCCTGCCGCGAAACCGATCCCGCGCCGCAGCGCCGGATGATCGGGCTGTGCCACTTTTTCGCGCTGCCAACCGCCCGCGCCGCGTGTCCAACCACATTCCAGCGCCGCCGCGTCCACCACTTCCGGCATCGAAACACCAGCCGGCAGCGGCGTTCCCACGCTCAGGATGCTACCTTCGTGGAACACATTTCGCGCCCGCAGTTCCACCGGGTCTATCGCCAGCGCCTCTGCCAGCTTGTTCATCTGCCCTTCCGCAGCAAAAGCGCCCTGCGGGCCGCCAAATCCCCGGAATGCCCCGGTTGGAGTGTTATTGGTCAGCACGCCGAACGTGTCCACATGGATATTCGGGATTTCATACGGGCCGGTAACGCACAAATTGGCATTACCGAGTACCTTCGCGGAAGTGTAATTGTAGGGGCCAGCATCACCGATCACAGTTGCCTCGGCAGCCACAAGTTTGCCTTCGCGGGTCGCGCCCCAGCGGGCTTTCACCCAGACCGGATGCCGCTTGTGGTGGTAGAGAATGGACTCTTCGCGGCTCCAAACAATTTTGACCGGACGCCGCAGCACCTGCGCCGCCAGACCCAACACGATCTGCACCGACATATCCTCGCGGCCACCGAATGCCCCGCCAATAGCCGGATAAATCACGCGCACCTGTTCTTCGGGCAGTCCCAGCGCATGAGCGATCTGCTCTTGATCTTCATGCACCCATTGACCAGCCACGATCACCGTCACCCGGCCTTGCTCATCAATGTACCCCACGCCGGCTTCCGGTTGGAGATACGCATGTTCTTGATAGCCGGTGTGGTATTCGCCCTCCACAATGACATCAGCCTGCGCCCAACCCACATCCATTTCGCCCATGCGAATGCGGTAATGGCACAGAATATTGTTGGGGCGATTGGCATGTAACTGCGGCGCACCGTCCGCCATCGCCGCGTGCGGGTCAAACACGGTTGGCAAATCCTCGTAGCCGATTTCGATCAGCCGTGCCGCCTGTGCCGCGATAGCTTCCGTTTCCGCCACCACCACCGCCACGCAGTCCATGTAACAGCGCACCACATCCGCGCCCACAATCTGACTGTTGCTGCCGGGGCCACAAAGCACAGGCTGGTCTTTTGTAACCAGTCCGTATTCATTGTGCGGCACATCCGGCGCAGTAAAGATACGCACCACACCCGGCACAGCTTCCGCCGCACGGGTGTCAATCGCGGTCACTCGCGCATGAGCGCGATCACTAAACCGCAGTTTCATCCATAATTGACCGGGGAGATTAATATCGCCGGGATAGGCTGTCTCACCGGTAACTTTGCCGACAGCATCTATACGATGAAGACTCTGACCGATGATTACTGTTTTATCCTGTGCCATCATCAAACCTTCAATTGCTGTTGCGCTACCGGAAAACACCCCGGCAGCGATTCTCGAATGCTACGATTTCACGGGTTCCTGCGGCAGCGCGGCTTCGGTAATCACGCCGTTCACGATGGCCTTTTCGCCCATCCGCTGCACTTCTTGCGTAAAAATACGGCGCAGAATAGCAATCGCCGTCGCATAGGTGGGGTCTACCCCCATATAGCTCAGGCTGCCTGCACCCAGATTATGCCCCTTACTCATCGGTGTATCCGAAGCGTAGTGCAGAATGCCCACATCAAATGGCACCCCGTACAAATTGGCAATCTCGTTATAGGGGTGGAGTTTAGGCCGGAATGCTTCGTATATCGCAGACAGGAACGCCCCCGCCTCCATTTCGATGTCGGTATAGCCTTCCTGATAGAACACGCTCATATACTGGGGATTCTGCAAGAACGTCCCCTGAACGGTTACACCCTTCTGGTTATCCAGTACGGTGCTGTAGTTCAGGAACGGAGCCACATCCTGTGCCGAAAAACAGTTGTGGAACAAATAGGTATTCTGCGAGTGTTCGTCATGTACCACCATCGGGATCATCACATCACCCACGCGCCCGTTCAGCGTCGCAGACTTCCCCATGATGTACACACCCGCCAGAGTCCCCACACGCTCGGTCACGCGGTTCAACAGTTCGTAGGATGCCAACCCCAACGGATAATCAATGTTCAGGATGACCGCATCGCTGTTACGCAATGCCGCCGGATTCGCCACACTGCGAATGCGCGAGTCCAGCCAATCCACGCGCAACTTGCTCAGTTCGATGACCTGCGCCTCAATATCGAACCCGTGTTTGTTGGGAATGCGGTGGATGCCAATGGCCTGTTCATCTGCCGCCAGCGATTCACGCGCCGACTCGCCATGATCGGTCAGGTACTTCTTCAGCACGTAGTACAGGAAATTATCGAGGTTCTTGCGGTCATCGCTCTCACGAATCGTCCGATACTGCGCCGCCAGATCGCCTTTGCTGAAGTCCTTGATGTAAGCGATGATGCCGTCTTCTTCGCGCTTGGCAAATCCGGTCAGCAAGTTCGCCAACGAGTGCGTGTTGCTGGAAACGAAATACACCGGACGGGTACTCAAATCCAGATCATCGAGATGACTCTGCAATTCCTGCCACCAGTTGACCGTCGCACGCCGGTAATCGGCCTGCGAACCCGCCAGCATTTGCAGCATAATCTGTTTGCGCTGCTGCGAAATCGCCAGCAAAACCGCCACAAACCGCTTGCCCCAGACCACCTCTAGCCGTTTCATCTCTGCCGTGTTCACCTGCATCGTGTCCGCCAGCAGGCTCAATTCAGCAACCGTCAGATGCCCATCACGCTGCGCCGCTGCTTCCAGCGCCCGCCGCGCATCCTCCACTTGCAACAGAACATGCAGTTTGTTCCACTCAATCTGGTAAGCCGTCAGCGTGGGCACCAGATCGTCAATATCTGAACGGCTGGCGACAAAGACCGCCAACGTATCCTTGCCATTAAACTGCATACGGCGACGGCGACCGGGCGCATACACACGCGCCCATTCCGCAATATCGCCATACCCCGCCTGAATGAACGAGCGTTCAATCTGACCGATGAGTACCAAGTCGGTTTCCACGATACATTCCGGCAGTCGCAAGCTGGTATAGACCAGCGTCGAAACATCGGGTTCCAGACTGCGTACTTTGACATGCAAAGACGATTCGACTGCTGCGTGGCTCTCTGCCAGTGTTTCGATCTGAAACGGATGACTAGAACGCAGCAGCGAATAGTACGTCCGCATATACAGTTGAATTTCTTCACTGCCTGTCTTGGGAACCGTGCGATCCATGTGATGCCTTTTCTTTCTTCAACAGCACCCCGCGCCGCCCGCTTGACCTATTCGCGGGTATGCGACTTGTTCATCTGCTTCTGGCGCAAGCGGCGCATCCGCTTTTCCTGAATCATTTCGGCACGCGCTTCTGTCAGCTGCTTTTCATTGACCGCGCTCTTTTTCTTGGGCATCCCCATCGCCACCAGCAACGATGCAAACAACCCCAGCACCGCGAAAATAATCACCGTGATAATTAGCTCCAGCGTACTGCGCGGAACGCCCGCAGGCGGGAACCCTTTCAACCACGTCCCCAACCAATCGAACGTGGCAGGCGTCACCGCCCACGAAATCGCACCCAGCGCCAGCGCCAGAAGCAGGCCAAAGACAGGCCAATAAGCCTGCATAGGCCGTTTGGGTTTGTTATTCCGCATGGACATGAGTCACTCCCTCTGCCGGTTTTTGGCTGGCCTGTTCAAAAGCATGGACGATATTGTAGTAGCCGGTGCATCGGCACAAATTGCCGGTGATGCTCTGTTGAATCTGGTCATGCGTTGGCTGCGGGCATTCCTCCAGTAGTTTCGCGCCGGCCATCAGGAAACCGGGAGTGCAATAACCGCACTGTACGGCGGAATGCTCCACAAAGGCTTTTTGAATCGGGTGCAGTTGGCCTTCCTGCGCCAAGCCTTCTACGGTGGTGATGCGGGCATGATGCGCACGCGGCGCAGGAACCATGCAGGACATGACTGCCGCGCCATCCAGAAATACGGTACAGGCCCCGCATTCGCCTTCAGCACAGCCCTCTTTCGTACCTGCCAGCCCCACATCTTCGCGCAAGAAGCGCAAAAGCGTCTTGTCCTGTCCGGTGGCGATCTGGTGCGGTTGCCCGTTCACCGTCGTCTGAATGGGCGTCCCCGCCACATGCTCGACCTGCTGCGACAGCCCGCGAATCACGTGTCCGCCGTCCGCGCCCCACAGCATCACGGGCTGCTGAGGCCAGTTGGCGCGTTCACTGCCCGCAACCAGCGCCCGCAGCGCCCGCCCCACCAGTACGCGCACCATCTCTATGCGATACACAGCCGTCCCGCGAATATCATCAATCGGAGACGGGGCAGCAGCAGCTAGGCGGGCTGCGCTGGCAATCTGATCGCGGGTGAGCGTTTTCCCTAGCAGCGCCTGTTCTGCCGTTGCTGCATGAATGATGGTGGGCGCCACGCTCCCCAGCGTAATCGCTGCACGGGTTACGGTATCGCCGTCAAATGCCAGCACCACCGCCACATTAATGACCGAGATGGCCTGTGCCAGCCGCAATCCTAGCTTGATAAACATGCCGCGTTCATTCGCAGCCAGCGCCGGAAATGCAATTCCGGTCAGCATTTCGTCCGGGCGCATAACCGTGCGGCGCACACCGGTATAGAACGCGCTCAACGGTACGCTGCGTTCGCCTTCAACCGAAGCCAACCGCACCGAAGCGTCCAGCGCCATCAAAGGCGTAATGGTGTCGTTCGCAGGTGAACCCGTGATGATATTGCCAGCGACTGTCGCCCGGTTGCGAATTTGCGGCGCACCCACTTCCCAGCAAGCCTGCGCCAGCGGTAGTGCCCGCGCCACCGTCAATTCGCTGCTCACCACCTGATTATGCGTGACTAGCGGGCCAAGATGAATTTCATCCCCGTGCAGGCGAATTTCATCCAACCCCAGTACACGGCTGATGTCAATCAGCACGTCCACATCTTTGCGCTGCCCGCGTTCGATCTCCAGCAGCAAATCGGTGCCCCCCGCAACCACACGGGCGCGATTCTTATGTTGTGCTAGTAACTCAAGCGCCTCGCTCAGTCGGCTGACGCTATAATATTGGCTCCACATGCCTTGCGTCTTTCTCTGATAAACCTGTATCTTGCCTACAGTCTAACACACCTGACCGAGCCATCAAAAAGGCCGGTCAAGCGTTCACGGAGCAGGATCGAGGTTCATAACCATTACAGGATTGATATTCATGACTTTTGTTTCGCCGTACAACGTTTGTGTCACGCTGCGGCGGTCATACGTATGCACATGCCCGTGTACCATGTAGCGGGGTCGGTACCACTCCATAAACCGCCGCAGGGATTTGAACCCCCGATGGGGTGCATCCTCGGCGTCGTGAATATCCCGCGCAGGAGAATGCGTCACCAGCACATCCACGCCGAAGCCGCGCCGCATCCGGCGGTAGCGCAGTCGCATAGCTGCGCCCATCACCATGCGGCTCATCTCGCCCTCGCTGTATTGCAGCGGCGCATCGTTGTAGCGGATAGACCCTTGCAGCCCGTAGAACGACAGCCCGTTAAACTCCACCAAGCGCCCGTGCAGGTCTTCACCGCCGGGTGGATTGTCTTTATAGCCCTCGTCATGGTTGCCACACACATAAAACAACGGCACATTCAGCACTGACGTGATAAATTCCAGATAGACTGAGGGCAAATCGCCACAGCTTAACAGCAACTCCACATCATGATACTGCCGCCGCAGGTTCACAGCACTTTCCAACTGCGGCATCACCGTGTCGCTCACGCATAAAATCTTCACGCCCGACCTCTAAAAAAGCAAACCTATACTTTACGTCCGAATACGCTAGTCCGCCTTCATTGAACGACCATCTCCGCCCCGCCGCAATAGGGTGATCTCCGCCAGAATACTGAGCGCGATCTCATGCGGCGTTTCCGCATTCAGTTCCAACCCGATCGGCGCATGGATCCGCTGCAAGTCGGCGCTGCTCAACCCCTGTTCATCCTGCAACGCTTTCACTGTCAACGCCCAACGGCGGCGGCTACCGATCAAGCCGATGTAAGCAGCGGGAGTCTGAAGCAGCGCCGGAATAAGTGTCCTATCCACCGGCATCCCCCGGGTCACCGCCGCCACATACGTCCGTTGGGTAATCGTCACCTGTTTCGGCACATCCCCCGGCGCACACACCGCATAGCCATCCAGCCCCGGCAGATAGGTCGGGTTGCAATAGGCTTCACGATCATCCGAAAGAATCACGCGGTAGCCGCACCACTTCCCCAGTTCCGCCAGCGCCCGCCCCACATGCCCACCACCGATCACCAGCAGCACCGGCGGCACGCTCACCGGCTCCACAAACATTTGAATCGTGCCACCACACACGCCCGGATCACCCGCGCCCATATCGTTCAGGGTGTAACTTAACAGGCGGGTTTTGCCATCCTGTATCGCGTGGATCGCCTCTTGAATGACTTTGGCTTCCATCGCGCCACCGCCCACCGTACCCACAATGCTCCCGTCGCGCCGCACCAGCATCTTGCTGCCCGCCTGACGAGGGACAGAACCCACCACGCTGATGATGGTCGCCAGCGCCACCTCATCACCCTGCTCTTGCGCCACCACCAGCGCCTGATAGACCCCGCGTTGTTCGTCGTGCATGATTACCGAATCTCAATCTTCCCGATGATAACCACTCCGGCAACCGCGCCGCCCGGTTCCGGCAGCAATCGCTCCCCGCTGACCGGATCATACAGCCCGACCGACACCGTATATTGCCCCGGAGAAAGTTTCGACAAGTCTACCATAAATGTGTCCGAAATCGTGGCCGGCAGCCAGTCCCCCGGCGGCAGCGCCCCGCCGCCCGAACGTCCGTCTGCCTGCGCGTCCGGCGGACGATCCAGCGCCGCCGACACATGCACAAAAGCGACATAATCGCCCCGGCTCGTCCCGTCAGAAGTCCAATGCAGCCGCACTTCCAACTGTTTTCCGGTCAGCACCGGCTCATCAGCAACCAGTGCAAACGCCCCGTCTTGGTAGACCGCATCCGGCGCGTTCGGGAATGCCGCCGGGTCGAAATGCCCCTGATAGGCAAAATGCGCGTAAGCCGCATAAACGCCGGCAACCGTCGTCACCGAAATCAGGGTTTCGGCCTGCACCCGTTCCGCCGGAATCCACAAGGGGATTTCAACCCACTGACCGGGAACATCCGGTATCCAGCGTTCAGCGAGTGATTCGCCATTGACGGACACTGCCACCCGCCCGCCCCCTGCCGCTGGCAACACGCGGGTCAGCAGCAGCGCATCTTCTCCGGCGGTCAGCCGCACCCGGAACTGTTCGCGCACCAACCGCCGCCCGCCATCCACCACGCGGCAGGTATCCGCGCTACAGGCGGCATAGTCGGCTTCATGAACTTCCGTCGGGAATCCCTCGCCCGTTCCCGTCCACGCATAGGCGTGCGCCTGTTCATCAGCCACATCGCCCACGTTGAGGCTGTCCATCAACAGCATTCCCGCGCTGTACTGCTGGCTGGAAGGCTGCCAGATGGCACTGCGCCGATCAGCCGCTGTCCAGTCGGGACGATAAACACCCTGAAACGTGGCGGCCAGCGCCACGTTGTAACGGTTGTCCAGCGTCACCTCGAAAGAAGCCACCGGCGCGCCGAACAGACTGGTATCCGCCAACATCCCCAACCCGAAGCCATGCCCCGGCCCGTAAGAAGCAATCCAATCAGGCCGCCGCCGCATGACGAACTCAGCCATCGCGCCCGGCCCGCTGCGCCAGTATTCCGCCGCGCCGGGTGTCGTCAGCCCGACCATATCCAGCGTGTTACGCCTGCCCTGATAGCGCATCATGCCCGTGTCGTGAACCGCCACAGTCACCTCTGGCGCGGTATTCGCCGCCAACCAGCGTGCCATCGCGTAAGGCTGCGCGTTCACATAGCCCACATTCAGCTGATAGGCATAGGCGAATTGTGCCGCCATCCCCGCCGCCGCCAGCACCCACACCCCCACCAGCACACCCGTCAGCCAGCGCACCACGCGCCCGCGCTGCCACCATCCAGCCAATCCCCAACCCGCCAGCGGGAACAACAACGCCAGCAACGGCATCTGGTAGCGTTTGAAATGCCAGAAGGCTGTATCCAGCGTCGCCACCAGCACCGCGCCGCCGCCCAACCACATCAGCAGCAACACAGCCAACCGGGTACGCTGCCCGCGTGGAGCGTTCCACACGCCGAAGGCAGCCAGTAGCGGCAACAGCGGCAGCATGTACCACACGCCCCGCGAGTCCACGCCGGATAAGGCTTCCCATCCGATGCGAACCGTTTGCTGCACCCACCGCGCCAGCACCGTGCCAAGATCAAACGGCACCGCGCCGAAAATGGACTTAGCGGCATTCCCCGATGCCACAGCAGAACCCGTCAGCAGCAGATTCACCAGCGGTTGCACCCCTAGCGCAACAATCGGCAGTAAAAGGAGCGCCCCGAAACGCGGCTGAAGGCGCACCATCCTGCGATTAGCCCAAGCCGCCGAACCCACCGCTGCCACCGCGAACCACCCGCCTTCCGGTCGGATCAATGCCAGAGCGCACGCCCACACCGTCAGGGCGGTCAGCGTTGCAGGCGTTCCAATCGCCCAAGCCGAACGCAGCGCGTCGAACGTCCCCAGCAGGAGCAGGATAACCAGCAGGGTTTCCATCCCGCTGAAAGCGTGCCACGCCGAAGCGCCACCCGCAAAAGCCAGCGTCACCCCCCACGCGATGCCTTCCGGCGCGCCCCCGGAACGGGTCAACCGGTGTACCAGCATCATGCTGATCGTAAGTGCTACCCAACCGATGAAAATCGCCCATGCGCCCAGTGCCAGCCCGCGAAACCCGGCGAGATCACCCACCGCGAGGACATACGGGTACAAAAAACTGGTTGCGCCGCTGGTCGGCGGCAAACCGGGGTTATAGACATACGGCTGACCTGCCGCCAGTTGGTGTGCGTACTGGAAATGGATATAGGTGTCGTCCAGCGGCATGAGCAGCACACCATCCGTCACGCGCAACCCGCCCACCACATAAGCCAGCATCAGGCCGAGGCTAACCACGCCACACACGCACCACCGCAGCCATTGGTTCCTGTCAAACACCCTGATTCACACTCCGATCAAACCCGTTCGCGCCACGCTCCACCATTTTAGCGTATTCAGGTGTCACGAATGGGCTATCCAGCAGACAACAAAAAGGGGGCGAACGCCGCCCCCTGCAACATCAACCTTGAAAAACGGACTAGCTCGAATAGCCGTTGGCGAAGGTGTCAATCATCATACGCACGTCCGGCCCCAACGGGTACAGAATCGGGCAGGTCGCGCCATACGACACATATTCCCGCACCTTTTTCTTCACTTCTTCGGGCGTGCCGGAAGCGGTAATCATCTGCACCACATCATCGGGAACCAGCTTCATCGCTTCCAGAATCTGTTCCTCGGTGGCCGGCCATGTGAGTACCTGACCGATTTCGTCCAGCAGTTCCTGGCTCACACCGCTGGCCTTCATGATGTGCGGTTGCTGCCCCAGATACTGCGTGACGAGTTTACGCGCCCCGTCCAGCGCCTTCTTGCGGTCGCTATCCACCGAACACACCACCAGTTGCGGACGGTCAATATCATCCAGCTTACGTCCGGCCAGTTTCGCGCCTTCTTCCAACTGTGCCAGCGCCGCCTCGTTGTACTTGGGCGACACCAGATAATTCAGCACCGCACCATCAGCGATTTCGCCAGTCATGGTCATCATCTTGGGGCCGGTGGCGCCGATGTAAATGGGGACGTTGCGCGGCTCTTTGCGCCCATGCACAACATCCAGTTCAACATCATCAAGGTTCACAAATTCGCCATGAAAGGTGACGCGCTTCCGTGCCAGCAGGTCGCGCACCACGCCGACCACTTCGCGCATCGCCAGCAGCGGCTTAGTGCGATTAATGCCGACCTTCTGCGCCAGCGGGTCCCACCATGCACCGATGCCGCAGATAATGCGATCCGGCGCCAGATCGTCCAACGTGAGGAAGGTGGCAGCAATCACACCTGCATTGCGCGTCCAGTTGTTAATCACGCCGGAGCCGATCTTGATGCGAGTGGTGGTAGCCGCAAATGCCGCCATTGGCACAATGGCATCGCGCACCAAACGGCTTTCCGCCTGCCAGACCGCCTCGAAGCCCCGTGCTTCGGCGTACTGTACAAATTTGATCGCTTCTTGCAGAGAATGAGCATCTTGCAAATAAAGGGCAACACGATCCGTCATAGTTTATAGTCTCCTGATTGAACCGGGTTAGACGGTTCGGAAATATCAAAACCCGGCACAAGAACGCGCATTGATTTTAGATCATCTGGCATATCAATATCCAGCGACAGCCGTTCAGAATGATAAATTTTTACCGCCGCGCCTGCCTCCTGCGCCATTTGCACATGGCGCTGAAAACTACCGGGGCCAAAAGCGAAATTCATCAGACCCGGCGGACGCATATATAATGCGTTTGTGCCGTCCTGATGTTGATCTGTAGAAATGACAATGCACGGCTCCGTGCGCCCCATTTCCACCAAACCGGTAATATCTTCACCTGCCACCAGCGGAAGATCAGCCGGCAGCACCAGCACCGCCCCCCCCTTCCAGCGTGCCACAATCTGCGTGGCGCGCATCAGGGCGCTATTCAGTTCCGGTGTACCACTTTCCTGCACAGTACGAGCGCCAAAATCACGGGCGATGGCTAAAGCGCGGTTGTCGCGGCTAATCACCAGAGTCCCCATAACTTGCGGCACGGTTCGCACCACAGCCAGCACATGCCGCAGCATATACTCGGCTAATTCCTGACGTTGTTCAGGCGAAAGAACTGCCGCCAAACGACTCTTGGCGCGGTTCAGTGGTTTCACCGGGATGATGACCCAGATTCCCATACGCGATTCGCGGCGGACGCATTATTCGCAGGCATCCGCGCGGGTCCTCCTTTCTGTGCTGCGTGTCAGGCGCAGGCGCTTCCAGTAATCACATCCAACTCCGAATCCACTCTAACATAGTTTGTGCCAGAATAACCTTATCATCATTCGTCTTCATAACTGTTTCAAAGTTTGCCACCCGCGCCACCGGCACGGATAACCCGGCATCCACTCGATCCAGAACATACCCGTTGATAAGGTCGCCATAATGCTCCGCAACCGCTGCTGCCGTCACCGGAATCCCCAGTTCAGCCATCAGCTTCGCGGCAGGCCCTTTAATCGCCATACCGCCCACAATCGGCGACAACGCCACACGCGGAATCCGGCGAGACTTGATTAAATCGCGCATCCCATCCACCGAGAGAATCGGGTCAATCGAGAGCCAGGGATTAGAAGGGCCGATCAACAGCACATCAGCCTGCTCGACTGCTGTGCGGACCGCTTCGCTCAAGTCTGAACGTTCGATGCCTTCAAACCGCAGCCCCCGGAGTGTCGGCTGCCAGCGGTGCTTCACGAAGTACGTTTGAAACGCCAGCTCGCCGTATTCAACGGTGTCTACCATCGTCGAAACTTGCGCGTCGGTCATTGGCAAAATGCGCTGAGGAATGCCGAGGTTTCTTGTGAGTTGTTCAGTAACATGGGTCAGGGTGTGGCCGCCATGCAACCAGCGCGTCCGCAGCAAATGGGTGGCGATATCCTGATCGCCCAGACGGAACCATGTGTCCTCACCATACCGCTGAAGCGCATCCAGCGCATGGGTTGTATCCCCTGCCACGCCCCATCCGTTCACCGGATCAACCAGCCCCGACAGGGTGTAGATCACGGTATCCAGATCAGGGCAAACACGCAGACCATGCAACCAGAAATCATCACCCGTGTTCACAATAACAGTAAGGTCTTCGGCTGGCAACGTATTCGCCAGCCCGTAAGCCAGCTTTGCCCCGCCCACACCCCCCACCAAAAGGACAACCTTCATCGCCAAATTACACTCGCTTCCAAAGGCTTTCGCGTCTTTTGTCGCGCTTCAGCAGGATAGCCCAGCGTCACCAACGCCTGCGGTTGCCAATCATCCGGCAGACTGAGCGCCGCACGCACCCCATCCGGCACAAACAAGGGGGCGCACATCCAGCACGCGCCCAACCCGGCTTCATGAGCAGCCAGCAGTAGGTTCTGCCCCGCCATTGCCGCGCTCTGTACCGCCATCAGATATTCATTCTGGCTACGGCGTTCGTCTGGATACACGTCCATATCCACCAGTGACAGGCACAGCACAATCACCACCGGCGCGCTGGTCATGCGTGCATACGAACGTCCGGCATCCGCTTCGATGCGGTCAGCCGCTAAACCATCCGCTGCCAGATCGCGCCGCAATTGATCGCCCATTGCCCGTGCCAGCGATTCTTTCACGGCAGGATTTTCCACCACGACGAACCGACCGGGCTGGCGGTTGTGCGCAGAAGGCGCCCAAATTGCCGCATCTAACAACATCTCCAGAAGGGGGCGCGGCAAAGCATCCGGGCGATAACGGCGTATCGAGCGCCGTTCCCGAAACAATCGCACAATATTCAGTTCGTGAACCCTTTCGCGGATTGTTTCCACCCTATCCACGTTGCCCAACTCCCACATTCAGCGGTACAAATCATGTTCCGGCGCACGATTGAGATCGGTGCCGCGTCCCACCAGCGGCGGAAACTGCAATCCCCGAACCATCACCACCGGACGACCTTCATCGGCCTCTCCGGTGAGCAGGTTGGCAGCCGATGCCACCAGATCACCGTATCCCTGAATACTAATCTTGAGTTCGCGTCCGAACAAATCCGGCCTACCCCGCAGGTCTAACACGGCGGGCATTCCCGCCACGCCAATCGCCACGCCGATATTCCCCATCCGAAAAGGTCGCCCGTGCGAATCGCTAATCACGATGCCCACGTCCGCCCCGGTACGTTCGCGCAATTGATCGCGCAACCGCGCCGCCGACACGTCGGGGTCAGCCGGCAAAAGCAGCACCGTATCATCGCTACCATCCACATTCGATTGGTCAATACCGGCGTTTGCGCTCACGAAGCCTAACCGGTGCTGAACCACCAGCACCCCCGGCGCGATGCGCGAAATCTTACGGGTTTCTTGTAGCACCAGTTCGACAATGCGCGGGTCTTTGCGCGTTTCCGCCGCCAACCGTTGCGCTTCCGCACCGGGTTCAACCTGCTTGAGATCGAAATAGCGGCCTTCGGCTTTGGAGACAATCTTAGAGGTCACAACCAGCGCATCCCCCGTCTGAAGGGAAACGCCGATGCGGTGGGTGGCTTCAAGAATAAGCGCCGCCAGATCGTCTCCCGGACGAATGAAGGGAATACCCGGCAGCGCGGTGATAGTGACAGACGGAGCCTGCAAATCCAAAATGCTTAAATCCCTGTAATACGAATGCCAGCGCCCTTGACGCTGTAGGCTTTGTTGATATACAGCAGCACCGGCGTGAGCGACTCGACCGCGACCGCGTTTGCCAGCGAACCGGCGTCCACACCGCGCATCCCCGTGACGCTCACCAGATTGATGACAACCGCTTTGGCTTCGGCATCATTCCCACACACCAGCACATCACAATCCACCACATGATTCGGATCACCGAGGTGTTCGGCGCTCACGTTCTGGAAGGCTGCCACGACTTTCACACCCTCGCCCAGCAACGCCTGTGCCTCCAACGCGGCAGACTTGCCTTCTGGCAGATGCACAGTACGCACTTTCGGCGGTTGCAACGGCACCGTCAGATCAATCAGCACCTTGCCCTGCACCTGATCGCGCACGCTTTCCAGCGTTGCCTTATGGGCGGTATACGGCACGCTCAACACCACCACATCGGCCTTTGTAGCGGCTTCGTCGTTGCCCATGCCCACGATTTGCCCGCCGCCAATTTCAGCGTTCATCTCGGCAGCACGGGTACGGGCGCGTTCGGCATCCCGCGATCCCACGATGACCGAATACCCTTTCATCGCCCACCGCATCGCCAGACCAGAACCTTCTTTACCCGTCCCACCCAGTACCGCAATCGTTGTCATACCCGTATCCCCGATTCGTTACCCCGAACAACAAATTTCTCAAGCATTAAGCGCCAGTTCCGCATTGGCGGTATAGCGTTCCCAGATCGTCGGCGCGAGCGCCAGCGCCTCGCGGGCAATTTCAGCCTCGTCCAGCGTCAAAAGCTGCCGATCACGCATCAGAACCGTACCAGCCACAATCGTCGTCGTCACCATCGAAGACTCGAACCCGAACAGGATATGCCACGGCAGATTGCCTTCGGTCAGCGGCGTGTACGGGTGATAATCCACCAGTATCACATCGGCTGCTGCGCCTACCTTAATCTCGCCAACCTGCAAGCCGGGGAAGAAACGCTCGACCAAACGGGCGTTATTATACGTGGCGATACGCGCAATATCAGCCCCATTTGCACGGCGCGGGTCACGGTTCGCCACCTTATGTAGCAGGTAAGCGTCCTTCCACTCTGCCCACATATTGTTGCTGAACCCATCGTTACCCAAGCACACATTCACGCCGGCGGCCTGCATCTTATCCAGCGCCATCGCGCCAACCGCGTTGTTCATGTTGGAACGGGGTTGGTGGCTCACCCACACCCCGCGCTCCGCCAGAATGCGCCGTTCTTCGTCGTCAATATGGACGCAGTGTGCCGCGATTGTCTTATCTCCCCACATATTGTAGGCATCCAACCGCTGCACCACCCGCTGCCCGCCCCGCCGCAAACTGTCTTCCTCGTCTGCCTCATGTTCAGCCACATGCACATGATACCCTGCGCTGGGGGGCAAGGCATCCGAGCAGGCACGCAGCGCGGCATCATTCAGCGTCAGGCTGGCATGAAGCCCGAACGTTCCGGCGATCAGCGGGTGCTGGTTATCGCGCATGAAACGCACATTTTCCGTGATTCCGGCGTACATCTTTTCTTCGCCATCGCGGTCAGTCACTTCATAGCACAACACCGCCCGCAGCCCCGCCCAATCCACCACATCGGCGATCACATCCAGACTGCCTTCGATGAAGTTCGGGCTGGCGTGATGGTCAATCAGCGTCGTTGTCCCGTGTTTGACGGCATCCACAAGGCACACCAGCGCACTCATACGCACCGCGTCCTTATCCAGAGCCTTATCCAGCGGCCACCATAGCCGCTGCAAAATCTGCGGGAAGTTTTCGGCAGCAGGGCCGGGAATAGCCATTCCCCGCGCATACGCCCCGTAGAAATGGGTGTGGGCGCAAATGTTACCGGGCATGAGCAGTTGACCGCGTGCGTCCAAACGCTCCCCCTGCGGATAACGTGCCGCCAGCTCCCGCGAGGAACCAATGGCGGTAATCAGCCCGTTTTCAATGAGTACGGCTTGATCCGTAAGGATGCGGTTCGGTTCGCCCCATGTGACCACAGTGGCATTGGTAATGAGCATCGAAAAACCCTCTAGCGATAAATACGATCCACGTAATACTCACGCGGGCAGTGCAAATCGCTCAACTGACGAGCGTTCACAAACCGATCCCATGTGGTACTCAAAAACGCGACAGTCCGGCGCGATGCGTTTAGAACCGGTGGCGACTTCTCCACCAGCGCACCCAGTTGCACCTTATAGTACACCTCACCTGCCCTCGGATGATTCGGCTCCGAGGGCAGCAGATCACGACGATAAACCAGTTCAACCCCGCGTCGGGCAGCATAATAGTAGATACCGCCATTACGCGCCCCGAATGCACGGCTCAGGAAGAACGCCACATATTCCGCGTCCATGCCGTCTGGCATTCGTGCCAGCGGAATCCGATACCAACCGGCGCGAGCATAATTCAGATCGCGCTGCCGGTTAATCACCCCGACGAAAACACGGTCTTCGGGGAACATCGTCTGCAACTATGAACGGCGAGTATCCGCCTCGCGCAGCGCAGCCAATCGCGCATCAATCGCCTGTACGCGCTGCTGATGCTCTGCCCACCACGCAGGATCGCGCTGGGCATCCAGTTCTTCGACGGATTTACCCTGCTGCTCCACCCATGTGTAATACTTCAGGTTGTGCCAGCGTTCGCGGGCTTCCGGCGTACCGGGCATAATCCAGTCGGTACGCATCCCTTTGAAGATGCTCTCCACGCGCCCAACCGTTTCGGCTTCGTCCAGATGACCATAGCACTCCGCCATGCTGTCCATCACCGAATGATAGCGATCCAGCGCGTCGGTGGCGACGGTGACGATCACATCATCCTTGCCCATGTTGTAATAACGAGCCGTCTTAATCGCGCCCAGAATGTTGCAGATGCCGCTGATGCCGAACAACGGCCCCAGTTTTTCCACCAGCGCGGCGTCCATCTTATACCGGTTGATGAGCGTTTGCCGTCCGGCTTCTTCGGCGAAAACCTGCAACCCCTTCTTGCATTCGATGTCGTCAATGCACATGATCGCATCCATGTTCAAGACATTGTGAATCCATGTCACATGCTTGTCGCCGATGCCCTGAATATCATGCACGCCGTAGCCGTTGTTATACAGCGTCGGGCATTGAATCGGCTCTAGGCCGACGATCTTGTGATCCGGCCACACCTGCTTCAAGCGATCGCCCGCCGCAATCGTTCCTGAGCTGCCCATCGCAGAAACATAGGCCGAGATTTTGCCCGTCCCCACGCCCTTCGCCTGTAGCTCGGCAGCCAATTCGACAATCGTATTGCCAGTCACATGGTAGTGGAAGCGATAGTTGCCCATCACCTCGAACTGATTGAGGATGCGAATGTTGGGATCGCTGTTGCGCAGCCGGTGAGTCTCGTCATAGATTTCCTTGACGTTGCTCTCCGAACCCACCGTCTTGTTGATGCTCGCGCCGTAGCTCTCGATGCGCTCAAAACGTTCACGGCTCATACCGGCGGGCAGCACCACCAGACTCTTGCAGCCCATTCGCCCGCCCACCCACGCGCCGCCGATGCCGTAGTTGCCCGTCGAAGGCCACACCAGCGTATGCACATTCGGGTCTACTTCGCCAAACAATTCCAGTTCCAGCAGCACCGAATAAGCCGCGCCAACTTTATGGCTGCCTGACGGAAATTCCTTCCCGTAAATCACAACGATATTGGCGTCCACACCCGTCAATTCTTTGGGCAGCACCACATGGTAAACCTCGTTGTTCGGGTCGCGCCATGTGATATTAAACAGGTTCACGGGGTCAAGCGGATTTGCGGTACGCGCAGCTAACGCCTTCGCCCGAATTTCCGGGGCGATTTTCTGCGGATGCAGCATTTCTTCAAAAGTAGGGCCAGTAATCAAGATCGTTTCTCCGGGTTAAAATCAGCCAAAAAGCGCAGAAGACTGCGCTTATTTAAGACTCGTCATCAAATTGCAGTTCTTGTTCCAACTCGCGCATTTCGTTCTGGATGTCGTCGCGCTGTCGTGCAAGCTGGCGGTAGGTTGCCAGCGCATCTGGCGGCATTTTATCGGAAGTGCCGCCATGCGCCATGATGAGATGGTCTATCTCGTGATCCAGCGTTTCATACGCGATCACGAGCTGCTGGTATTTCTGTACAAGCACCAATGGGTCAGGTTGCGACTGCGCCATTCCAGACCTTATTCCTGTCCCGGCGGCGAGGAGGACGCGGCGATCGAGGCAGCGGGTGCTTGAGCCGCCTGTTCAAAACCAACCGTGTTCGCCACCACATACAGCGGGCGTCCGCGTGTCTCATCATAAATACGCGCCACATACTGCCCCATCATGAACAAAAAGAACAGCTGGAACGAACTCACCAGCAGCAGCAAAACAATGTTCGTCACCTGACCGCCGAGGAACTGATACCCCAGAATGACGCGCAACAGCGCGATGATCGGGATCGCCAGCACCGCCAACAGCCCCATCACGAACGAGACATACACCATGACTTGCAGCGGGAAATACGAGAAGCCGGTGATCGCGTCCATTGCGAAGCGAACCATCTTCTTCAGTGGGTACTTGGTTTCCCCCGCGAAACGCTCCTGCCGCACATATTTCACGCCCACTTGCTTGAACCCGACCCAGCTAGTCATCCCGCGAATGAAGCGATTATGCTCCTTCATGGCGTTCAGCGCGTTCACCACACGCCGATCCATCAGCCGGAAATCGCCGGTATCCAGCGGGATGCTCACATCGGTAATGCGATAGATGAGCCGGTAGAACAACTTGGCGGTGAGCAGTTTGAACCAGCCTTCGCCTTTGCGCTCCTCGCGCACGGCATACACCACCTGATACCCCGCTTTCCAGCGTTCGATCATTTCGAGAATGAGTTCCGGCGGGTCTTGCAAGTCAGCATCAATGATGACCGCCGCATCTCCCGACGTGTGATGCAGGCCAGCCGTCACCGCAATCTGATGACCGAAGTTGCGGGCAAAATTCACCAGTTTCACACGCGGGTCTTTAACCGAAAGCTCGGTAATCAATTCCACTGAACGGTCACGACTACCGTCATTCACGCAAACCAGTTCCCACGACTCACCCGTCGAGTCCATGACTGCCGAGATGCGGTCGTACAGAACTTGTATATTGCCCTCTTCATTGTAGATGGGCGCAACAACCGAATAGCGGGGATTTGTACTCATTTATTTCGCTCGCTTCCCAACGCCTGCTGGATGGATTCAATCGTCGGCTTCACACGCAAGCCTTGTGCCACCGACTGCTGCGCACGGCGCACATCCTTCAGTCCATTACCCGTGAGCATGAGCAACACGCGCTCATCACGGTGAATTACCCCTGATTGTACAGCACGTTCCGCCCCTGCGAAAACCGCTGCCGAGGCTGGTTCTGCAAAGATGCCGGTCAGCCGCGCCAGACGGGGGATGGCTGCGATGATGGCTTCATCGTTCACCGTCACATACGCCCCGTTCGTCTCGCGCACGGCACGCAGCGCCTTCGCCCGATCGCGGGGAAGCCCTGCCGAAATGCTGTCCGCCAGTGTTTGGGCATCAATCGGCTGCATCTCCGCCGCTGATTGACCGGCCTGCCATGCCTGATGAAGCGCCGCGCTACCTTCTGCTTGTACACCGATCAAACGCGGAATACGCGGTATCCAGCCTAACTGGTGCAGATCGTAGAAGCCCTTGTAGATGCCCGCGATGATATTACCATCACCGACGCTCACCACCACCACATCCGGCACATCCCAACCCAGTTGATCGGCAATCTCCAGCGAGGCGGTTTTCTTCCCTTCCGTCGTGAAGGGATTCATAGCAGTGTTACGGCAGTACCAGCCTTCGCGCAGGCACATCTCGGTACACAGGTCGAAAGCCACATCGTAGGTGTCTTCAACCAGAATGACCGTCGCGCCATAAACCAGCAGCTGCGCGATTTTGGCTTCCGGCGCACTGGCTGGCACGAAGATAATGATGTTCAGTCCCACCGACGCGCCAAGCCCGGAAAGCGCCGCCGCCGCGTTACCGGTACTGGCGGTACTCACCGTCTGTATGCCCTGTTCAACCGCCCGTGCCACCACCAGCGCACTCGCACGGTCTTTGAACGAGCCAGTCGGGTTCTGACCATCATCTTTCGCCCATGCCTGCCGCACCCCCAGATGCTCCGCCAACCGCGCCGAGTCGTACAGCGGGGTCATGCCCACCCGCAGGGGCGGCAGCGCCGACTCAGGCTTCAGCGGCAGCAGCGCCTTATAGCGTTCGATGGACTGCGCCGGATGCTGATGAATCGCATCACGATCAATCTGCGAGCGTAGCGCGGCGTAGTCATACAGCACGTCCAGCGTCCCCACCGTTCCGCAGGTGGGACAGGTGTACTGCACCGCATCCGGCGCATAGCTTCCCCCGCACAGGGGGCATTTGAATTCGAGAATAACCGCCATATGAGATCAATTTCCCCTACAACACACTAGCCCGGTACAACCTGCGTTCCGGCCTCGCCGCGCAGCGCACGCTGCAAGTTCTGCGGATTGGTGATGATGGCACGCGGGCCGCCGTTCTGAACAAAATCTACTGCGGCCTCGACCTTTGGCAGCATACTGCCTGTGCCGAAATGTCCTTCTGCTATATACTGCTTGGCCTCCGCCAGCGTCAAGCGATCCACCTCACGCTGATCGGGCTTGTTGAAGTTCAAGCACACCTTCTCCACACCCGTCGAGATCATCAACAGGTCGGCCCGCAGAGTCAGCGCCAGCAGCGCACTCGCACGGTCTTTGTCAATCACGGCGTACACCCCGCGCAGGCTGCCCTGTTCGGTGCGCACCACCGGAATGCCGCCCCCACCGCAGGCGATGACCACATACCCGTTGAGCATCAAAGCCTGAATCGCATTAATCTCCACCACCGAACGCGGTTGCGGAGAAGCCACCACCCGCCGCCAACCGCGCCCCGAATCTTCCATCACATCCCATCCCTCGGCCTCAAACTTGCGGGCTTCGGCCTCGGTCATGAAACTGCCAATCGGCTTGGTGGGATTCTGGAACGCAGGATCATCGGCATCCACGCGCACCTGCGTCGTAACCGTCGCACAGGTGCGGTTCATCCCCAGACGGCGCAGCGAATTATCAAGGCACTGTTGCAGCATGTAGCCGATGCTGCCCTGAGTATCCGCCACGATCAGATCAAGCGGCACATCATGGATGCCTTCCCGCGATGCAATTTCACCACGCCGCAGGATGTAGCCCACCTGCGGGCCGTTGCCGTGCGTCACCACCACATGCCAGCCTTCTGCCACCATCAAAGCGATATGTTCGCAGGTTTGGCGGGCGGCATCCCACTGACGGGCAATTCCGGGTTGTTTCGGGTCTTCAATCAATGAATTGCCACCAATGGCAACAATCGCTAGTTTTTCGATCATCGTGTAATAACCTAACCTATCGTTTAGTACCTATCGTTTACTGAATCGCTAACCCGATCAGGGGTGAAACGACTGTTCACCCCTGATCGTTCCCTCAGCCTTTAGCGCATCGTGAGCGCCATCGCTGCTTTCTGAACGTGCAGCCGATTTTCTGCCTCGTCATAAACCACGCTCTGCGGGCCATCAATCACGCCGTCCGTGACTTCGATGTTGCGGTCAGCAGGCAGGCAGTGCATATAAATCGCGCTTTCCTTCGCCAGCGCCATGCGGCGTTCGTCGGTAATCCAGTTGGTGTACTTCTTGCCGATCACCGCCGATTCCGCCTTGTCCTCGGTCGCCATCCAGCAACCCCAGCTCTTGGCGTAGATCACATCCGCGTCCTTGAAGCCCGCGTCGAACTCGTCCATCATTTCAAACGAGCCGCCGCTGGCCTTCGTGTTGTCCTTCGCCTGCTGCACAATGTCCGGCATCAGGGCGAACTCCGGCGGATGCGCCAGACGCACGTTCATGCCGTAGCGGGTCATCAGCAGAATCAAGCTCTGCGGCACCGATAACGGCTTCTGGTAGCTGGAGGCATACGCATAGCTGACGTTGATCGTACGACCGCGCAAATCGCGCCCGAGCTTCTCCTGAATAGTCATCATATCAGCCAGAATCTGGAAGGGATGATACACATCGCACTGCATGTTCAGCACCGGCACGCGGCTGGCCTGCGCCACTTCGCGGATGTACTGGTTGCCGAAGTTCCAATCGCACTGGCGAATGGCGATCCCGTCACAATAACGTCCCAGAATTTCGCCGATTTCTTTGGCGGTATCGCCATGCGAAATCTGTGTGGTTTCGCTGTCAATAAACTGCGCATGACCGCCCAACTGTGCCATGCCCGCTTCAAAACTGGCGCGGGTACGGGTGCTGGTGAAAAAGAACAGCATCGCCATCACTTTATCGCGCAGGTAAGCGTGCGATTCGCCCAATGCGCGTTTGCGCTTCAAGTCCCACGCCACATCCAGCAGCGTATCAATTTCTTCGCGTGTCCATTCCTGCTCGGTAATCAGGTCACGCCCTCTCAAATCCGTCTGCATAATCCATATTCTCCTTACATCAATTGAATAGATAGAGCATAGGGGATCGAGTTTACAACCACCTTGCAAATTGAAGTTCTCACCAGCCCACACGCGCCAAAGAAATCATCCGGCGCGATGACCTGAGAACGATCTTTCCGCAAGGCAGTCGCATCACCACGAAGGTTCAAAATCGCTCTTGTGCCGCTGACTTTGCCGGACAAACCGCCCCGCCGGACGGATTGAGGCCGATCTGCCCATGCTGCCCGTTTGAAAGGCAAACAGGGGCAGCCCCTTTGCTGAAACAACGCTTACATATTGTGACTCATCGGGTGTTAAACAAACAAGTCCACAACCTTGAATTGTTCAACATCCACAAGCCCTACATCGGTGAGCTTCAGGTTTGGAATCACTTCCAACGCCATAAAACTCATCGCCATAAACGGGTCGGGCATCTCGCTCCCCAACGCCTGCGCATGAGCGATCAACGCATCATATTCACGCCGCACCTCATGCAGCGGGATTTCCGTCATCAAGCCGGCAACAGGCAGTGGCAGAATGCCTAACACCTGTTCGCCATCCACCGCAGCCAACCCGCCGCCCATCTCCATCACTGCCTGAGCAGCGCGGCGCATACTGGCATCGTCCGCGCCAATAATCACCATGTTGTGATGATCGTGCGCTACCGTGCCGGCCAGCGCCCCGCGCTTCAGGCCAAACCCGTGAATGAACCCTTTGCCAATGCCGCCGCTGGCGTGATGACGTTCCACCACCGCCATCTTGAGGAAGTCGTGCTCAATATCCACCACCGCCTCACCGTTCACAATTCGAGCCGTTTCGATGCGATGCCCGGTCACGACCTGATCGCCTAAACCGCCAATCACTCGAATCTGTTCGCCACCTGCCGGAATGCGAAAATCGAGGCTGTCGGCTTTCACATTCACCGAAGGGCGCTGCACGACGGGACGCAACGGTGGCTTGGGCGCCACCATCTGCCCCCCCTGCGCGACCAGCTTGCCCGCCCGGAAAACCTGCTCCGGTTGCAAATTATTCAAGTCGGAAAACACCACCATATCCGCCCATTTGCCGGGGGTGATCACGCCGTAATCGTGCAACCGGAAATACTGGGCGGTGTTCAGCGTTCCCATGCGAATCGCCATCACCGGATCAACCCCGTGCGTGATGGCTGTCCGCACCATGAAATCAATCGAGCCTTCGTCCATCAGGCTGTTCGGCTGGCGATCGTCGGTGCAGAAGCACAAACGGGTGTGGTTGTGCGGGGTAATCAGCGGCAGCAGCGGGCGCAGATTGCGCGTGGTCGTCCCTTCACGAATGAAAATCGTCAGCCCCAAGCGCAGTTTTCCTCGCGCCTCCTCCACCGTCGTGCATTCGTGTTCGCTGCCGATGCCGGACGCCACATACGCATTCAGTTCCTTGCCGCCTAGCGCCGGACAGTGCCCATCCATCACCTTATGCTTGAAGGCTTCCAGTTTGTCAACCATGCCTTCGTCGCCATAGACCACGCCGGGGTAGTTCATCACCTCTGCCAGCCCCAACACCCACTCGTTTTGCAGCAGCGGCGCAAGTTCATCGGCTTCCAGTGTGGCGCCGCTGGTTTCCATGTGCGTCGCAGGGACGCAGCTAGAAGCCATCACAAACACATTCAGCGGCCCATCTTTCGCACGTTCCAGCATGAAGCGAATCCCGTCACCGCCAAGCACGTTGGCGATTTCATGCGGGTCGGTCACGACACTGGTCACGCCATGCGGCACCACCGCCCGCGCAAACTCCGGCGGCGTACACAGGCTGCTTTCGATATGCACATGCGCGTCTATGAACCCCGGACACACATAACGCCCGCCAAGGTCAATCACTTCCCGCGCTTCGTATCCAGAGGCCAGCGCCACCACCCGACCTTCATAAACGACAATATCCGTCGTCTCGATTTCACCCGACCAGACATTCACCAGACGAGCATTTCGCAGCACAAGGTCAGCGGGCGTTTGCCCGCGTGCTACCGCCAGACGGTCTACTAATGCCATCAGAAGTCTCCTTCAACCGTTGATTAAGCGCCGTGACAGCGCGTTGTGTTTCTCCACCAGAACTGGCAAATCCTGCGTGAGCAGCTGCCCATCCTGCACGACGACGCGCCCGTTAATCACCGTAAAATCGGCCTGAACGGACGCGCAGAACAGCAGCGCCGCCAACGGGTCGTGCTG
Organism: uncultured Chloroflexota bacterium; assembly: GCA_903864435.1. Taxonomy (GTDB): domain Bacteria; phylum Chloroflexota; class Anaerolineae; order Aggregatilineales; family Phototrophicaceae; genus CFX2. The sequence continues at coordinate 6,849 of CAIPFY010000002.1, read as the reverse complement.
TGCGCCTGCAAACCCCACCGAGTCCAACCGGAACGCCACCAGATCGGCGCTCATGCCCGGTGCCAGCGCCCCGATGTCATCGCGTCCCAACACCGCCGCGCCGCCCAGTGTGGCGATTTCCAACGCTTCCCGCGCCGACATCGCCGCCGGATCGCCGGACACCCGCGCCAGCAGCATCGCCTGACGCGCCTCGTTCAGCAGGTGGCTGGCATCATTCGAGGCCGAACCATCCACGCCTAGCCCCACCTTCACACGGGCATCAAGCATCTGGCGCACCGGCGCAATCCCCGAAGCCAAGCGCATGTTGGACGATGGACAATGGCAAACGCCAGTACCGGTGCGGGCGAACAGGCCAATCTCGCTGGATTCCAGTTTGACGCAGTGCGCGTGCCACACATCCTGTCCCACCCAACCCACATCCTCGGCATAGTCGCCGGGGCGATAGCCGAACTGCGACAGACTGTAAGCCACATCGTTCGCGTTCTCCGCCAGATGTGTGTGCAGGCTCACGCCGTAGCTCCGCGCCAGCGCCGCCGCCTCGCGCATCAGGTCGCGGGTCACGCTGAAAGGCGAACACGGGGCGACCACCACCCGCAGCATGGCATGGCGCTGAGGATCATTGTACTGTTCGATCACCCGCCGCGTATCGCGCAAGATTGCGCTTTCTTCCTCAACGACTGCATCAGGCGGCAAACCGCCCTTGCTTTCGCCGAGGCTCATCGAACCCCGTGCGGCATGAAAGCGAATGCCAATATCCTGTGCGGCGCGAATTTCATCATCCAAGCGCACATCGTTCGGGTAGATATACAGATGGTCGCTGGACGTGGTGCAACCGGATAACATCAGTTCAGCCATCGCCAGCTTAGCAGAAACATACACCGACTCGCCGGTTAGCCGGCTCCAGATCGGATACAGGGTTTTCAGCCAGCCGAATAGTTCGCTGTCCTGCGCCAGCACCCGCGTCAACGTCTGGTACATGTGATGGTGGGTGTTCACCAACCCCGGAATAACGACCCGCCCCGACCCGTCCAGCACAGTATCGGCGCTCTGGGGCACTTCAGCGGCGCTCCCAACCGCCTCGATGATGCCATTCCGCGCAAATAGGAACGCATCGTGCAGTTCGCGGCGGCCTGAATCCATTGTGATAAGCGTATGAACATTCTTGATAAGTAGTGTAGACATGGTGTTTTTCCTTACGGTACAACCGAAGTCTAGCACGCACCTCAATTCTTGCCACTGTTCACAAAAGAAACGTACCCATCAAACAAAAAAAGGGCAGGATTCAAAACCCTGCCCTTCCCAAGCCCGTCCAGAACGCGCTTATTGTTTCACGATGTCTATCGCACACAGGCTGGGGATGCCATTAGTGCGGGTTAGTTCCAGATTGAGCGTTGAGCCAACAATCGCCTGCGCACTGGCAGTCACCTTATGTGCAATTTTGTACCCGACATCATCCGGCATATATTTACTGAACTTCTTGATTCCTTCAACCATGATGTCGAATTCACCCTGCCGGCTGGTGCGTGCCTCGACAAGATAGAAAGTGACCACATAATTACCATTAGGCAAGCTGGTGAAGCTAATGGTGATGTTCTTTCCCGTATTGCCAGTGCGGGCTTCAATCATGGTCTGGCAAACATCTGGATCGGTAATTCCCGTGATTCCTGTATTAGTAACGGCGTAGATTGTCCCATCCGATGTTGCGGTCGCAGCCCTATAGGTAATCCCGTTAGAGCCAGTTAAATTGCCCGCCGAACCGAAGCGCAGATGGTATTCACCGTCACAGGCATCCCCTTCGCCATCGGCGTCCCAATCGGTCTGGCTGGCGTTGGCATCATTCGGGCAATTGTCCAGCGAGTCCTCAATACCATCAGCATCCGCATCCAGCACCACATTGTTGATGATAATCTGGATCGTCTGGTTCGCAAACCCGCCCGCGCCGTCCCAACACTGATGTAAATCGAGTACGTCCCCGCATGGCTAAATCCCGGTGCCAGTGAGAGGGCCGCCGTGCCATCCCCATTGTCGGTAAAGCTCATAAATGTGTTGGTCAGACCCGTGACCGAATAGGTCAAGCCGTTCGCATTCGGATCGGTCGAACTCAGGTTCACGATTAGCGTTTGGCCTTCGCTCACACTTTGCGCACTAACCGGACTCATCACCGGCGGCGCATTACTGGGTGTGGAAGTGGCAGCACCCCCCCCCGAACCGGAACCGCCGCCCGTGCCGCCGCCAGAACCGCCACCACTGGAGGTAGTGCTGGTGGGAGCAACCGTTGGGACAGTCGTCGGCGGAATACTCGTTGGAACCGCTGTCGGCGGAATGCTCGTCGGAACGGTCGTCGGCGGCATAACCGTCGTCGGGACAACCGTCGGTGCGCCCTGTGTGCTGGTCGGCGTATTGGTGACAGTCGCAGTCACAGTCAGCGTCCCCGTCACGGTAACGGTCGGCGTTTGCGTGCCTGTGCCATTCGGCGTTGCCGAACCGTTACCAGAAGGCGTGCCTGTGCCATTCGACGCGGTGGGATTAGCCGCAACCGGCGTGCCGCATTGCGTAGGGTCTTGCAGATTGCAGGTCACGGTCTGGAACACATTGGATACACTTGTTCCAACGTTGCTCACCACCACAATCGCCACAATCGCCACAAAAATGAGGATCAGGGCATACTCCAGCAATCCCTGTCCGCTTTCCAACGTTCGGGGGCGCTTGCACCGGGGGGGCGGAACCATAAACACATTTCTCATCACACATCATCCTTCTTGGTGAAATGCCAGAAGCAAAAGAGATGAATACTTCGCACATTCCACAACATGAAACGACCGATAAAACGTAACGAACCCACCAGCAATAGGTGCGATTAAAATAAAGCACGCATTACCAGTGTTTTGTGTCTATTACATCTTATAGAAGTTCGCATTTTTTGGAATAGCGGTTTGAAATAATTCACACAAAGTTAGCAATCTGTAACACCAATCCCCAAAACAGTCCCGGTACGGCGAAATTTCCTCGAACTTTGGTGTTGACACACGGCGGATTTTTGCTACTATATGCACACCGCACGCCGAAGTGGCGGAATTGGCAGACGCGCTACGTTCAGGGCGTAGTTCCTATTACTGGAGTGTGGGTTCGACTCCCACCTTCGGCACAACAAAAACCCGGTTCAAAGCCGGGTTTTTTGTTGCCACTGTGCGCCGACTGTGAGACAATAGCCCGTAACAGTCTGCTTCCCGCATGAGGATCGTGCAGCCGCCATGACCCCCGACCCCAAGCCCACCCGCAAACGCACCGGTCAGCTTTCCGGTCTACAGATCATGTTTGCAGCCATCCTTGCCATCGGCCTCATCCTCGGCTTGAATTTCACCAGTCTAGTCGCCGCCGGCCAGCCCTTAAGTCTGCTATACCAGCAGGTCACAGATGAAATCGAACGCCTCGAACGCGAACAATCCGATCTCATCGAAGAACGCGATTATGTGCAGAGCGATTCGTATGTGGAAGCATGGGCGCATGATGAAGGGAAAATGGTTCGCCCCGGCGAGGTTTTGATCGTGCCGGTTCCTTCGGTGAACAGTTTAGAAGCCACTCCCATCCCTGAACAGGCGGTTGCTCCACAGACCACCCCGCCGCAGGCCGAAAACTGGCAGTTGTGGTGGTCGCTGTTCCTCGACAGCCCGCCGCCGTCCTAGCCGCGTCCGGCGCTCACTCGCCCGCGATGGGCGGCTGTGACCCGGCATACGCGGTGATTTCGGCACGGATGCGCCCCGCGCCCGCCGCGAGTATGTGACCGGGGACGGCTGCCCCGACCTTCACAAATCCCAACCCGTACACAACCCCATCAGGAGCCAGCACGCTGCTGGTCAGCGTTCCAACCGTCTTATCCTCGCCCACCAGCGCGGCAGGCGACTCCACAAATGCCGCCAGACGCAGATGCACCAGCGTCTTTGCCAGCCGTCCCCGGCTTTCCATACGGGCGATAATCTCCTGCCCGGTATAGCAGCCCTTGTTGAAGCTCACTTCGTCCCACAAGCCTGCTTCCAGCGGAATATAGTCCAGACTCAACTCGCGTCCAACGCCGGGACGCCCCGCCCGGATTCGCAGCACATTGTAAGTCAGTGATCCGGCGGGGACACTTCCGGCGGCGCACAGCCCGTCCCACACTTCGCGGACAACCGACTGCGGGACTAAAACCGCCCAGTGAACGACACTCAGGCTTTTGCGCCGCACAAACGTCAGACGAGCGTTGTGCTTCTCAACCGTAACGACGGCAAAAAGCGGCACCCCCTCCAGCGCGAGTCCGGTATAAGCCGCCACGACCGAATCGGCCTGCGGGCCGTGCAGCGCCAGCAACCGTGTACTGGACGACAGATCATTCAGCCGCACGTCATCGTTAAAGAATATCTGCCGCTGCAAATAGCCGCGCACCGCTTCACCCCGCCCCGGTTCGGTCAGAATAAGCGCCTGTTCACCACGATGATAAACCATCATCCGGTCAATAATGCGCCCGTTGGGGTTCGTAAACAGCGTGGCACAGCCTTCGTTCTCCCGCAGCGACAGCACATGATTGGTGGAAATGCGCTGAAGTAATGACAGGCGGTCGCGTCCTTCGATCAGCAACCGCCCTTCATGAGAACGTTCCATCAACACAGCGCGTTCCAGTGCCGCCACAAACTCGTCGTGCGGGTTGCCAAAATGCAGCGGAATACCATCCGGCGCAAGTTCAGCACCCTGCGCCTGCCAGAATGTAAGATCAGTCATGTGAGGTTTCCTTGCATGAGCGCGGGTGCGCCACACGAGTCAGGCAGTCACCGCCTGTTGCATACGAAGTTGGAGCATGGCGCGTCGGCTGCGTTCGGCCACCACAATGCTGCAAACCACCTCAACCGCATCCTCAAAGACATCATTGATGACGAGGTAATCGCATTTTTCAGCCAAACTCAGTTCCATATCCACGCGCTTCATGCGTTTCTCGATGGATTCACCCGTTTCGCCGCGCTCGTTCATGCGGTCGCGCAGCACCTCTACAGACGGCGGCTTGACGAAAATCAGGGTGACATTATCCGGGTGCAGTTCCTTCAAATCCAGCGCACCCAGCACATCCACATCGGCAATCCGGTCGCACTCCGCATCCCAGACGGCATCGTTCACCGTGTCGCGGCGCATACCGTACAAATTGCCGTGAACTTCTTGGTGTTCAATCAAAGCCTTATCGCGGATAAGGCGATTAAACGCTTCGGGGGTGAGGAAAAAATGTTCGCGCCCTTCTTGCTCCGTTGGTCGGATGTCGCGTGTCGTGGCAGTCGGCAGTTGTACAAGATGGCCGGTTCGTTCCATTACGGGTTTCATGATGGCGTTTTTGCCCACACCCGGCGGCCCAACTAAGACGAACAGATGCCCCATTGGCTGCATTTCACACATAGCCGTCACAATCATCCCCTCGATCAGGTTATGGATTTCCCCTAGTTTATCAGGAATCTATCAGACCAAACCATAGGATTTCGATAAGAAAAAGCAAAGTGAGCCACACAACACAAGCAAAAGGGGGCCGAAGCCCCCTATGCTGCTCACAAAGCGTACACCCGAAGGGGTTAGTTGTTCACCTGAAGATCGGTAATCCACCACCCATCACGCACATCGCTGCCCGTCACCAACCGGAAACGCAACCCGATGTTCTTGTTGACATAAGTACGCAGATCGCTCGATCTCAACTGCCAGTCCTGCGGGTTGGAACCCGTTGGCAACCGGAAGGTGGTACCGCTGATGGTCGAGTTACAACTGACACCGGTGGGGCAGTTTGAACCAAGATTGGTCTGAATCCATGTAAAGCCACCATCAATGCTCACTTCAACCCTCGCAGACGCACCGGAACCTAGATCGTAGTAGGTGTAGTAGTACAGTCGTGGTATCCACAGCGCGGTCGCAATACCGGGATTGTTCAGGTTCAACACGCCATCCAGCAGCAGCGAGGAGTTGCCATACGAGGTACTCATCACCTGCGGGAAGGTATCTCCGGCGCCGGCCTTCGGGCTATCACTGAACGAGAAGTTGTTATTGCCCACCTGAAGGATGATGGCTGCCGAGCCGTCATACTCGAACCACTCCATCACCAGCGTGTAATCGCCCGCCACCAGACTCACAGTCGCCAGATTGACGGTACGCCCGTGCGTCGTCCAGTTGTTGATGATGTTCCAGCCAGCAGGCGCTGAATTTGTAGGCGTTTCATAACGCACCCGCACGCCATCATCCGAAGTTGTGATAAACGTGAACTCCCCGGACTGTACGCTGATCGGGCGTATCCAGCGCCCCATGAAATGATTGTCCCATGTATTGCCCGCGCTGCCAGTTGCAGCACCCGTTGGGCGCGTGCTGGTGCCGAAGTCGTTATTCACCGACGTGACCGTTCCAGACAGGTAGTAGTTGGGCGTTGTCCATGCGGGGCGTGATGTCAACCAGCTCGTAGTATCGGCAATCGTGCGCGGTATCGCGTTCAGGAAGGTATTCGTATTGCTGGTCGTACACACAATCGCGCTGGTATCCCCCGTCTGCGGAGCAGTGCGTGCTGGATTCATCATCCACTGGATACAATCAAAGAACCAGTAGTTGTAGGTGCTGGGGCCAAGTGCCGCCGGGCCGCCGCCAGAGCCACGCCAGTAATCCGGCGCCAGCCCCCACGAGCCTTCCGTCACCCAGTTAGACGTGTTCTGCGCCGCATCAAAGAACGGCAAACCGAACACACGCGGTTGGCGGAACTCGATGCGAATATCATCAATGTACCACCCGTCCAGCAGTCGCGCCGCGCTCTGGGTCGCATCCAGCACGAAACGAATGCGGATACGCTCACCTTCATTCACATTG
>CAIPFY010000001.1 GCA_903864435.1 uncultured Chloroflexota bacterium | reverse complement strand
TGTGCGATGGTTCGCAAGAAGAATACGACCAGCTTTGTGAGGAATTGGTGCAAAGCGGCACCTTCATCCGGCTGAACGACGAACTGCGCCCGAACAGCTTTCTCGCCCGTTCTGATCCGAGCGATGTGGCGCGTATGGAAGATCGCACCTTCATTTGCAGCTTGAGCCGCAATGAAGCCGGCCCTACCAATAACTGGGTAGACCCGCTGGAGATGCACCGGACGTTAGATCGTATTTTCGACGGTTGTATGCGCGGGCGCACCATGTACGTCGTTCCGTTCAGCATGGGGCCACTGGGATCGCCCATCGCTTATGTGGGCGTGGAAATCAGTGATTCGGCTTATGTCGCGGTCAACATGCGGATTATGACCCGCATGGGCAAGGCCGTTTATGACGTACTCGGCGAAGATGGCGCGTTCGTCCCCTGTATGCACTCGGTCGGTGCGCCGTTGGAAGCCGGTCAGCAGGATGTGATGTGGCCGTGCCAGCGCGAGGCCGCCAACAAGTACATCGTTCATTTCCCCGAAGAACGCTCGATCTGGTCGTATGGCAGCGGTTACGGCGGCAATGCGCTGCTGGGCAAGAAGTGTTTTGCCCTGCGTATCGCATCGAACATTGCGCGTGATGAGGGGTGGCTGGCGGAACACATGGCGTTGATCGGTGTGGAAGCACCGACCGGTGAAAAGACCTATCTCGGCGCGGCATTCCCTAGCGCCTGCGGCAAGACCAATTTCGCCATGCTCATCCCGCCAGAGGGATTTGAAGGTTGGAAGGTCACGACGGTTGGCGACGACATTGCATGGATTAAGACCGGGGATGATGGACAGTTGTATGCCATCAATCCCGAAGCGGGTTTCTTCGGCGTTGCGCCGGGGACGAACGTCAAGACCAACCCGAATGCGATGGCGACCATCGAACGGAACACCATTTTCACCAATGTCGGCCTGACCCCGGAAGGGGATGTGTGGTGGGAAGGCATGACCGATGTGCCGCCTGCTACGTTGATTGACTGGCAGGGGCAGGCGTGGACGCCGGATTGCGGGCGCAAAGCCGCGCATCCGAACGCACGCTTCACCGCACCGGCTTCGCAGTGTCCTTCGATTGACTCCGAATGGGAGAATCCGGCGGGCGTGCCGATCAAGGCGTTCGTGTTTGGCGGTCGCCGCAGCACGGTGGCTCCGCTGGTGTTCCAAGCGTTCAACTGGACGTATGGCGTCTACTACGCCGCGACAATGGGTTCGGAAATGACCGCCGCCGCTGCGGGTAAGATCGGTGAGGTGCGCCGTGACCCGTTCGCCATGTTGCCGTTCTGCGGCTATCACATGGCGAGCTATTTCAACCACTGGCTGCGCTTTGGTCGGCATCTTTCCAACCCGCCGCGTATTTTCATCGTGAACTGGTTCCGCAAGGACGAAAACGGCAAGTTCCTGTGGCCGGGTTTCGGGCAGAACATGCGCGTGTTGGAATGGATCGTGTCCCGTACTCGCACCCGTGCGGCGGGCGCTGAAACACCGCTGGGGCGCGTGCCGCTGTACGATGATTTGAACTGGAAGGGGCTGGAAAGTTTCAGCCGCGAGGACTACGACAAGGTGATGTCCACCGACAAAGAAGCGTGGAAGACCGAAGTTCTCTCGCACGAGGAACTCTTTATCAAGCTGTACGATCGGCTGCCGAAGGAATTCCTTGCTGTCCGCGAACTGCTGCTCTCCAGCTTGTGGAGCGAACCGGAATGGTTGGATCGCCACGAGTAGGCCTGAGCGTTCGCTAAGACCATTGTGAAGAAACCGAGCTTATTCCATTGGGGTAAGCTCGTTTCATGTTATAATCTACATGTTTGAATCGGTTTGTCCAATGGAGCAAAAAAGCATGGCTCGTAGTAAAGTTACAATTGTTGGCGCTGGTAATGTGGGCGCGACCTGTGCGCACTGGATCGCTAGTCGTGAATTGGCGGACGTGGTACTGGTTGACATCGTTGAGGGGATGCCGCAGGGTAAGGCACTTGACCTACAGGAAGCAACCCCGGTGATGAAGCTGGATGTGAATATTGTTGGCTCGAACAATTACGAATCCACCGCTGATTCGGATGTGGTCGTGATTACGGCAGGCGTCCCCCGCAAGAAAGACCCCGTGACCGGGCAGTTCCCCAGCCGTGATGAGTTGGTCAAGACCAACCAGCGCATCGTGGGCGAAGTGACCCGTCAGGTGGCAAAGTTCTCGCCCAACGCGATTTTGATCGTCGTTTCAAACCCGCTAGACGCGATGTGCCATGTCGTGCTGAACGAAAGCGGCTTCCCTGCGGAGCGCGTCATCGGCCAGGCCGGCGCGTTGGATACCGCCCGTTACAAGGCGTTCATCGCTCAGGAATTGGGCGTGAGCGTGCGGGATATTCATGGCATCGTGCTGGGCGGTCATGGCGACACGATGGTTCCGCTGCCTCGCCACACCTCGGTGGCCGGCATTCCGGTGCGCGAACTGATGGCGGAGGACAAACTTCAGGCGATCATTCAGCGCACCCGCAACGGTGGCGGTGAAATCGTGAAGCTGATCGGCGTGAGCGCGTGGTACGCTCCGGCGGCGGGCACGGTGGAAATGGTCGAGGCCATCCTGCGCGATCAGAAGCGCGTGATCCCGTCGGCAGTGCTGCTCAAGGGGCAGTATGGCTACAACGATCTGTACATCGGCGTTCCGACCATCCTCGGCTCGAAGGGTGTGGAGCGCGTGATCGAGATGCAGTTGAACGACGAAGAAAAGGCCATGATGGAAGTCAGCGCCAAAGCCGTTCAAGATGTTGTGAGTATTTTAGGCTACTAGGCTTTAATCCTCAGTATCGTGCAGTTTGCTCTGGGGCGAGCCAACCACTCGCCCCTGTTGTGTTCTGAGTGAGGTTTCATGACCCAGCGTATAGCGGATGTCGGCGGCGGAATGGCAATGGTGGTGACAGACCTGCATGGCGCATGGGATGTATACCGCCGTTTGCGGGATCAGTTCTTAACGCTTGCCGCGAAAGGTACGGTTGACCACCTGATTCTGTGCGGCGACCTCATTCACAGCGAAGGCAATGAGGAGAGCGATTCAAGCCTCGATGCCATTCTGGATGTGATGAGCTTGCAGGCCGAATTGGGCAGTGAACGGGTGGTGATGCTGCTGGGCAACCACGAATTGCCCCACATTTACGGCCTGACGCTGGCGAAAGGGGCGATTGAATACACCCCGCGCTTCGAGTCTATGTTGACCCGTTTGGATCAGCGGTATAAGACTCCTTTCCGGCGTAAGGATGTCGTTCAGTTTTTGTCCACGTTGCCTTTCTTTGCGCGGACAAAAGCCGGCGTTCTGTTTACCCACGCCGGCGCACATTCTGATGTGGCATCCGTTAAGCATGTGGAACGGCTGAATAGCATTAATCATGCCGACCTCATCAAAATGGCCGATGGCGAATTGAAGAAGTTCGACATTGCCAGTTTGCAGCGCGGGTATTCGCATTTCACCGGCATCTCGTATGAAGAGCAGGCCAAGCGGTATCTGGCGGTGAGCGGCGCGGATGATCCCCGTTACAACGATTTGCTACGAGTCCTGTTCTTGAGTGGTCAAAATACCGATTTCGACCTGATGTGGAATACGCTGTTTTCGCAGAACGAACTGGAAGGCGGTGAAGCGGCTTATCTCAAAACGGTTAAGAACTTCCTGCAATACTTTAGCGAACAGGGTTCTGTCGAACAGCGTGTGCTGGTATCCGGTCACATCGGCGTGAAGGATGGGTATGCCGAAGTGGGCAAGCAGCAGCTTCGGATGGCAAGCTACACACATGCTTTTCCGAAGCGGGCTGCTCGTTACCTTCTGATGGACTGCGAAGCGCCGATCAAGCAGGCCAGCGATTTAATGCCGTCCCTGCGCTTCGTTTTTGAGGGCGATCAGGCCGTCAGTATGCCGCCTATGAAATCGGCGTGACCCCGCGCAAATTCGTCGGCGGACATCGCTTTTTTCCCCGCAAGCTGAATTTGCCGTAGGAGCAGTAGTCCGTCCCCGGTGCCTGCTGCCACGCCTTCGCGGGTGGACACAATTTGCCCCGGATGGGCACTGCCTGTCATCACGCTTGCGCTCAAAACCTTCAACAACTGCCCGTTCCACTGCGTATAAGTTCCCGGCCACGGGGTAAACGCACGAATCAGGCGCTCGATGACCGGCGCGGGTTGCGTCCAATCAATGCTGCCCTCCTCTTTTTTCATCATGGGGGCATAAGTGGTGCGGGTAGCGTCCTGCGGTTGCGGGGTGATCGCGCCGTTCAAATAGTCGGGCAGGGTTTCGATGAGCAGATCAGCACCCAGCGCCGCCAGTTTGTCGTGCAACGAGGCTCCCGTTTCATCCGGCGCTAGGGGGATGGCACGGGCACGTAGCATCGGGCCGGTATCCAGCCCTGCGTCCATTTTCATGATCGTGACGCCTGTTTCGGCGTCCCCTGCGCGAATCACGGCCTGAATGGGGGCTGCGCCGCGCCAGCGAGGGAGCAGCGAGGCATGGACGTTTACCGAACCGTGCGGCGGGATGTCCAGTATGCTTTGCGGCAAAATCTGACCGAAGGCCGCCACGATATAGACATCGGGCGACCACTGTTTAAGCTCGGCGATGGCTTCGGGACGGCGGATGCGCTCCGGTTGCAGCACGGGAATACCCGCGTTGACGGCAACCTGTTTGATGGGCGAGGGCTGTATTTGACGACTGCGCCCTGCGGGGCGATCCGGTTGGGTGACGATGCCGATCACGTCATGATGGGCGATAAGCGCCTGAAGCGTCTGAACCGCGAAATCAGGGGTTCCCATAAAGACGATTTTTGCCATGCAGCTACTCCTGTAATGGTTGTATGGGCGAGGCGAAATGGCTATACTACCCCTTTCAAGCCTGCGACCCTTTTGTACCCTGATGGGGGAGGTCGTGGAAACTATCTTAAGAGACGGATTGGATTGTGTCTAGCCTCCCCAAACGTTGGATTGAACCCACCAGTAGCCTAAGCGAAGATCGTCTCCAGCAATTCCGCGCACTGGGGTTACGTGATATTGTGGCGCGTATTCTGTATAAGCGTGGTTTTGATGACCCTCAGGAGGCTGTCAATTTCCTTCGTGCTGAAACCTATGCCAGCCAGCCTTTCAACCGCAAAACGCAGCTCAAAGACCTCGAAAAAGCTGTAGAACGTCTATTACGCGCCATAGATCGCAAAGAGCCGATTGTGGTGTATGGCGATTTCGATGCGGACGGCGTGACTTCAACTGTGCTGATGGTCGAAGTGCTGCGGGCGTTGTATCACCGCCGCCATAAAGATGTGCCGGATGAGGTGACAGAGCAGATGGTGCGCCCTTATATCCCGAACCGTGTGGATGAAGGCTACGGGCTAAATGTGCAGGCGTTGGAAAAATTGGCCTCAGAAGGCGCGAAGGTGGTGGTCACGGTAGACTGCGGCATTCGCTCAATTGACGAGGTGCTGGCGGGGCGTGCCGCCAAACTGGATATGATCGTGACCGACCATCACTCGATTGGGCCGGAACTGCCGGATGCGCTGGCGGTGATTAACCCGAAACAGTCCGGTTGCCCGTATCCAGAGAAGATGCTGGCCGGCGTAGGGGTGGCCTACCGGTTGGCGGAAGCCCTGACTGTGGCTGCCAATGGCAAAGGCTGGGCGAAGGGCGAACCGCCGCTGAACCTCGAAGCCTATCTTGATCTGGTGGCCATTGGCACGGTGGCTGATCTGGCACCGCTGAACAGCGCCGAGAATCGCGCACTGGTCAAGCGCGGGCTGATGATACTCAATCGCGCTGAACGACCGGGGGTAAGTGCGCTGTTGAAGGTGGCCGGCGTGGAACCGGGGACAGTGACCGCGACCACCATCGGTTATGCCATCGGCCCGCGCATTAACGCGGCGGGGCGGTTGGCAGATGCCATGATTGCCTATGAACTGCTGGCGGCGCGTGATGAAGCGACGGCGGAAGCGCGGGCGAACCAGCTGCAAGAGCTGAACGTGCAGCGGCAGGAGTTGACGCGCAACGCGCAGTTGTTGGTGCGCGAGGAGATCGAGCCGCAGCG